>NZ_JBEXLA010000034.1:0-123295 GCF_040609715.1 Streptomyces sp. NPDC004610 | reverse complement strand
CGCTGTTGAGTTCTCAAGGAACGGACGCTTCCTTTGTACTCACCCTCTCGGGCTTTCCTCCGGGCGCTTCCCTTCGTGTCTCCGACTCTATCAGATCCTTTTCTCAACCTGATCCCCAGTCAGCGGGGTTTGTCTTCCCGGCCGTTCGGCCCTTCCGACGAGTGAGACTTTAGCGGATTCCCAGCTCCCCGCCTAATCGGGGGGCCGCGTCCTTTCGAACGAGGATTCCTCATTTCGCAAATACGCATGCCAGCAATACAGCGAGCAAGCGGACAGGTAGCTGCCCGGCTGTTCGCCGAGAGTGGTGGGACTTGCGGAATGGCTGCCCGGGGACCGACCAGGTCGGCGCTCACTTCGGACAGCCCGGAGAACATTACGTATCGGCATGTCCGGTGTCAACTCTCGTCCGGGCGGAACCCTGGAGGCGTACTGTGGTCGACATGACGACACGTACGTGCCACCAGCTCTGGTGGGCCGCCTGACGGCGGCCTGAGTCACGTATGTCATCGACGGCCGCCGCACTCTGGCGGCCGTTCTTGTTTCTCCCTCCTGGGGAGGGCGGCCGGTGGGTGCGGTGGCCCTGAGCGGGAGGTCGAGGGATGAAGCGAGTGTTCAGCGGGGTCAAGCCGACCGGGCATCTGACGCTGGGGAACTATCTGGGGGCCATGCGGCGGTGGGCCGAGGTGGATCAGCATCGGGCGGACGCGCTGTTCTGCATCGTCGATCTGCACGCGCTGACCGTGGACCACGATCCGGCGCGGGTGCGGCGGCTGAGCCGGCAGGCGGCGACGCTGCTGCTGGCGTCGGGGCTGGATCCGCGGCTGTGCACCGTGTTCGTGCAGAGCCATGTCGATGAGCATGCGCGGCTGTCGTATCTGCTGGAGTGCGTGGCGACGGACGGGGAGATGCGGCGGATGATCCAGTACAAGGAGAAGGCGGCGCGGGAGCGGGCACGGGGTGGGAGTGTGCGGCTGTCGCTGCTGACCTATCCGGTGCTGATGGCGGCGGACATCCTGGCGTACGGGACGGACCGGGTGCCGGTGGGGGACGACCAGACGCAGCATGTGGAGCTGGCGCGGGATCTGGCGGTGCGGTTCAACCAGCGGTACGGGCAGGCGTTCGTGGTGCCGCGGGCGACGAGGCCGGGGGTGGCCGCTCGGGTGATGAACCTTCAGGAGCCCCGGTCGAAGATGGGGAAGAGCGACGACACGGGGCCCGGGATCGTCTATCTGCTGGACGAGCCGGATGTGGTGCGGAAGAAGGTCATGCGTGCGGTGACCGACAGCGGGCGGGAGGTCGTGTACGACCGGGAGGGCCGTCCGGGGGTGGCGAATCTGCTGGAGATTCTCGCGGCGTGCACGGGTGGGAACCCGGAGGCGCTGGGCGGTGTATATGAATCGTACGGCGCCTTGAAGAGGGACACCGCGGAGGCAGTGGTGGAGGTTCTGCGGCCCGTACAGGACAGGCACAAGGAGTTGTGCGCGGATCCTGCGTATGTGGAGGGGGTGCTGCGGGATGGTGCGGAGCGGGCTCGGGCCATGGCGCGGCCGGTCGTGGATGCCGCTTATCGGGCGATCGGGCTGTTGCCGCGGATGGCGGGGGACGGGGACCCGGGTGGGGCTGAGACGGGTGGGGCTGAGACGGGTGGGGGCTTGGGTGTGCTGAACGCGGCTCGGTAGGCGCGGGGGCTGGTGGCGAGGCGCGATGCGAAGTGCTGGCGCATCGTGACCTCGCTGCCGAAGCCCGCGCGGCGGGCGACCTCGGGCATGGGGAGGTCGGTGCGCTCCAGGAGCTTCTGGGCGGCGGCGACGCGCTGGTCCAGGAGCCAGCGCAGGGGTGTGGTCCCTGTGGCCGCGGAGAAGTGGCGGGCGAAGGTGCGCTCGGACATGCCCGCGTGTGCGGCGAGGTCGGCGACGTTGAGCGGTTCGTGCAGGTGCCGCAGGGCGTGTTCGCGTACGGCGGCGAGGGTGTCGTCGTCGCGGTCGGTGCGGGGAGTGGGGTGTTCGATGAACTGTGCCTGGGTTCCGGTGCGGAAGGGGGCCGTGACCATCGAGCGGGCGATGGTGGCGGCGGCTTCGGCGCCATGGGAGCGGCGGACGAGGTGGAGGCAGAGGTCGATGCCGGCGGCTGTTCCGGCGGCGGTCCAGATGTTGTCGTCCTGGAGGAAGAGGGCGTCGGGGACAACGGTGACGCGGGGGTGGTGGGTGCGCAGGAGGTCTACGAGGTTCCAGTGGGTGATGGCTCGGCGGCCATCGAGGAGTCCGGCCTGGGCGAGGGTGAAGGCGCCGCCGCAGAGGGAGGCGAGGGTGGTGCCTCGGGCGTGGGCGCGGCGCAGTGCGTGGAGGAGGGGGGCGGGTGCGGGGGTGAGGTGGTCGTCCAGGCCGGGGACGATGATCAGGTCGGCCTGCGGCAGCCAGCCGAGCTTGCGGTCGGGGTGGAGGGTGAGGCCGCCGCGCATGGGGATGGGGGCGGTGTCGGTGGCGACCCGGCGGAGATCGAAGGCGGGGGCGTGCTGTTCGGTGCGGTCGGTGCCCCAGACCTCGGTGATGATCGAGACGTCGAAGGCGCGGATGCCGGGGAAGGCGATGAGGGCTACCCGGTAGTCGTGCGGGGCGGTCTCCGTGGGGTCCGGCTCAGCGGTGACGTCCATGGGTGGGAGTACATCATGGGGGTGGCGGTAATACATCGATCGCTGTCTTTTGCGCCTCTGGGGTGCGGGGGCGGGCGGCGACAGGATCGTCGGCATGGAGACAGAAGAGTTCACGCGGATCGCTGAGAACGCCGCGCTGGTCGTGGTGGATGTGCAGCGGGGGTTCGACGAGATGGCGCTGTCGGTGGCGCGGAACCATCCGGAGGCCGATGACCGGATCGCCGAGTTGATCGATGTCTGGCAGTCGTCGGGGCGGCCGGTCGTGTTCGTACGGCATGACTCGGCCCGGGAGGACTCGCCGCTGCGGCGGGGGTACTCGGGCAATGACTTCAAGGAGTACGTGGAGGAGCGACGGGGGAAGGGGGGCGGGGCGGAGCTGCTGGTGACGAAGTCGGTGAACTCCGCGTTTCTCGGGGCGCCTGATCTGGCGGGCTGGCTGAAGGCGGAGGGCATCGGGCAGATCGTGGTGGCCGGGATCCAGACCAACTGGTGTGTGGAGACCACGGCCCGGATGGGAGGCAACCTGGGGCTCAATGTGGTGGTGGCCTATGACGCCACCTACACCTTTGATGTGGAGGGGCCGTTCGGCTGGCGGCTGAGTGCGGAGGAGGCGGCGCGGGCCGCGGCGGTGAATCTGCACGGGGGGCGGCTTCGCGCGGGTGGTGACCACGGCGGAGGTGGTGCGGGGGGTGGGGTGAGAGTGCGGGGGGGTGGGGGTGGGGTGAGGGTGCTGGGGGGCTGGGGCGCTTTGTCGGTGGCCGGGGCGGGGGTGCGGGTGAGGGGTGAGGCCGCCTCTGGCCGGTGGGGTCAGTTGTTGCCGGAGGCCAGTGCGCGGCTGCGGTCGCGGGCGGCTTCCAGGGCTGCGATGAGGGCGGCCCGTACGCCGTGGTTCTCCAGTTCGCGGATGGCGTTGATGGTGGTGCCGGCCGGGGAGGTGACGTTCTCGCGGAGTTTGACCGGGTGTTCGCCGCTGTCGCGGAGCATCACGGCGGCGCCGATCGCAGACTGGACGATCAGGTCGTGGGCCTTGTCGCGCGGGAGGCCCAGCAGGATACCGGCGTCGGTCATGGCTTCGACCAGATAGAAGAAGTAGGCCGGGCCGGAGCCGGAGAGGGCGGTGCAGGCGTCCTGCTGGGACTCGGGGACGCGGAGGGTCTTGCCGACGGCGCCGAAGATCTCCTCGGCGGTGGCCAGGTGGTCGGGGGTGGCGTGGCTGCCGGCCGAGATGACGGACATGGCCTCGTCCACGAGGGCCGGGGTGTTCGTCATGACGCGGACGACGGGGGTACCGGTGGTCAGGCGCTCCTCGAAGAAGGAGGTGGGGATGCCGGCCGCGCCGCTGATGATCAGGCGGTCGGCGGGGACGTGCGGGGCGAGTTCGTCCAGGAGGGTGCCCATGTCCTGCGGCTTGACCGTGAGGATCAGGGTGTCGGCGGTCTTGGCTGCCTCGGCGTTGGTGACGGGGGTGACTCCGTGGCGGGCGCGGAGTTCCTCGGCGCGCTCGGGGCGGCGGGCGGTGACCAGGAGATCGGCGGGTGCCCAGCCTCCCCGGATCATGCCGCTGAGCAGGGCTTCGCCGATTTTTCCGGTGCCTAGGACTGCGACTTTCTGCGTCATGGTGCGGGGCCCTCCGGGGGTGTGTCGTCCGGTTTCATCCTCGCACTCGGGGGTGGGGGGTGGCGGGTCTGTCCGGTGGGCGGACGAGTGGGGGTGTGGAGGGTGGGGGTGTAGGGGGTGGGGGTGTGGGGCGGGGCGGTCAAGTCGTGCGGCGGCGGAGGGTGGCGGCGCCCAGGAACAGGACGAGGAGGGCGCAGCCCGCGACGACCAGGACATCGCGGAGGAAGGCGGCGGTCATGTCGGCGTGCTGGAGGACCTCGTTCATGCCGTCGACGGCATAGGACATGGGGAGGGCGTTGGAGATGGCTTCGAGGGCGGGGTGCATCTGGTCGCGCGGGGCGAAGAGGCCGCAGAGGAGGAGCTGGGGAAAGATCACCGCGGGCATGAACTGGACCGCCTGGAACTCGGAGGCCGCGAAGGCCGAGACGAAGAGACCGAGGGCGGTGCCGAGCAGTGCGTCGAGCAGGGCCACCAGGAGCAGCAGCCAGGGGGAGCCGGTGACGTCGAGGCCGAGGGCCCAGACGGCGAGTGCGGTGGCCAGGGCCGACTGGATGATCGCGAGAAGGCCGAAGGCGAGGGCGTAGCCGGCGATCAGGTCGCCCTTGCCCAGGGGCATGGCGAGCAGGCGTTCGAGGGTGCCCGAGGTGCGTTCGCGCAGGGTGGCGATCGAGGTGACCAGGAACATCGTGATCAGCGGGAAGATCCCGAGGAGTGAGGCGCCGATGGTGTCGAAGGTGCGGTCGCTGCCGTCGAAGACATAGCGCAGCAGGAAGAGCATCAGGCAGGGGATCAGGATCAGCAGGGCGATCGTGCGCGGGTCGTGGTGCAGCTGGCGCAGGACGCGGGCGGCGGTGGCCAGGGTGCGGGAGGTGTTCAGGACGCCGGAGGGGGTGGGGACGGGGGCGGGGGCGGGGGTGGGGACGGGGGTGGTAGGGCCGGTGGGTCCGTTGGGGGGTGGTGGCTGGGTGCCGGTGCCGGTGGTGGTCATGCGGTGGGCTCCTTTGTCCGGGCGGCGGTGACGGCTTCGTCGACCAGGTGGAGGAATGCCTCTTCGACGGTGTCGCTGCCGGTGCGGGTGCGCAGGGCGGCGGGGGTGTCGTCGGCGAGGATCTCGCCCTCGCGCATCAGGAGGAGGCGGTGGCAGCGCTCGGCCTCGTCCATCACATGGGAGGAGATGAGGAGGGTGGCGCCGCGGGTGGCGGCGAGGGAGTGGAACAGGTTCCAGAGGTCGCGGCGCAGGACGGGGTCGAGGCCGACGGTGGGTTCGTCGAGGACGAGGAGTTCGGGGGTGCCGAGCAGGGCGACGGCGAGGGAGACGCGGCTGCGCTGGCCGCCGGAGAGATTGCCGGCGAGGGAGTCGGCGTGGCTGGTGAGGTCGACGTCGGCGATGGCCCGGGTGACGTTGGCGCGGCGGTGGGCCGCGGCGGCGCGGCCGGGGTGGAGGACGGCGGCGAAGTAGTCGAGGTTCTGCCGGACGGTGAGGTCGTCGTAGACGGAGGGGGCCTGGGTGACGTAGCCGATGCGGCTGCGCAGGGTGGGGTGGCCCGCGGGGCGGCCGAGGACGTCGAGGGTGCCGGTGACCTTGGCCTGGGTGCCGACGACGGCGCGCATGAGGGTGGATTTTCCGCAGCCGGAGGGGCCGAGCAGGCCGGTGATCTGGCCGGGCGGGACGGTGAAGTCGAGGGCGCGCAGGACGGTGCGGGGGCCGCGGGCGACGGTGAGGTTCTCGGCGCGTACGGCTGGGGGTGTGGGGGTGGGAGTGGGGGTGGTGGTGGGGAGGGGGTCGGGTGGGGGCGGGGGTTTATTCATCATGCGATGAATACTCCTCCGGGGGTGGGGTGGAGTCAAGCGGGATGGGGGTGGGTGGGCTGGGAGGTGTGGGGGTGGGGCCTTGGGGGCCGGTATGGGTGTGCGGCGGGCCCTTGAGGGGGGCCCGCCGCACTGGAAGGGAGGGGGTGGGGTAAAGGGGGGTGGTCAGGGGTGGGGGGTGGCTACGAGTAGTTCGACGTCGTAGGTCTCTTCGATGTGGGCGGTCGGGAAGTGGGTGAGGAGGTGGGCTCGCTCCTCGGTGAGGAAGGCGGTGCGGGTCTGTTCGTCGGCGACCAGGAAGATCGAGTGGCTGCCGAGGTTGGCCAGATGGACGTCCAGCGGGACCCGGCGGCTCCAGCGGATGCGGCGATGGGTGAAGTCGGGGCCGTTTGGCGCGTCGATGGCGTGGCCGGTGATCCGGCGTACCTCGGTGGCGTTGTCGCGGGCGAAGGTGCGGTGGACGCGGCGGGACTGCTCGGCGATCCAGTCGATGTCCAGGGCGTCCGTGTTCCACCACAGGGCGAGGGCGCCGCCCGGACGCAGGACGCGCAGGGCTTCCGGGAGCGAGCGGGACTGGTCGGTCCAGTGCCAGGACTGGGCGTAGGTGACGAGGTCGACGGAGGCGTCGGCCAGCGGGAGACGGTCGCCGTCGCCCCGGACGACAGGGGCGTCGGGGAGGGTCCGGCGGAACTCGGCGGCCATGCCCGCGCCGGGCTCGACGGCGATCACCTCGGCGCCCCGGCCCCGCAGCAGCGCCGTCGCCATGCCGGTACCGGCGCCGATGTCCGCGACCCGGGCGCCGGCGAGGGGGCGGCCGGACAGTTCCTCGACGGCGTCGAGGAGGGCGGGCGGATAGGAGGGGCGGTTGGCGGCGTACTGGGCGGCGGCGGAATTGAAGGAGCGGGCGCGGTCCTGGGTGGTCGGTGAGGCCGGTGGAGGTGTCGTCGTCATACGGCCATGGTGGCCGGAGTGGGCGGGAGAGGGGGTGGGGTGGGTGGGGTAGGGAGTTTGGTGAGCGGGGGGGGTTACTGGCGGCGGCGCTTCTTCGCCGGGTTTCGGGTGCGGCGGGAGGTGCGCTTCGCGTGGGTGCGGCGGGCCTCCTCGTACTCCTGGCGGTGGAGCTTCTCGCCGGGGGCCTCGGTCAGGGCGCGGAAGAAGTAGGCGAGGAGGGAGCCGACGAAGCCGATAGCCAGGAGGCCGCGCTGGGAGGACTGGCGGTCCGGATCAGGGCGCCGGGAGAAGCTGTCCCAGGTGGCGCGGAAGGCGAGCGCGCTGCACACCGCGAACATCACGACGACCAGCAGCGTGACGAGGCTGCCGGTGTCGGCGAGCTGGAGCCCCTGGTAGGCGAAGCGCAGGACCAGGCAGGCGGCGACGGCCGCGGCGAGGGAGCCTACGGCGACACCGGCGCGGCGCAGGAGGTAGCCGTTGGTGTGGTCGACCCAGGTCGTGCCGAAGAAACGGATCGGCTGGGGGCGGGGGCCGTCGGGGGTGGGGTCGGCGGGGGGCTCGGACGCCGGGGGGTCGGCGGGAAGCTCGGCTGGGGGCGTTTGGCGGGTGGGGGTGCTGTCTGCGCCGCCTGTTGCGCCGGTTCCGCCTGTGCCGTCCGCGTCGGCCTTGCCGGTGTTGGTCGGCTTGGCGGTTCTGCCGGTCTTGCCCTTCGGGTTCTCGCTCACCTGTCGATTATCACCGGGTGGGGGTGTGGGGGCTGCGGGTGGTGCGGAGGGGTTTTCCGGGGCGGGGCGGAGTGGGGCGAGGCGGGACGGAGTGGGGTGGGGCGGAGTGGGGTGGGGCAGGGTGGGGCATGGCGCGGCTCCCGGTGATCGGGATCGCCGGGAGCCGTGGGCCCTGGTGGGGCGGGTGTCTGAGGCGTCAGGTGCCTGGTGGGTCAGGAGCAGCGGGGTGCGACGTAGTCGTCGCTGCCCGTCTTCACATAGGCGTCGGACACATACTGGGCGTTGGCGATGCAGTCCCAGATGGTCGAGGTGCCGTAGGGGCCGGTGACGGAGTCGCCGGGGCGCTGGCAGTAGATCGGGACCGTGGCGCCCTCGGGGAGGACGCGGACGATCCGGTAGTGGGTGCCGGGGCCGTTGCGGACGTTCAGCCGGACGCCGGGGGCCACCGGGTACGCGCGTACCCGTGCCGCCGCCGACTCCGACTCCGTCTCGGCCGACTGCGCGGTCTGTTCGGCCTGCGCCGGCCGGTCGTCGGCCTCGTCCGCCCCCTGTGTCACGACCTGCTCAGTGTTCTCCGTGGCCATGTCGTTCTCCCCCCTGGATGAACCTTCACGATGAACGCTTCACGCCAACATCACGTGGCGCACCGAGGCTAGCAAGGCGCCCGGGGTTTCGTACGAAGCATCGACTAGGCTCAGCGCGTCGTGCGTGCGGAGGAGCATCCGGGGGTGAGCGATGCCGCCATGGCGCAGCACCGGCGCGGATGCGGAAGCGGAATCTCCGCAGTATGCCGGACAGTATCTGCTGGAGGCCCCGTTGGGCTCCGGTGGGATGGGTGTCGTACATCTGGCGCGGTCGGCCTCCGGGTTGAAGCTCGCGGTGAAGGTCGTGCATGCCGATTTCGCGCAGGATCCCGAGTTCAGGGGGCGGTTCCGGCAGGAGGTCGGGGCGGCGCGGAAGGTCAGCGGGGCGTTCACCGCGCCGGTCGTGGACGCCGATCCCCATGCCGGGCGGCCCTGGATGGCGACCCTGTTCATCCCCGGGCCGACCCTCGCCGAGTATGTGAAGCGGAACGGGGCGCTGCCAGCCGCTCGGCTACGGCAGTTGATGGCCGGGCTGGCGGAGGCGCTGCGGGACATCCATCGGGCCGGAGTGGTCCACCGGGATCTCAAACCCAGCAATGTGCTGCTCGCCGAGGATGGGCCGAAAGTCATCGACTTCGGGATCTCCCGGCCCTCGGACAGTGAACTGCGTACCGAGACCGGCAAACTGATCGGTACGCCGCCGTTCATGGCGCCGGAGCAGTTCCGCAGGCCGCGTGATGTGGGGCCCGCCGCCGATGTGTTCGCCCTCGGGTCGGTCATCGTGCACGCGGCGACCGGCAGTGGGCCGTTCGATTCGGACAGTCCTTATCTGGTGGCTTATCAGGTCGTCCATGAAGAGCCGGACTTGACAGGGGTGCCGGAGGATCTCGCGGAGCTGGTCGCGCGCTGTCTGGCCAAGGATCCCGAGGATCGGCCGACGCCGGATGAGCTGATGACCGAGCTGCGGTCGGTGTCGGCGTCGTACGACACGCAGGCGTTCATACCGGAGCAGCGGGCGGCGGGGGGTGGGGGTTCCGGGGCGCGCGGGGAGGGCTCGGATTCCGGGGCGGGCGGGGCGTCGGGGTCGGCTTCCGGTGGGGCGGGGCGCGGGAGGCGTTCGGGGCGGGCCGAGGTGCCTACCCATCGGCGGCGCGGGGTGCCGGGCGTCGGCGGCGAGGGGCGGCCGGGGCGGGTACGGCTGCCACGTGGGCGGAGGTTGTGGACGGGGGTCGGGGCCGCGGCCGTCGCCGTGGCGCTCGGGGCCGGGGTGTTCGCGGTGGCCGGGGGTGAGTCCGCCGCCCCGCAGGGTGGGCAGGGGGCTTCGGGGCTGGGTGAGGGGTTCCGGCCGTGGGAGGTGGCGCTGAGTGCGAAGGGCGCCGAGGCCGGTGGGATGCCGCACTGTGTGTACGCGCCCGACGCGCTGTACTGCACCCGGCCCGGGGTGCTCGCGGCGGAGGTGGATCCGGTGGACGGGTCGGTGCGGTGGGCTCGGGCCGGGACGGATGCCGGGGCGGATGGGGGGACGGACAGTGGGGTGGATGGGGGGACGGACAGTGGGGTGGATGGAGGGGCGGACAGTGGGGTGGATGGTGAGGTGGACGCCGGGGCGGGTGGTGGGGTCGGTGGGAACGGTGTCGTGGAGCCGCCGGTGCTGTCGGGTGGGCTGCTGCATGTCGTCACGGACGGCGGGCGGCGGCTGGCCGCGCTGGATCCGGACACCGGCCGTACCCGCTGGACCCATGATCTGACCGGCTACGGCGGACGGATCGCGCATGCCGGCGGGGTCGTCCTGCTCACCGCCGACGACTCCGAGGTCACCGCGCTGGACGCGGCCACCGGGGAGCGGAAGTGGCGGCGGACGGTGGACGGGCTCACCCAGCCGGTGTTCCAGTCGTACGGCGACGGGAACGCGTACGCGGTCGGCGCCGACGGGGCGGACGGGACGCGGGTCAGCGCCGTCGACCCGGAGACCGGCGAGGTCCGCTGGCAGCGGCGGCTGACCGGGACGCTCACCCTGGTCGGCGCGCGGGACGGGGTGCTGTGGTTCACCTCGACGGCGGCGGCGTACTCCGACACGGATGCCGTGGTGCGCTACGACGTGGAGCGGGGGGATCAGCGGCGGATCGCGCTCCGCTATCCGGTCGCGGGCGCGCAGAGCGTCGTGGGGGATACGGACCGGGTGTATCTGATCGGGGCCGATGGGGCGCTGGTGGCCGTGGACGCGGGGAAGTCGGCGCAGGTGTGGCGGGTGGAGACGTCGGTGAGTTTTCCGTCGGCGCCGGTGGTGGCCGGGGGGCGGCTGTACTTCGGGGCCGGGGACGGGCGGGTGGTCGCCGTGGACGCGGCGAAGGGCGAGCAGCTCGGGCAGACGGAGGCGCGGCCGGGGGCTGCGCGCGAGTCGGTGGTGTCGGGGTTGCCGGTGCCGGTGGTGGGTGAGGGGAAGGTGTTCGGGGCGGCGCCGGACGGGACGTTGTTCGGGGTGGAGGGGGGTGGGGTGGAGGGGTGGTAGGGCGGCTCGCCGGGTTGGCGGGCTTGTGGGCGGGCTCGTGCTTTTGGATGGGCTCTCGTGGGTGGGCCCGTGGTCGTGAATGGGCTTGTGGGCGGGCTCGTGCTCGTGGATGAGCTCTCGCGGGTGGGCCCGCGCTCGTGGATGGGCCCGTGGATGGGCTCGTGCTCGTAGATGGGCCTGTGGACGGGCTCGCCCGGTGCGTGGGGCTGCCGGTGCGGGGCTCTCCGTGGGACGGGATGGCCAAGGGGCCGCACCCGTCACGTGCGGCCCCTCGTGGTGGCCGGTCCCTGCCTCGGGTCGGGCGGCCGGCCCTCGGGCAGATGGGGCTCGGCCCACGCCCTCCGTCGGATGGGCTGCCTCCGTCGGATGGCGCTCAGCCCACACCCTCCGTCGGACGCGGCTCAGCCCAGCTTGCTGACGTCCCTGACCGCGCCCCGGTCGGCGCTGGTGGCCATCGCCGCGTACGCGCGCAGGGCGGCGGAGACCTTGCGCTCGCGGTTCTTCGGGGCGTAGACCCCGCCCAGCGCCTGCTCGCGGCGGGCGAGTTCGGCGTCGTCGACCAGCAGCTCCATCGAGCGGTTGGGGATGTCGATACGGATGCGGTCGCCGTCCTCGACCAGGGCGATCGTGCCCCCGGACGCCGCCTCGGGGGAGGCGTGGCCGATGGACAGGCCGGACGTGCCGCCGGAGAAGCGGCCGTCGGTGACCAGCGCGCACGCCTTGCCCAGGCCGCGGCCCTTGAGATACGAGGTCGGGTACAGCATCTCCTGCATACCCGGGCCGCCCTTGGGGCCCTCGTAGCGGATGACCACCACGTCACCCTCCTTGACCTGCTTGGTCAGGATCTTCTCAACGGCTTCCTCCTGCGACTCGCAGACGACGGCCGGGCCTTCGAAGGTCCAGATCGACGCATCGACGCCCGCTGTCTTCACAACGGCCCCGTCCACCGCCAAGTTCCCCTTCAGCACAGCGAGTCCGCCGTCCTTGGAGTACGCGTGCTCGGCCGAGCGGATGCAGCCGCCCTCGGCGTCCTCGTCCAGCGACTCCCAGCGCTCGGACTGGGAGAACGCCTCGGCGGAACGGACGCAGCCGGGACCCGCGTGCCACAGCTCGATCGCGTCGGGGGACGGGGAGCCGGCGCGCACGTCCCAGGTCTTCAGCCAGTCGGCGAGGGACGGGCTGTGCACCGCGTGCACATCCTCGTTCAACAGGCCCGCGCGGTGCAGCTCGCCGAGCAGCGCCGGGATACCGCCCGCGCGGTGCACGTCCTCCATGTAGTACGTCCGGTCCTTGGCGACGTTCGGCGCGACCTTCGCGAGGCACGGCACGCGCCGCGACACGGCGTCGATCTCGGCCAGCCCGAACGGGACCTCGGCCTCCTGGGCGGCGGCCAGCAGATGCAGGATCGTGTTGGTGGAGCCGCCCATGGCGATGTCCAGGGCCATGGCGTTCTCGAACGCGGCGAAGGTGGCGATGTTGCGCGGCAGGACCGTGTCGTCGTCCTGCTCGTAGTAGCGGCGGGTCACGTCCATGACCGTGCGCGCGGCGTCCACGTAGAGCTGTTTACGGGCCGTGTGGGTGGCCAGGACCGAGCCGTTGCCCGGCAGGGACAGGCCGATGGCCTCGGTCAGGCAGTTCATCGAGTTCGCCGTGAACATGCCGGAGCAGGAGCCGCAGGTCGGACAGGCGTTCTCCTCGATACGGAGGACATCCGCGTCCGACACGTTCTCGTTCGCGGCCTCGACCATGGCGTCGATCAGGTCGAGCGTGCGGACCGTGCCGTCGACGAGCGTGGCGCGGCCGGCCTCCATGGGGCCACCGGAGACGAAGACCGTGGGGATGTTCAGCCGCAGGGCCGCGTTGAGCATGCCCGGGGTGATCTTGTCGCAGTTGGAGATGCAGACCAGCGCGTCCGCGCAGTGCGCCTCGACCATGTACTCCACGCTGTCCGCGATCAGGTCGCGGGAGGGCAGGGAGTAGAGCATGCCGCCATGGCCCATGGCGATGCCGTCGTCCACCGCGATGGTGTTGAACTCGCGCGGGATGCCGCCGGCCGCGACGATCGCCTCGCTGACGATCCGGCCGACCGGCGCGAGATGGGTGTGACCGGGCACGAACTCGGTGAAGCTGTTGGCGACCGCGATGATCGGCTTCCGGCCGATGTCCGCACCGGGTACACCGGAGGCGCGCATAAGGGCGCGGGCGCCCGCCATGTTGCGGCCGTGGGTGACTGTGCGGGACCTCAGCTCGGGCATCGTCGCTCGCTCCTTCGGAGAGTTCCGAGAGTTCCGGCGGTCGGGAACCGAACCGTCGGAGTTCTGGCTGCTATGAGCGTACGCCCGCGCTCCAAGGGATGGACACCATGTCCGGGATTCGGGATGAATGTCTCACGGGCGGGTTTCATGGGCGGGTCTCATGGGCGGGCCGGGCGGGCGGGCCGGGTGGGGGCTCTTTGCGGGGTGTCCTGCCGGGCCGCTGCCGCTGCGGGCGTCCTGGCGTCGGGTCCGCTCGGGGGCCGATCGGGGGCTGGTCGAAGGATGACCAAGGGCTGGCCAGCGGCTGATCAAGGGCTGGTCAGGTGGCTCTGGACCACGGGGGCGACTCGTTCGATGATCTGTTCGATATCGACCGAGGCCAGTGGCTCGATCTTGATCACATAGCGGATCACGGCGATCCCCACCAGCTGGGACGCCGCCAGCTCGGCCCGCAGCTTCGGGTCGGGCAGATCGACGTCGTCGGCGATCCGGCGCAGCAGCGTGTTGGCGATGAGGTTGCTGAAGACGACCCGCGCGGCCTCGTTGTTCACGGCGGAGCGGACGATGGCCAGCAGTGGCTTGCGGGTGGCCGGGTTCTCCCAGACGCCGAAGAAGTAGCGGGTCAGCCGCTCCCCCGCGGCCTCCAGGGGGCCGTCGACCACCACGTCGGGTGCGCGGAGCGCCGGGGCGGCGACGGCCTCGACGGCGGCGGCGAAGACCTGCTCCTTGGTGCCGAAGTAGTGGTGGACGAGGGCCGGGTCCACCCCGGCCGACTTCGCGATCCCCCGCACGGAGGTCTTGTCGTACCCGCGCTCGGAGAACTTGTCCCGGGCCGCCGCCAGGATCCGGTCACGGGTGGCGGGGCCGTCGGCGGAGTCGGTACGGGAGGGGCGGCCTCGGCGGCGGGGGGGTGTTGTGGGGGGGGCGGGGGTGTCGGTCTGGGCGGGGGTCCTAGGGGGGGCGTTCTGGGTGGGGGTCCTAGGGGGGCGGTTTGGGGTGGGGGTCCCGGGGGCGTCGCTCCGGGTCGGGGTCCCAGGGGTGCCGGTCTGGGCGGGGGTCCCGGCGGGGTCGCTCTGGACCGGGGTCCCAGGGGTACCGGTCTGGGCCGGGGCACCTGGGGCGTCGCTCCGGGCCGGGGTCCCGGGAGCGGGCTTGGGTTCGTTCTCCGGGGCGGTCATGACCGGGTCACCTTCGTCGGTGAGGCCAGATGGAGGCGGGTGAAGGCGAGGGCCTCCGCGAGGTCCGCCTCGCGCTCGGCGCTGGACATCGCCCTGCGCGTGTTGACCTCGATCACCACATGCCCGTCGAAGCCGGTCACGGCGAGCCGGTCCAGGAGTTCGGCGCAGGGCTGGGTGCCCCGGCCGGGGACCAGGTGCTCGTCCTTGGCCGAACCCCGGCCGTCGGCGAGATGGACATGGCCGAGGCGGTCGCCCATCCGGTCGACCATGTGGAGGGCGTCGACGCGGGCGGTCGCCGTATGGCTGAGATCGATCGTGTAGTGCCGGTAGTCGTCCTTGGTGACGTCCCACTCGGGGGCGTACGCGAGCATCTCGCGGTCGCGGTAGCGCCAGGGGTACATGTTCTCGACGGCGAACCGGACATCGGTCTCGTCGGCCATGCGCCAGATCCCGGTGACGAAGTCCCGCGCGTACTGGCGCTGCCAGCGGAACGGCGGATGGACCACGACCGTGCTCGCGCCGAGCCGCTCGGCGGCGGCGCGGGCGCGCTGGAGCTTGGTCCAGGGGTCCGTGGACCAGACCCGCTGGGTGATGAGCAGACAGGGTGCGTGCACGGCGAGGATCGGGACCCGGTGGTAGTCGGCGAGTCGGCGCAGGGCGTCGATGTCCTGGCTGACCGGGTCGTTCCAGACCATGACCTCGACACCGTCGTACCCCAGGCGTGCGGCGATCTCGAAGGCCGTCGCCGTCGACTCCGGGTAGACCGACGCCGTCGAGAGGGCGACCTTCGCGTCCGGAATGCGTACGACAGGGGGTGCCACGAAGCACAGGGTACGTGGGATTGGCGGTGGGCCCGGGTGGACGGGGTTCACGGGCGGGTACGGGGGTACACGCGCGCGGGTGAGGTGTCGGGTGGGGTGTTTCGGGCCCACCTGTCGGCTACAGGTCCGCCAGGTCCGTCGGCATCGCCGGGGTCATCGTGGTGCCCATGCGGTCCAGTTTGCGCAGGATGATGCCCTCGCGCAGGGCCCAGGGGCAGACCTCTACGGTCTCCACGCCGAACAGGTCCATCGCCCCCTCCGCCACCAGGGCACCGGCGAGGAGCTGGCCCGCGCGGCCGTCGGAGACACCGGGGAGTTCGGAGCGCTCGGCGATGGTCATCGAGGCCAGCCGCGGCACCCATGCCTCCAGGGACTCGCGCTTGAGGTCGCGCTGCACATAGAGGCCGTCGGCGCTGCGGGCGGCGCCGCCGATACGGGCGAGCTGCTTGAACGTCTTGGACGTGGCCACCACATGGTCGGGAGCGCCGAACCTGCTGAACTCCCCCACCGTACGGGCGATCCGGGCCCGTACATGGCGGCGCAGGGCCCTTATGGCGGCCGGTTCGGGCGGGTCGCCGGGCAGCCAGGCGGCGGTGAGGCGGCCGGCGCCCAGCGGGAGGGAGACGGCGGCGTCGGGTTCCTCGTCGATGCCGTAGGCGATCTCCAGGGAGCCCCCGCCGATGTCCAGGACCAGCAGCTTTCCGGCCGACCAGCCGAACCAGCGGCGTACCGCGAGGAAGGTCAGCCGGGCCTCCTGCTCGCCGGTCAGCACCCGCAGCTCGACCCCGGTCTCGGCGCGTACGCGCGCGAGGACGTCGTCCGCGTTGGTGGCCTCGCGCACGGCGGAGGTGGCGAACGGCAGGATCTCCTCGACGCCCTTGTCCTCGGCGGCCTGGAGGGCCTCGTGCACGATGGTGATCAGCTGGTCGACGCCTGCGGCGTCGATGGACCCGTCCTCTTCCAGCAGTTGGGCGAGGCGCAGATCCGCCTTGTGCGAGTGCGCGGGGAGCGGGCGCGCGCCCGGGTGCGCGTCCACCACCAGCAGATGCACCGTGTTGCTTCCCACATCGAGGACACCGAGTCTCATACCCGGAACGCTACTGCCAGTGGCGCGATCCTTTGCCCCGGAGGCCGGTTCCCGAGCGGTCCCATGGACGGGTCCGGCGACTTACCCTGGACCCGTGCCAAAGACGAAAAAGGCGAAGAGCGACAAGAGCGGCAAGACCGGTAAGAACGATACGACCGGCAAAGCCGACAAGCTCGACATGATCGACAAGGCAGTCAAAGTCGGCAAGAAGGCGAAAGGGCGGGCCGCCGCCGAGGCCGCGACCGGCGACGAACAGGGGCTGGACTTCCCGCGCGCGTGGGTCGAGTTCCCGGACCCGGCGGACGACGAGCAGGTCTTCCGCTGCGATCTGACCTGGCTGACCTCCCGCTGGAACTGCGTCTTCGGAAGCGGCTGCCAGGGCATCCAGGCAGGCCGCGCGGACGACGGGTGCTGCACACTGGGCGCGCACTTCTCCGACGAGGACGACGAGCAGCGGGTCGCCGGGTTCGTGGCACGGCTCACGCCGGACATCTGGCAGCACCACGGCGAGGGCACCCGGCACGGCTGGGTCTCCGAGGACGAGGACGGCGACCGGCAGACCCGCCCCTTCCAGGGCTCCTGCATCTTCCAGAACCGGCCCGGATTCGCCGGGGGCGCGGGCTGCTCGCTGCACATCCTGGCCGTCCGGGAGGGCCGGGAACCGCTGGAGACCAAGCCGGACGTCTGCTGGCAGCTGCCGGTGAGACGCACGTTCGACTGGATCGACCGCCCCGACGACACCCGGGTGCTCCAGGTGTCCATCGGCGAGTACGACCGGCGGGGCTGGGGTCCGGGCGGCCACGATCTGCACTGGTGGTGCACCTCCGCGACCTCGGCGCACGGCGCGGGCGACCCGGTCTATGTCTCCTACCGCCCCGAGCTGACCGAGCTGATGGGCAAGGCGGGCTACGACCGGCTGAGCGAGCTGTGCGAGGAGCGGTTGGCGTCGGGGTTGCCGCTGTTTGCTCCGCATCCGGCGGATCCGGCGGATCCGGCGGGGGCGGTGGGGTCGGTGGGGTCGGTGGGGTCAGTGGATCCGGCGGGGCCGTCGGGGTCGGCGGGGCTTGTGGGGCCGGGGCGCCCGGCGGGCACGGCGGAGCCGGGGGACGCGGAGGGGTGAGGGACGCGGAGGGCCAGGGGGGCCTGGCGCCGGTTTAGGCCCTGAGCGGGCGGTTGAGGGCGTGGGGGGCCGACTTGAGGCGGTGGGGGGCGCCTGGGGCCCGGGAAGGGCGGTTGAGGGCTGAGCCGGGGGGCTGAGGACTTAGCAGGGGGCTCGGAGCTGGGTCGGTGGGCTTGGAGCCGCGTCCGGAAGCCGGGAGCCGGGTCCGATAGCCGGGTCGGGGACCAGGAACTGCGTCGGGAGGGCCGGGAGCCGGATCGGGTCGCTCAGGAATCGGGTCGCGGCCGGAGGCCGGATCGGGTCGCTCGGCAACCGGATCCGGGCAGGAGCCGGATCAGGTCGCTGGGAAACCGGGCCAAGAGCCGGGAAACCGGGCCATGAGGGTGGGGAACCCGGATCGGTGGACGCCGGGCAGGACCCGCTGCCGGGGGGCGCTGCGGCTGGGCAGAAGCAGCACTCAGCAGAAGGCGGCGCTCATCGACGTGACGGCGTACCTGAGCCCCTCAGACCTGCCCGGCGTCAGCCGCCCCCGGGCAGTCCACCCCCGGCGTCGCTCGGCCGGGTGCCGCTCGCCCCCGCGCCGCCCAGCCCCGCCGCCCTCCCCTCCGACGCCAAGCCGAACCGGCGCCATCCAGCCGACGCCGGTCGACCCTTTGCCGACCAGCCCGGCGCCAGCCGAGCCCGCGCAATGCGCCCCCGGCGCCAGTCGGCCCCGAATCGCTCACCCCGACGCCAGCCGGCGGCGAACCGCTCGCCCTGGCGCAGCCGACCCGCGCAGCCAACCCCGCACGCCCTCAACCCGACCCAGCCGCCGCCCCCAGGTAGCTCACCCAGAACCAGGCTCCCCCGGTTCGCTCGGCGTCGGCGTGGAGCCCGGGTCCGTCGGAGTCGGGGCCGTCGGGGTGGGCTCGGGGTCCGTCGGGGTCGGGGGTGGGCTGCTGGGCGGGGCGGTCGGGGTGGAGAAGGTCGGGGTCGGCTCGGGTTCGGTGGGTCCCGGGTCGGTCGGCGGTGGGGTGCGCGTCGGCGTCGGGCGGGGCGCGGTCGGCGTGGGCGCGGTGCCGTAGCCCTCGATGGAGACGACCGCCCCGGCCGGGGAGACCGCCACCCGCGCGCTCCAGTGGCCGGACGGCTCGCGCAGATGGTCCACGTACACCTTGATCGTCAACGACTCGCCGGGCTGGAGGGTTCCCGCGGCGCGGCTGAGGTAGAGCCAGGTCGCCGCCGTGGACGCGGACCAGCTCACCGGTGTGTCGCCGGTGGCGGTGAGGGTGATGAGGGTGGTGTCGCCGCTGTTGGCCGCGGTGACCTCCATGCGGGCGGCGCCCTGGTGCCCGGCGCCGGACACGCTGAGCACCTGGACGGAGACATCGGGGCGGTCGCCGGTGCCGAAGCGGTCGGGGCGGTCGCCGGCGCTGCCCGCGTTCTGGTAGCCGGAGCCGGTGCCGTCGAGGCCCCCGGGACCGTCCTCCTGGGTGGCGGTCGCGCCGGGGCCGCCCTGTCCGTCGGCCACCGAGGGGGCGCCGCGGTAGGCCGACCACAGGGCGATCACGGGCGCGGCGACGACCGTGGCGACGACGGTCGTGGTGACGGCACGCGCGCGGATGCGGTCCCTGCGGGCCGCGCGGTCCTTGGGGTCCATCGGGAAGCCACGCCGGTCGTAGCGCGGTACGGCGGCCCCCCGCGCGCGGGTGTGGTGGGCCAGCGCCCGGTGGAGCGCCGTACGGGGCGCCCCCAGGACGGGCAGCTCGGCGGGGGTGACGGTGGCGCCGGGCCAGCGGCCGGGGACCGCGCGCTGGGCGGTCCGGCGGCAGCGCGGGCAGTCGTCGACATGGCGGACGAGTTCCCGGCGCAGGGTCGTGCTGAGCACCAGCTGGTGGTCGCCGGTGAGGCGGGCGACGCCGGGGCAGCCGCCGGTCTCGACCACGGCGAGCGCCGCGCGGGTGCGTTCCACCTCGCAGGCGGCGGAGGCGAGCAGTTCGCGGGCGGTGGCCAGGTCCATGCCGAGCACGGCGGCGACCTCATGGGCGGCCAGATGGTGGCGCACGGCCAGTTCGAGGGCCTCGCGCTGCTCCGGGGAGGTCCCGGCGGCCTCGGGCCAGGCCAGCAGGGCCAGTTCGCGGCGCCGCAACTCCTGCACCTCCTCCGTGACGGGCGGCTGCGCGGGGGCGTGCACGCCGGGGTGCGCCGGGGTGTGGGTGCCGGAACGCGCCGAGGCGTGGGCCGCGGGGAGCTGTGCGCCGGGGTGCGCCCGGCCGGAGGCATGCGTGCCCTGACGTTTCTGCTTGGCCTCGGCCAGCTTGCGCAGACAGGTCCAGCGGGCCAGCGCGTACAGCCAGGCGCGCCGGTCGCCGGGGGCCTCCGGGGCGCGGGTGCCGCGGCGCTCGGCCAGCGCGAGGGCGTCGCCGAGGGCGGCGGTCGCCGTGTCGTGGTCGCACAGGACGGAGAGGCAGTAGGTGAACAAGCCGTCCAGATAGGGCTCGTAGCGCGCGGGTGGGCGCTGCGCCAGCGTGCGCGCCGCAGCGCGGTCACGTGCCTCCCTGCGCGCCCGGTGTGCGCCAGTGGTGCGGGTCGCTGTCTGCTGGCTGCTGGTCATCACTCGTGGACCGTAGGGGGCGCGCGACGGCCCCTTCTCCCACCTTGAGCACATTTAATCCGTACGGGTGAAACGATCCCTCAATGGGGGACAGGAACGGTTCGTTCCATGGCTGGTTCTTGACGGGATGGCCGAGTTTGAGGGTGGTGACGAGCAGGCGGAGGCGGGCCGCACCGCGCTTCCGCACCGGCCCCGACAAGCCTGGGGGCGGGGCCGGCCGGCCGGGCGGCACCGCGAGCGCCGGCCTCGTTGTCAGTGCCAGCGGCTAGGGTCGCCGCATGGCTGCCCGTACCAAATCCACGAAGGACCGACCGTCCTACCGCTGCACCGAATGCGGCTGGCAGACGGCCAAGTGGCTCGGCCGCTGCCCCGAGTGCCAGGCGTGGGGCACGATCGAGGAGTACGGCACGCCCGCCGTCCGGACGACGACCCCCGGTCGGGTCACCACCTCCGCCGTGCCCATCGGCCAGGTGGACGGCCGTCAGGCCACCGCCCGCACCACCGGCGTGCCCGAGCTGGACCGGGTCCTGGGCGGCGGTCTGGTGCCCGGCGCGGTGGTGCTGCTGGCGGGCGAGCCCGGCGTCGGCAAGTCGACCCTGCTGCTGGACGTGGCGGCCAAGTCCTCCAGCGACGAACACCCCACGCTCTATGTGACCGGCGAGGAGTCCGCGAGCCAGGTGCGGCTGCGCGCGGACCGCATCAAGGCCCTCGCCGACCATCTCTACCTCGCCGCGGAGACGGATCTGTCGGCCGTCCTCGGCCACTTGGACGCGGTCAAGCCCTCCCTGCTGATCCTGGACTCGGTGCAGACGGTGGCCTCCCCGGAGATCGACGGCGCGCCCGGCGGCATGGCGCAGGTGCGCGAGGTGGCCGGCGCGCTGATCCGGGCCTCCAAGGAGCGCGGTATGTCGACGCTCCTGGTGGGCCATGTCACCAAGGACGGCGCCATCGCGGGCCCGCGTCTGCTGGAGCACCTGGTGGATGTCGTCCTGCACTTCGAGGGCGACCGGCACGCGCGCCTGCGCCTGGTCCGCGGCGTCAAGAACCGCTACGGCGCCACCGACGAGGTCGGCTGCTTCGAGCTGCACGACGAGGGCATCACCGGCCTGACCGACCCCAGCGGCCTGTTCCTGACCCGCCGCGCGGAGCCGGTGCCCGGCACCTGTCTGACCGTCACCCTGGAGGGCCGCCGCCCGCTGGTCGCCGAGGTCCAGGCGCTCACCGTGGACTCGCAGATCCCGTCCCCGCGCCGGACCACCTCCGGGCTGGAGACCTCCCGGGTGTCGATGATGCTCGCGGTACTGGAGCAGCGCGGCCGGATCAGCGCCCTGGGCAAGCGGGACATCTACTCGGCGACGGTCGGCGGGGTGAAGCTCTCCGAGCCCGCCGCGGACCTCGCCGTGGCCCTGGCGCTGGCCAGCGCGGCCAGCGACACTCCGCTGCCGAAGAACCTTGTGGCGATCGGCGAGGTGGGCCTCGCGGGCGAGGTCAGACGGGTCACGGGCGTGCAGCGCAGACTCTCCGAGGCGCACCGGCTGGGCTTCACCCACGCCCTCGTACCAAGCGATCCGGGCAAGATCCCACCCGGTATGAAGGTCCTGGAAGTCGCGGACATAGGGGACGCGCTGCGGGTGCTGCCGCGCTCCCGTCGCCGGGAGGCCCCCCGGGACGAGGAGGACCGCCGGTAGACTTTGCCCAGGTCTCGCCCGTCCGTACGAACCGAGTACGTGAAACGGGACGCCGTACGGGACGCCTGAGAACCTGCGACCGGAGGAGTGCAGTGGCAGCCAACGACCGGGCAGCAGCTCCCGGAAAGTCCGGTGGGAGTGCCGGTTCAGAGGGCCTGATGCGCGCCTCGCTGAGCGCCGTGGCGCCGGGTACGGCACTGCGGGACGGCCTGGAGCGGATCCTGCGGGGCAACACCGGCGGTCTCATCGTGCTGGGCTCCGACAAGACGGTCGAGGCGATGTGCACGGGCGGTTTCGTGCTGGACGTCGAGTTCACGGCGACGCGGCTGCGCGAGCTGTGCAAGCTGGACGGCGGCATCGTCATCTCGTCCGACCTGTCGAAGATCCTGCGCGCCGGCGTCCAGCTGGTGCCCGATCCGACGATCCCCACCGAGGAGACGGGCACCCGGCACCGTACGGCGGACCGGGTCTCCAAGCAGGTGGGTTTCCCGGTGGTCTCCGTATCGCAGTCCATGCGGCTGATCGCCCTCTATGTCGACGGTCAGCGCCGGGTCCTGGAGGACTCGGCGGCGATCCTGTCCCGCGCCAACCAGGCCCTGGCCACCCTGGAGCGCTACAAGCTCCGCCTGGACGAGGTGGCGGGCACGCTGTCGGCGCTGGAGATCGAGGACCTGGTGACGGTCCGGGATGTGTCGGCGGTCGCGCAGCGGCTGGAGATGGTCCGCCGGATCGCCACCGAGATCGCCGAGTACGTGGTCGAACTGGGCACCGACGGGCGACTGCTGGCGCTCCAGCTGGAGGAGCTGATCGCCGGGGTCGAGCCCGACCGCGAGCTGGTCGTACGGGACTACGTCCCCGAGCCCACGGTGAAGCGTTCCCGCACGGTCGAGGAGGCCCTCTCCGAGCTGGACGCGCTCAGCCACGCGGAGCTGCTGGAGCTGGGCACGGTCGCGCGGGGCCTCGGCTACACCGGGTCCCCCGAGACCCTCGACACGGCGGTGTCGCCGCGCGGGTTCCGGCTGCTGGCCAAGGTTCCGCGGCTGCCGGGCGCCATCATCGACCGGCTGGTCGAGCACTTCGGCGGACTCCAGAAGCTGCTGGCCGCGAGCGTCGACGACCTCCAGACGGTGGACGGGGTCGGCGAGGCGCGCGCCCGGAGCGTGCGCGAGGGACTGTCACGGCTGGCGGAGTCGTCGATCCTGGAGCGGTACGTCTAGCCTCCGGCCCTCTCCGGTATCCCCCCGGTCGCCCCGAAGGGCGCGTGCCCCTGCGCGCGGGTCGGTCCCTCGCCCGCCCAGCACCGGTCCGCGAGCCGCTCCCGGACGCGGCCCCCGCGCGCGGGGCGGTCAGCTCCGGTCGGTCAGCTCTGCTGGGTCCGCTTCGGTCGGTTCGCTTCGCTGGGTCAGCTTTGGTCGGTCAGCTTTGGCCGGCCCGCTTTGGCTGGTCCGTTCCGCTGGAGCCGCTCCGGTCGGTCCGTTCCCGTCAGTCCGCCGTCAGTCCGCCGTCAGGACGAACGACGTCTGCACCTTGCTGAAGCCCTCGGCCTGGGCCTCGACCAGATACGTCCCGGCGGCGGCCCGCCGGGGAGCGGGGGTGGCGCACTCGGGGGCGCTGCGCTGACGGTTCCAGTCGAGGGTGTACGTGACACCGCTCCCGGCGGGCACCCGGTACAGCAGGCTGGCCGCGCCCGAGGGGCAGTCCTCCGAGGACCAGAACGTGTCGTCCTCCCCGGCCTGGGTGATCGTCACCACCGCGCCCTTGGGGCCGAGGTCCGCCTTGCAGTCGCTGGAGCCGGAGTTCCGGGCGATGAGCTGGAACTGGGGCTTCTGGTCGGGCGAGTAGGAGTTGCGGACACTGCGCACGGTCAGGGTCAAGGAGCCGGGCGCGCAATCGGGCAGCGGCGAACCCGCCGGGAGCGCGTCCCCCGTACCGACGGCCGTACCGCCCGTACCACCCGAACCACCCGTGCCGGAGCCGCCGGTACCGCCACCACTTGAGCCCCCGGAGCCTCCGGATCCCCCGGAGCCCTCGTCCCCGGCACCCGCACTGCCGCCGGTATCTCCGCTTCCGCTTCCGTCGTCACTGCCGTCGCCGGACTCGTCGCGTCCGCCCGGGGCTTGGCTGATCGCGGGTCCGGACCCGGACGGTCCCGGGGTGATGGAGGGCGCGGGGTTCTTGCTGTTGGACCCCTCGGCGCCGTTGTCGCCGTCTCCGCCGCGCGAGAGCACGATCCAGGTCGTCAGCAGCGCCAGCAGGGCGACCACGGACACGATGACGACCCTCCGTCGCCAGTAGATGGAGGAGGGAAGCGGCCCGACCGGATTGCGCAGAGATCCCACGGCGCAAACTGTACGAGAGATCCGCGCCGCCGCTCGCGCCACCCGCCGCCTCAAGGGCAACTTTTCCGGATCATCATCCCGGAAGCGCCGTTGGCCATAGCTTGCTTGATGTTTGAGTTACCTGTTCGTCGCGTTCCGTGATCATCGCACCCGCCGCCCCGGACACTCTCCGACCCGCCGATCCGCGCTCCAGCGGCGACAGTTGACGGCGGGTCACACCAACCCGGCCTCGTACGCCACGATCGCCGCCTGGACCCGGTTGCGGACGCCGAGACGCTCCAGTACGGCGCTGACGTACGCCTTCACCGTGCCCTCGACCAGATGCAGCCGGGCGGCGATCTCCGGGTTGGAGAGTCCCCGGCCGACCAGTCCGAGCACCTCGCGCTCACGGGGCGAGAGTTCCGCGACCCGCGCCCGCGCGGCGGCCTCCCGGCCGAGCCGTCCGCCCCCGGTGGGCCGGTCCGGGGTGCCCGTGCCGCCGCCCAGGTCGTCGATGATCCCCCGCGCCACCTTGGGCGACAGAAACGCGGCCCCGCGCGCGACCGCCCGCACTCCGGCGATCAGCTCATAGGGATCGCCGGACTTCAGCAGGAACCCGGTGGCGCCACCGCCCAGCGCGCGGGCCACATAGTCCCGCTCGGAGAACGTCGTCAGCATCGCGACCGCCGTCCCCGGCAGGGTGCGGACGATCTCCTCGGCGGCGGCCAGTCCGTCCAGGCGGGGCATCCGGATGTCCAGGAGCGCCACGTCGGGGCGGTGGGCGCGGGCGAGTTCGACCGCCTCGCGGCCGTCGCCCGCCTCGGCGACCACCTCGGTCTCGCCGCCACCGGCGAGGATGGCCCGCACTCCGGCGCGGACCATCGCCTCGTCGTCGGCCAGCAGTACGCGGATCATCGGGCAGTTCCTTCCTCGCGCGCGGTATCGGGGCGTCCGACGCCCGGGACCACGTCCTTGACGATCAGCCGGTTCCCGTCGTCGTAGCAGAGCCGGAAGTGGTCCACGGAGACGAGGAGTTCGCCGCTGGAACGGTAGTAGGCGCAGTCGGCGCCCGGCGGGGGCACGGGTGCGCGATCGGCGGGCGGATCGGCGACCCGCGCGGTCCGGCAGCAGGGGTTCGATCTGGGTGGCTGTCATACCGAGGCGCAGTTGGGCGTAGGTGTCGGGGCGGAGGACGGAGTGGGTCTCGGTGTAGGCGTACCAGGCGAAGGCGGTGCCGAGGAGGACGAGTCCGGCGCCACCGGCGCCCCAGAGGGCCAGCGCGGCGCGTTTTCGGGCGTGGGTGAAGGGGGTGGGGGTGAGGGCGAGGGTGGGGGTGAGGGTGGGGATGAGGGTGGGAGCGGAGGGGGCCATGCTGGAGGGGCTGTGGGCGTCGTCGTCCGCCGTGGTGCGGCCTCTCCCGGGGGCGGGCGTGAGTGGCCACGGCGGCCCGGACCGGGCGGTCCGCCTTCGGGTGCGCTGCGGGGTCCGCCCGCGGGTCCGTGCGCTGGTGCGCTGCGGGGTCCGTCCGCGGGTGCCCTGCGGGGACGGGCGGCGGGTGCCCTGCGGGGACCGCTCGGTCGCCTGCCCGGCGGCCGGTCCGTCCACTCGCTCGGCCGCCGGTTCCGGTGCCCACGCCCGTACCCGGAAGCCGCCTCCGTACGGCGCCGGACCTTCGCCTCCGCAGGGGCCCGCCTCGAAGGTGCCGCCGATCGCCGTCACCGCGGCGCGCAGGCCCAGAAGTCCTGAACCTCCTCGCGCCGGGCGGGAACTACTCTGCGTGGCCGGACCGTTGGAAACTGTGACGGCGATGCCCTGGTCCTCACCGGTCACCGTCACCACGACCGTCGCGCCGGGCGCGTGCCGGGCCGCGTTGGTGAGCGCCTCCCTCACCACGCGGTGCAGCAGCCGCCCGGTCACCCCGCCCGGCTCAGGGGTGGGCGCGGGCTGCGGACCGGCCCGTTCCCAGCGGACGGGCAGGCCGGACTCGGCCGTGCGGGCGACGAGTTGTTCGAGCGTCTCGCCCGCGGGGGCGAGCGGTGCCGGTTCGTCGTCGTCCTCGCGCAGGACGCCGATCACGCCGTGCAGCCGGTCCGTCGCGTCGGCCGCCGCCGCGCGCAGGTCGGCGACGGCGGCGCGATGGTGGGTGGGCAGGTCGGCGGCGACCTGGAGGGCGCCCGCGCGCAGCGCGATCAGGCTGAGGTCGTGGCCGAGGGAGTCATGCATGTCCTGGGCGATCCGGGCCCGTTCGCGCAGACGGGCGCGTTCCTCGGTGTGGCGCTGCTCGTCCTCCAGCCGGGCGGCGCGCAGCCAGCCGGCCTCGGCGAGTTCCCGGCCCTGGCGCCGGTGCCGTCCGGCGAGCCAGGGAAAGACACAGCAGAAGAGGAGGGTGCACATCAGGACCAGCCATTCCGGCGCCGGGTCGGCTCCCAGGTGCGCGATCCGCGCGGTTCCGGCACAGCCGACGGCCGTGAAGCAGAGGGCGGCCGGGCGCAGCGGGCGTTCCCGCAGTCCGAGCAGCAGCGCCAGGGTGGCGAGCGCGGGGGCGTACGCGAGGGTGAACAGGGCGGGTGCGGTGGCCAGGCTCAGCGCGGCGGCCAGGGCGAACGCGGTCAGCGGGGTGCGCCGCGAGACGGCGACCGCCACGCCGAGCACGGCCACGCCGGCGAGTTGCTGCCAGAGGGGGCGCGGTTCGTTCAGCCGGAGGAGTTGGGTGAGGGTGGTGGGGGTGGCCAGGGCGGCCCAGAGGGCGGTGGTGTGGAGGGGGAAGCGGGTGGGGGTGGGGGTGGGGAGGCGGGTGTGGGTGTGGAGGGGGGTGCGGGTGTGGGGCGTGGGTCGGTGCTGGGTGTCCAGCCGTGGGTCGGATCCGTGCTTGCGGGGCGGCGGTGTGTCGGATCCCTGCTCGCCGGGCGACCTGGGGGCGGTTCCCTGCTCGCCGGGCGGCCGTGTGTCGCCGGTTCCGGGGCGGCGCCCGGCTCCCCGCCGGATGGCGGTGCCGCCCTCGCCGCCCCGCCGGATGCCGGTGCCCTGCTCGCCGACTCCGCCGACTCCGCCGACCCCACCGACTCCGCCGACCCCGCCGTTCCTGCCGTCCTCGCCCTTCCCGTCGCCGATCTCGTCGCCGTTCGTGCCGTCCATCCGTACGACGCTACAAGCCGGGCGGTGGGTGTCGCCCCTGCCGATCGTCAGGTGGGGTCGTCCCCACGGGTGGCGGTTCGCCCGAGTCAGGGGCTTGGCATGGCAGGATCGGAATCGTCATGACTGCGCCCACGAAGCTCCCCCACAGCCCACTCGCCGACGCGTCCGCCGATTCCCCCCGGCCCGGCGGATCCCTCTCGCCCCAGGACCGGACCCCACTGGAAGAACAGGTATCCGGGGAGGTCCCCCGCCCGTCCCGGGGACGGGATCTGCACTCCCCTGTCATCGACTGGTTCGACGAGCACGCGCGCGACCTGCCCTGGCGGCGCCCCGAGGCCGGGCCATGGGGGGTGATGGTCAGTGAGTTCATGCTCCAGCAGACACCGGTGAACCGGGTTCTGCCGGTGTACGAGCAGTGGCTCGCGCGCTGGCCGCGCCCGGCCGATCTGGCCGCGGAGGCGCCCGGCGAGGCGGTGCGCGCCTGGGGCCGGCTCGGGTATCCGCGCCGTGCGCTGCGGCTGCACGGGGCGGCGGTGGCCATAACGGAACGGCACGGCGGGGACGTCCCGGCGGAGCACGGCCAGTTGCTGGCGCTGCCCGGGATCGGGGAGTACACGGCGGCGGCGGTGGCCTCCTTCGCGTACGGGCAGCGGCACGCGGTGCTGGACACCAATGTGCGCCGGGTGTTCGCGCGGGCGGTGACGGGTGTGCAGTACCCGCCGAACGCGACGACCGCGGCGGAGCGCAAGCTCGCGCGGGCGCTGCTGCCGGACGACGAGGCCACCGCGGCGCGCTGGGCCGCGGCCTCGATGGAGCTGGGCGCGCTGGTGTGCACGGCCAAGAACGAGGAGTGCCGGAGCTGCCCGATCGCCGGGCAGTGCGCGTGGCGGCTCGGCGGAAAGCCCGAGCACAGCGGTCCGCCGCGGCGCGGGCAGACCTACGCGGGGACGGACCGCCAGGTGCGGGGCAAGCTGCTCGCGGTGCTGCGGGAGGCGCACGGACCGGTGCCGCAGTCGGTGCTGGACCGGGTGTGGCACGAGCCGGTACAGCGGGCACGGGCGCTGGACGGGCTGGTGTCGGACGGGCTGGTGGAGCCGTTGCAGGGCGGGTTGTACCGGTTGCCGTCGCGCTGAGGGTGGCTCTGAAGGTGGCGCGCAGGTGCCTTTAGCGTGGCCTTAGATGTGGCCCTTGGATATGGCCTTGCGCGTGGCCTTACACGTGGCCTTGCGCGTGGCCTGACGAGCGGCCCTGCACGTGGCCTTACGAGCGGCCCTGCACGTGGCCTTACGCGTGGCCTGACGCGCGGCCTTGCCGGTGGCCCTGCACGTGGCCTTGCAGGTGGCGTCGAGGGTGATCGTGACGGGCTCCGTGATGGGCTCCATGACGGGCTCCGTGACGAGCTCGTCGCGGGCGCTGTCGTAACTTCCGCACCAGCCGACCGAGAGTCAGGATCCGACAAATCCCCCTTTAGCCGCAGCTTCCCGCCCAGCCTTTTATCCGATTTCTTCCTTCGTTACACAACCGACGTACAGCCGCGCGCTGTCCGCAGGCTGCCTCGCACAGTGCCGTGACAACGCCTCCGTAGCTTTCTTTCCATGCCCGGCAGGACGGGGCGACTACGGATCACAGGCGAAGAAAACACCGGTCTACAGGCGGCCCGGTGACGGGGAAGCGGGGAGGCGGTCGGCATGGCACAGGGCGAGGTGGCGCGGCGCGAAGTAGCGCGGGGCGAAGTGGCGCAGGGCGAGATCCTGGAGTTCGAGGAGTACGTCCGTACGCGGCAGGACGCACTGCTGCGCAGTGCCCGCCGGCTGGTGCCGGACCCGGTCGACGCCCAGGATCTGCTCCAGACGGCGCTGGCGCGGACGTACGGGCGCTGGGAGGGGATAGCGGACAAGCGGCTCGCGGACGCCTATCTGCGCCGGGTCATGATCAACACGCGGACGGAGTGGTGGCGGGCGCGCAAGCTGGAGGAGGTGCCCACCGAGCAGCTCCCGGACGCCAGTGTGGACGACTCCACCGAGCAGCACGCGGACCGCGCCCTGCTGATGGACGTCATGAAGGTGCTCGCCCCGAAGCAGCGCAGCGTGGTCGTGCTGCGACACTGGGAGCAGATGTCCACGGAGGAGACCGCCGCCGCCCTCGGCATGTCGGCCGGTACGGTCAAGAGCACGCTGCACCGGGCGCTCGCCCGGCTCCGCGAGGAGCTGGAGGCGCGCGATCTGGGCGCACGCGCGCTGGAGCGTGAGGAGCGGGAGCGTTGCGCGGCCTGACCGGCGCGGGGTCCACCCGGACCCGTACCCCTTTGCAGACGGCGATGGCGGCGACGGCCGCGTGTGCCGCCCTCGCCCTGTTGGTCGCGGCCTGTGGCACCGGTGGCACCGGCGCCCGGGACGAGGGCCCGGCCAACGCCGAGGCGCTGACGGGCGCCACGGCCGACCCCGGCGCCGCGGAGTCCGCGACCCCGAGCCCCAGCCCGCAGGACGCGGTACGGCTGGTCCAGGAGGATCCCAAGGTCTCCCCCGCGGTCAAGCGGGGGCTACAGCCATGTGTGGCGGACGAGTATCCGGTCGATGTGTCGTACGGCGATCTGACCGGCGGGACCGCCGACGATGTCGTGATCAATGTGCTGACCTGCGGAGACGCGGTGGGTGTGGGGTCGTATGTGTACCGGGACGAGGGTGGTGACTACAAGAATGTGTTCCTCACCGAGGAGCCGCCCGTCTACGCGGAGATAGACCGGGGCGATCTGGTCGTCACCAAGCAGGTCTACGAACGCGGCGACCCGGTGTCGAACCCCTCCGGGGAGAACGTGATCACATACAGGTGGACGGCCGGCGAGTTCGCCGAGAAGTACCGCACGCACAACGACTACGGCGACACCACCGGGGGCGAGCCGATGCCGGCCCCCGAGATCAACTGACCGCTGCCCCGACGGGGCGGCGCGGGTGCGGTGACGCGGCGGCGGACGATGACGACGTCGACGCCGGGAACGGCGCTGACGAAGACGACGCCGAAGACGAAGACGAAGACGACGATGACGATGACGACAGAGAGCACCGGATGGCTGAGCAGACCCACGTCCTGTTCGTGGAGGACGACGATGTCATCCGCGAGGCCACACAGCTCGCGCTGGAGCGGGACGGCTTCGCGGTCACGGCGATGCCCGACGGGCTGGCCGGGCTGGAGGCGTTCCGTGCCGACCGGCCGGACATCGCCCTGCTGGATGTGATGCTGCCGGGGCTGGACGGGGTCAGTCTGTGCCGCCGGATCCGGGACGAGTCCACGGTCCCGGTGATCATGCTGTCCGCGCGCGCCGACTCCATCGATGTGGTGCTCGGCCTGGAGGCCGGGGCGGACGACTATGTCACCAAGCCGTTCGACGGGGCCGTGCTGGTGGCGCGGATCCGGGCGGTGCTGCGCCGGTTCGGCCACGCGGGCGGGGCCGCCGGGCAGGCCGAGGAGCGGACCGCGGCGGCCACCGGGGGTGTGCTGACCTTCGGTGATCTGGAGATCGACACCGAGGGCATGGAGGTGCGGCGCGGTGGCGCGCCGGTCGCGCTGACCCCGACCGAGATGCGGCTGCTGCTGGAGTTCTCGGCCGCGCCGGGCACGGTGCTGTCGCGGGACAAGCTGCTGGAGCGGGTGTGGGACTACGGCTGGGGCGGTGACACCCGGGTCGTCGATGTCCATGTGCAGCGGCTGCGGACGAAGATCGGGCAGGACCGGATCGAGACCGTCCGCGGCTTCGGCTACAAGCTGCGGGCCTAGGCGGGACGGGACGGGACGGGACGAGACGGGACGCGGCGGGACTGGACGGAACGGGACGGAACGGGACGGCTGATGCGGGGGACGCTCCTGCGTATGGTGCCGCTGCGGATGGACCGCAGCGGACTCCGTACGGGGCTCAGATGGAAGCTCAGCGCGGCGATCGCGCTGGTCGGCGCCCTGGTGGCGATCGCGCTCAGCCTGGTGGTGCACAACGCGGCCCGGGTGTCGATGCTGGACAACGCGCGTGATCTGGCCGACGAACGGGTGCAGATCGCACAGCGCAACTATGAGCTGTCCGGGCGGCCCAACTTCCCCGGAATCAAGATCGACGACCCGCTGCTGCCGGCCGAGCTGCGCGAGAAGGTCGAACGGGGGCGGCGGGCGACCTTCGTGGCCGACGAGTCGGGTGGGGCGCCGGACATCTGGGCGGCCGTACCGCTCAAGGACGGGCATGTGATGTCCCTGCACACCGGGTTCACCGACCGCAGTACGGACATCCTCAACGATCTGGACCAGGCGCTGATCATCGGGTCGATCGCGGTGGTGCTGGGTGGCAGCGCGATCGGCGTGCTGATCGGGGCCCAGTTGTCACGGCGGCTGCGCAAGGCGGCCTACGCGGCGAACCGGGTCGCCAAGGGTGATACGGAGGTGCAGGTCCGGGAGGCCATCGGCGGGGTGGTGCGGGACGAGACCGACGATCTCGCGCGGGCCGTGGACGCCATGGCGGACGCGCTGCGCCAGCGGCTGGAGGCCGAGCGCCGGGTGACGGCGGACATCGCGCACGAGCTGCGCACCCCGGTGACCGGACTGCTCACCGCCGCCGAGCTGCTGCCGCCGGGCCGCCCCACCGAACTGGTGCTGGACCGGGCCAAGGCCATGCGCACCCTCGTGGAGGATGTGCTGGAGGTCGCCCGGCTCGACGGGGCGTCGGAGCGGGCCGAGTTGCAGGACATCATGCTCGGGGAGTTCGTGGCACGCCGGGTCGCGGCCAAGGATCCGCAGGTCGGGGTGTCCGTGGTGCATGAGTCGGAGGTCACCACCGATCCCCGGCGACTGGAGCGGGTGCTGTTCAATCTGCTCGCCAACGCCGCCCGGCACGGCCGTCCGCCCATAGAGGTCATCGTCGAGGGCCGGGTGATAAGAGTCCGTGACCATGGGCCCGGCTTCCCCGAGAAGCTGCTCGCGGAGGGGCCCAGCCGGTTCCGCACCGGCAGCGAGGACCGCGCGGGCGTCGGCCATGGCCTGGGCCTGACCATCGCGGCCGGCCAGGCACGGGTCCTCGGCGCCCGGCTGACCTTCCGCAATGTCCGGCGGCCCGGCGCTCCCGACCACATACCGGCGGAGGGCGCGGTCGCCGTGCTGTGGCTGCCGGAACACGCACCGACGAAGACGGGGAGCCATCCGATGCTGCCGGTTCCCGGGGAGAAAGGGTGAGGGACGGCCCCTCCGGGGTCCGGGCACAACGCCCGGTCCGCCTTTCGCTGCGAACTCCTTCGTGAAGTCCAGCTCCTCGCTCCGCTCGGTCAGTGAGTGGCAGTTGCCGTTGCCGTGGCGTCGCGGGAGATCGCCTCGATGGCGTACGGGCGCTCCTGCGGGGGCTGGAGGAGTTCGACGCCACGGGACGGGACGTGAAGGTCTCGTCGTCGGCGCTCTTGTCCATACGGTCGATGGTGGCACGCGGGACTGACAACGAGGGGCGGGCCGGGCGTCCCGACCACCCCGGAAACCGCAGACGTCCCGGGCGCCCCGGACGCCTTAGACCGACTCCGTCAGCGGCGCCTTCAGCGCCGTACCCGAACCCGAACCCGATCCCGAACCCGACCCCGTGTCCGTTCCCTCCGCCTCCGCCGCCGCCTCCTCCGTCGTTCCGGAGGACCCCCTCAGCGGTACCTCCTTCACGAAGAACGCCGCGATCAGCACCACCACGGCCACCGCCGCGCCCAGCAGGAAGGCGGAGTGGGTGCCCGCCGACACGGCGTACTGGTACGCCTCGCGGGTCGCCTCCGGGAGCTTCGCGAGGCTGGCCGCGTCGAGCTGGGCGGATTGTTCGGTGGCCTGGGAGCCGAGGGTGCCCGCCCGCGCGGACATCTCGTCCAGCACCCGGTTGTTGAACACCGCGCCCATGAGCGCGACACCGAAGGACGAGCCCAGGGTGCGGAACAGGGTCGCGGAGGAGGAGGCGACGCCCATGTCCTTCATCTCGACGCTGTTCTGCGCGACCAGCATGGTGATCTGCATCAGACAGCCCATGCCGAGACCGAGGACGGCCATGTAGATGCCGGACGTCAGCCGCGAGGTACCCGTGTCCATCTGGGCCAGCAGAAACAGCCCGGCGACCATCAGAACGCCGCCGACCAGCGGGAACACCTTGTAGCGCCCGGTGTTGGTGGTGACCCGGCCGGCGACCATCGAGGTGAACAGCATCGCGCCCAGCATCGGCAGGAGCAGCAGCCCGGAGTTGGTCGCGGACGCGCCCTGCACGGACTGCTGGTAGAGCGGCAGGAAGAGGGTGGCGCCGAACATCACGAAGCCGGTGACGAAGCCGATGACCGACATCAGGGTGAAGTTGCGGCTGCGGAAGATGTGCAGCGGCAGAATCGGTTCGGCAGCCTTGGTCTGCCAGAGCACGAAGCCGACCAGCGCGGCCACTCCGATCCCGGTCAGCTCCATGATCCGCGCGGAGGTCCAGGCGTACTCGGTGCCGCCCCAGGTGGTGACCAGCACGATCGCGGTGATGCCGACGGTCAGCAGCAGCGCGCCCGGATAGTCGATCCGCGCCTGCTGCCGCTTGCGGGGCAGGTGCAGGACGACGGTGACCAGGGCCAGGGCGACCAGACCGAGCGGCAGATTGATGTAGAAGGACCAGCGCCAGCCCCAGTTGTCGGTGATGGTGCCGCCGACCAGCGGTCCGCCGATCATCGCGAGCGCCATGACGGCGGCCATCATGCCCTGGTACTTGCCGCGCTCCCGGGGCGGGATCAGATCGCCGATGATCGCCATCACCCCGACCATCAGACCGCCGGCGCCCAGGCCCTGCACCGCGCGGAACCCGATCAGCTGGCCCATGTCCTGGGCCATGCCGCTGAGCGCGGAGCCGATCAGGAAGATCACGATCGAGGTGAGGAAGGTGTTCTTGCGGCCGTAGAGATCGCCGAGCTTGCCCCAGATCGGGGTGGATGCGGCGGTGGCCAGGGTATACGCGGTGACGACCCAGGACAGGTGTTCGAGTCCGCCCAGTTCGCCGACGATCGTCGGCATCGCGGTGCCCACGATCATGTTGTCCAGCATCGCGAGCATCATCGCGATCATCAGGGCGAGCAGGACGACCCGGACACTCCTGGGCCGTTTTCCCTTCCCTGCCGCCGCTTCGGGTATCGCGGCGGGTCCCGCCGCCTCCGTTGTCGTCTTCTCCGCCATCGTTCCAGCGCCCCCATCCCCTGCGCGCGCCTGCTCATCGCGCGTAGCTACCTGGACTTACTTGCCGACCGGCTAGCCCCCGGCACGACCGAGAAGCTACTGGCGTTACTAGCCGGGCGTCAAGTAAGTTTTAGGGAAAGTCGCGAGGGCACATCGCGAAGGACGAGGATGGGCGGCATGACCGGGAGCACGGAGAACACGAGGCGGCGGCGCCGCGGGGACACCCGCCAGCGCATCCAGGACGTCGCGCTGGAACTGTTCGCCGAGCAGGGGTACGAGAAGACATCCCTCCGCGAGATCGCCGAGCGCCTCGATGTGACGAAGGCGGCGCTCTACTACCACTTCAAGACGAAGGAAGAGATCATCGTCAGCCTCTTCGAGGATCTGACGCGGCCGATCGAGGAACTGATCGAGTGGGGCGGCCGACAGCCGCACACCCTGGAGACCAAGCGCGAGATCCTGCGCCGCTACGGCGACGCGCTCTGGGAAGCGGAACCACTGTTCCGTTTCATGCAGGAGAACCAGGCGACGGTACGGGACCTCAGCATCGGCGAGATCTTCAAGCAGCGGATGCTGGGCATGCGCCGGATCATCATCGACCCGGACGCCGCCCTCACCGACCAGGTCCGCTGTGTCAGCGCCCTGTTCACCCTCCACGCCGGGATGTTCGCCCTGCGCGACCTGGAGGGCGCCCCCGAGGACAAGCGCGCGGCGGTCCTGGATGTCGCCATCGACCTGGTGACGCAGGCGCATGGGGGTGGGTGAGGCGGGGGAGTGTGAGGCCGGGGGGTGTGTGAGGCGGGGGGCGGGTGGCTGCCGGGTGGCTGCCGCCGGGTCGGGGGGCCGAGTCTGCGGCTGCCAGGTCGGGGCCGAGTCGGGGGGTGCCGGGTCGCTCGGCTACGAGGTGGGGCCGGGCCGGAGAGTTGCCCGCGAAAGGGCTGCCCGCAGGCAGGCATCCTGCCGGGAGGGCCACCCGGTCGGGGGGTCGGAGGGCTACCGGCGGAAAGCCACCGGGCGCCGGGCAGGCTAGCGACCGCAGGGCCGCCAGGCCAGGGGCCAGGAGCCAGAAGCCCAGCAGTCAGCGGGCCAGGGACTGGCCGACCACCAGGCTAGGGGCCACCGGGCTACTAGAGGCGACCAGGCTAGGGGCTAGCGGCTAGCGGCCACCGAGCCACCAACCACTACCAGCCCAGCCCAGCCCCACCAGCCAGCCAGCCCCAGGGCGACCAGCCCCGGAACGACCAACCCCAAGACGACCATCCCGACGGCTCCGGCATCAGTGCCGTCAGATGCTCAGGCCCTTGGCCCGCAGGAAGGACACCGGGTCCACGGCGGAGCCATAGTTCGCGGACTTGCGGATCTCGAAGTGCAGGTGCGGCCCGCTGGAGTTTCCGGTGTTGCCGGACAGGGCGATCTTCTGACCGGTCTTGACTATCTGACCGATCTTGACGTTGACCTGGGACAGGTGCGCGTACTGCGAGAACATGCCGTTGCCGTGCTTGATCACCACGGCGTTGCCGTACGCGGGGCCGTCGCCGCCGCCGTTGCCGCCGGCCTTGACGACGGTGCCGCCGTGGGCGGCGTAGACCGGGGTGCCGGTCGGCACGGCGAAGTCCTGGCCACTGTGGGTGGCGGCCCACCGGGCACCGTTCTGGGCGAAGCCGGCGGTCTTGGTGTACTGCTTCACCGGCTTGACCCAGGAGGGGGCCGCGGCGGCCTTGGGCTTGGCGGCGGGCGCCTTCGCGGCGGCCTCGGGTTTCGCGGCCGGAGCCTCGGGCTTCACAGCCGGGGCCTTGGGCTTGGCGGCCGGGGCCTTCGCCGGAGCCTCGGGCTTCACGGCGGGCGCCTTCGCGGCGGGCGCGGCGGCCGGGGCCTTGGCGGGCGAAGAGTTCAGTTCGGCGGCAACCGCGACCCCGGCGCCCAGTACGGCCGTGGTCCCGAGACCCGCGGCCAGCACGGCAGCGCGGGTGCGGAGCAGGGACGTACGGGGGGAACGGGGGGAACGGGACGTGATGCGCTGGAACATTTCAACCTCATGGGGACGGGGACAGGAAAACCACCCGGCGCACAGGCATCGGCCGGATGGACCATCCCTTGGTACCCCCGCCCCCCAGAAGCCCCCAAATGTGTGACCTACGACGGAATCTAGTACGTACGCGGCAAACCCAACGGGTCTTGACAGAGCCCGCATCCAGGGTGAATCCGGGCAGTGCGGCTGATGTCCGCATGCAATTCATAGCCATACATCCCTTTTGCCCGTTTCATGATCTCCACTATTCCCTCTAGTACGGGGCAAATCGCCTGTGCGCCATGTCACCGCACTCCGGGGTCGGGCAACTCCGTGATGTGACCGGCGCTACTTCGTTACCTACCGTCCAGTAACCCGGCGGTTCCCTTGCCGCCATCCTGCTGCCTAAGCATGCACACGACACATCGCTGCCTGCGGTTTCGTACCGCGGGTCCCAGGCGGGAGGACCCCCCATGACCAGCCGACGCCCCTGGAATCCTCGTCCGGCCGCCACCGCCGTCACCGCGGCGGCAGCGACCCTCGTGGCACTGGCCGCCCCTGCGGTGGCCGCGGCCACCACGACCACCGCCACCACGACCACCGCCACCACACCCACCGCCATCACCACCGCCATCACCACACCCACCGCCGCACCGAAGGGCGCACAGCAGGCCGCCGCCGCCCCCGCTGCCGTTGGCGCCGCCGCGGACGTCGACTACGCCACCTGGCAGCGCGACTGCCGGCTGGTGATGGACCAGGCGCTGCCCCGGATCAAGGAGCGCATCGCCAAGACCGAGCGGGGCGAGAAGCAGGCGATCGTCCTGGACATCGACAACACCAGCCTGGAGACCGATTTCGGCTTCACCTACCCGCAGCCCGCCAACCAGCCGGTCCTGGAGGTCGCGCGGTACGCGCAGGAGCGGGGCGTGGCGCTGTTCTTCGTGACCGCCCGCCCCGGGATCATCTCTCTGCCCACCGAGTACAACCTCGACCACGCGGGCTACGAGATCTCCGGTCTCCACGTCCGCGGATTCTTCGACCTCTTCAAGAACGTGGCCGCGTACAAAACCGCTCAGCGGGCCGGCATCGAGGCGAAGGGCTACACGATCATCGCCAATATCGGCAACAGCGCGAGCGATCTGTCCGGCGGCCACGCGGAGACGACATACAAGCTGCCGGACTACGACGGACAGCTCTCCTGAGCCGGTCGGGGAGCGGGCGGCTGCGCTGAGCCGCCGACTGCGCTGAGCCGGTCGGGAGGAGAGCCGTTCTTCTGTGAGCCGTTGTTCTGATCGCGCGGCCGGCCCGGTTCATCTCATCAGGGTCATCTCGCTCGCGCGTCAACTCCCGGTGCAATGCCTGGACTCGGTGAGGGAATGGGCGCCGTTCCGGGACGCCTGTTCGAACGGAATTGCCTTTCCCGCATCGAACACCTTCGGGCGCCGGGTGGCCGGAAAGGGGAGCCCGGCAGCCCGCTGACGCACGAGAAAAGGGCCGGCACCCGAAGGCGCCAGCCCTTTTCCCTACCTCAGGTTCTCTACCTCAAGGCGTGATCGTCACGCTTCCTTGCTCAGATTCGGTCCGGCGCCACCGGCCGCCTGCTCGATCGGCGGGGCGTCGGGGAGCGCGGACTTCTCCTCGCCGCGGAAGGTGAAGGTCTTGCTCTCGCCCTCGCCCTCCGTGTCCACGACCACGATGTGGCCGGGGCGCAGCTCGCCGAAGAGGATCTTCTCCGACAGGGAGTCCTCGATCTCGCGCTGGATGGTCCGGCGCAGCGGCCGGGCGCCCAGCACGGGGTCGTAGCCCTTCTGCGACAGCAGTTCCTTCGCGGACTGGGAGAGCTCCAGGCCCATGTCCCGGTCCTTGAGGCGCTCGTCCACCTTGCCGATCATCAGGTCGACGATCTGGAGGATGTTCTCCTGGGTGAGCTGCGGGAAGACCACCACGTCGTCGACGCGGTTGAGGAACTCGGGCCGGAAGTGCTGCTTCAGCTCGTCCTGGACCTTGTTCTTCATGCGCTCGTAGTTGGTCTTCGTGTCGCCCTGGGCGGCGAAGCCCAGGTTGAAGCCCTTGGAGATGTCCCGGGTGCCGAGGTTGGTCGTCATGATGATGACCGTGTTCTTGAAGTCCACGACCCGGCCCTGGGAGTCGGTCAGCCGACCGTCCTCCAGGATCTGGAGCAGCGAGTTGAAGATGTCCGGGTGGGCCTTCTCCACCTCGTCGAAGAGGACGACGGAGAACGGCTTGCGGCGGACCTTCTCGGTGAGCTGGCCGCCCTCTTCGTAGCCCACGTAGCCGGGGGGCGAACCGAAGAGCCGGGAGACCGTGTGCTTCTCGCTGAACTCGGACATGTCGAGGGAGATCAGCGCGTCCTCGTCGCCGAAGAGGAACTCGGCGAGCGCCTTGGACAGCTCGGTCTTACCGACACCGGACGGGCCCGCGAAGATGAACGAGCCACCGGGGCGCTTCGGGTCCTTGAGGCCCGCGCGCGTACGGCGGATCGCCTTCGACAGCGCCTTGACGGCGTCGACCTGGCCGATGACCCGCTTGTGCAGCTCCTCCTCCATACGGAGCAGGCGGCTGGACTCCTCCTCGGTCAGCTCGAAGACCGGGATGCCGGTGGCCGTGGAGAGGACCTCGGCGATCAGCTCGCCGTCGACCTCGGCCACGACGTCCATGTCGCCGGCCTTCCACTCCTTCTCCCGCTTGGCCTTCGCGGCGAGGAGCTGCTTCTCCTTGTCACGGAGCGAGGCAGCCTTCTCGAAGTCCTGCGAGTCGATCGCGGACTCCTTGTCGCGGCGGACACCGGCGATCTTCTCGTCGAACTCGCGCAGGTCCGGCGGCGCGGTCATCCGGCGGATCCGCATCCGGGAACCGGCCTCGTCGATCAGGTCGATCGCCTTGTCCGGCAGGAAGCGGTCCGAGATGTACCGGTCGGCCAGGGTGGCGGCCTGGACCAGCGCCTCGTCCGTGATGGAGACGCGGTGGTGGGCCTCGTAGCGGTCGCGCAGGCCCTTGAGGATCTCGATGGTGTGCGACAGGGACGGCTCGGCGACCTGGATGGGCTGGAAGCGGCGCTCCAGGGCCGCGTCCTTCTCCAGGTGCTTGCGGTACTCGTCGAGGGTGGTGGCACCGATGGTCTGGAGTTCACCGCGGGCCAGCATCGGCTTCAGGATCGAGGCGGCGTCGATGGCGCCCTCGGCGGCACCCGCACCGACCAGCGTGTGCAGCTCGTCGATGAACAGGATGATGTCGCCGCGGGTGCGGATCTCCTTGAGGACCTTCTTCAGGCGCTCCTCGAAGTCACCGCGGTAGCGGGAGCCGGCGACCAGGGCGCCGAGGTCCAGGGTGTAGAGGTGCTTGTCCTTGAGGGTCTCGGGCACCTCGCCCTTGACGATGGCCTGGGCGAGGCCCTCCACGACGGCGGTCTTGCCGACGCCGGGCTCACCGATCAGGACCGGGTTGTTCTTCGTACGGCGGGACAGCACCTGCATGACCCGCTCGATCTCCTTCTCGCGCCCGATGACCGGGTCGAGCTTGGATTCGCGGGCTGCCTGGGTGAGGTTCCGGCCGAACTGGTCGAGGACCAGGGACGTGGAGGGCGTGCCCTCCGCCGGGCCGCCGGCGGTGGCGGTCTCCTTGCCCTGGTAGCCCGACAGCAGCTGGATGACCTGCTGGCGGACACGGTTGAGATCGGCGCCCAGCTTGACCAGGACCTGGGCGGCGACGCCCTCGCCCTCACGGATCAGGCCGAGCAGGATGTGCTCCGTGCCGATGTAGTTGTGGCCCAGCTGAAGGGCCTCGCGGAGCGACAGCTCCAGGACCTTCTTGGCACGAGGAGTGAAGGGGATGTGCCCGGACGGGGCCTGCTGGCCCTGACCGATGATCTCCTCCACCTGCTGACGGACCGCCTCAAGCGAAATGCCGAGGCTCTCCAGGGCCTTTGCGGCGACACCCTCACCCTCGTGGATCAGGCCCAGGAGGATGTGCTCGGTGCCGATGTAGTTGTGGTTGAGCATCCGGGCTTCTTCCTGAGCCAGGACGACAACCCGCCGCGCGCGGTCGGTGAACCTCTCGAACATCGTTAATCGCTCCTCAGAGCGGTCAGGCAGTGGGGGGAACTTCCCCTCCCTGTCCTTCCGCAGCTTAGTCCCGCAAGCGGGGACCGCTCATTCCAACTGCCGACACCGGACCGAGAACCACGTCTGCCTCCTGACCCCGAATGACGACAACTGCTCCAACCTGATGGTGCGAGACGATGTTCCCGCAGGCCAGGCAGTTACCCCTGCCATCTGTACGCCCATGGCGAACGCGAGACGGCCTTTCCTGCGTGTCGCCCCCTCCCACTAGGCATGTCTTACCCTCCGCCACTGACAGTCCATGCCGCACCCCCTGGTTCCCTCCGCTACGGGCGAACAACCTTGCGCCACCTCGCACCCCCGCACATCTCCATCTTCACCACTCTCCGCATTCGCACACACACTCAACGTAACTCAGCCGTCGGGGACCCGGTTGCTGGTGGCATGGCTGGCGCCCCTCCCCCGTACGGCACGGTCCCCGCCCCCCGCGGCCCGCTCGACGCGGTCTGCCGGGATGTGCGGCGGTGGTACGAGAACGAACTGGGATGGCCGACCGTGCCCGGATCCCCACCGCGGCTTCGCGTGGGCCCGCGATTCGACGTCCTGGATGTGCCGGCCGAGGCGGGCAGGGCCGCGCTGCGTCATCTGGCGCCAGGTTCTCCGGTGGCCCTGGCGGAGGCCGGGGAGGGGCCGCGCGGGGCGGAAGGGGGCGGGGGCCGGGGGTGCGGGGCGCGCGGGGCGGAAGGGTGTGGCGGCCGGGGGTGCGCGGCGCGCGGGGTAGAGGGGGGTGGCGGCCAGAGGTGCGTGGCACGTGGGGCGGAAGGGGGCGGGGGCCGGTGGTGCGCGGCATGCGAGGCAGAGGGGAGCGGCGGCCAGGGGTGCGCGGCACAGGGGGCCCGTATGCGGCTGCTGGTGGCCGCGGGGTCCGCGGAGGAGCTGCCGGGGCTGCTGGACTGGCTGGAGTGGGGCGCGCTGGCCTCGGGCCTGGATCTGGTGGCGATCGGGGCGGGCGGGGTGATGACGGCGCCTGAGCCGGTGCCTGTGCCTGTGCGGGTGGGGCGGGGGTGTCCGGGCGGTGGGGGTGTCCCGGGGGGCGAGGGCGGCCGGGGCGGGACGGGGTTCGTGACCGGACCGGGGTGCGTGCGCGGGGCAGGCTGCGGGTGCGGACCGGGGTCCTTGGGCGGGGAGGGGCACAGGGGCGGGCCGGGGTGCGCGTGCGGCGCAGACTGCCGGTGGGGGCCAGGGCTCCTATGCGGGCCGGGGTCCTCGCGCGGGGAGGGCCGCCAGGGCGGACCGGGGTGCGTGCGCGGGGCCGGGTCCCTGTGGGGGCCGGAGTGCGTGCGCGGTGCTCGGTCGCTGTGCGGAGCGGGGTCCTTGCAGAGGGCCGCCGTATGGCTGCGGCCCCCCGAGCCGGGGTGCGAGGTCGAGTCCTCGCTGCCGACGCTGTCGGCCATGGGGGGCGGTGGGGGCGCCCCCGATCTCGTGCGCGTCGTGGACACGGTGGCGGCTCACTGCCACCGCATCCGATTGCGGCGCTCGTGCGCTCAGGCGTTGGCCTTCTCGTAAGCCTCGCGAATGGTCGCCGGAACCCGGCCGCGGTCGTTGACCTCGTAACCGTTCTCCTTCGCCCAGGCGCGGATGGCCGCAGTGTCCTGGCTGCCGCCGGAAGCGGCGCGCGCCTTTCCACGTCCACCCGAAGCACGGCCACCGGTACGCCGACCGCCCTTCACATACGGATCAAGAAGGCCGCGCAGCTTGTCCGCATTGGCCGTCGTGAGATCGATCTCGTAGGTCTTGCCGTCCAGAGCGAACGTCACGGTCTCGTCCGCCTCGCCGCCGTCGAGGTCGTCGACAAGAAGGACCTGAACCTTCTGTGCCACCGGATTTCCTTTCATCGATAACGTGAGGGCCGGGGTCTGCGGCGTCCGCCGTTTCGCCGCTCCCCTGTTATATGCAGTACGCAGTACGTCGGAAAGCAAACCGCTTTTGCTGGAAAAACACAAACCCCTGGGAGAGACTCACGGGGCGGCGGCGGTCATGAAACGTGCGCGTTTCGGACATAGGGAACCTGGGCAAGGGGGTCCGGCGGAATATGCCGTGCCGATCACAGATGCAGCAGCATCCGGCTGTTGCCCAAGGTGTTCGGTTTCACTCGTTCGAGACCGAGGAACTCCGCGACGCCCTCGTCGTAAGAACGCAACAGCTCCGCGTAGACATCGGTGTCGACCGGTGTCTCACCGATCTCCACGAAGCCGTGGGCGCTGAAGAAGTCCACTTCGAAGGTGAGACAGAAAACGCGTCGAACGCCCAGCCAGCGCGCGGTGTCCACCAACTTCTCCAGCAACTGATGGCCGACACCGGCGCCCTTGAGTCCGGGCTTCACCGCGAGAGTGCGGACTTCCGCGAGGTCTTCCCACATCACGTGCAGCGCGCCGCAGCCGACGACCTCGGCGTTGTCGTCGCGTTCCGCGACCCAGAACTCCTGGATGTCCTCGTAAAGGGTCACCGTCGCTTTGTCGAGGAGGATGCGGTCCCGGGCGTACGCGTCCAGTAGTGCGCGCACCGAGGGGACATCGCTGGTCCGGGCCCGCCGGACGGTGATGGCTTTAGCGGTGACTTCGGGGCTCTCTGCGCTCTGTGCGGACATGAACGGACGCTATCGCCCACCGTCCTCCGGCGCCGCGCCGGGGTTCTCACCGGGCTTCTCGGCCGGGTTCTCGGCGGGCTTCTCCCCGGTGTTCTCGGTGGTGGTTCGCCCGGGTTCCGGTTCTTGCGGTGATTCCGGTCCCTGGACCATGCGTACGGCGTCGGCGAGGGCGTGGCGCTGTTCCTCGCTCATCATGCCGAAGAAGGCGACGAGAGCAGCCGCCGGGTTGTCGCTCTGCGCCCATGCGTCGTTCATCAGGGCGGCGGCGTAGGCGGCCCTGGTGGAGACCGCCTCATATCGATAGGCCCGGCCTTCCGCCTCACGGCGGACCCAGCCCTTCTGATGGAGATTGTCCAAAACGGTCATCACCGTGGTGTAGGCGATGGACCGCCCCTGCTGAAGGTCTTCCAGGACTTCTCGAACGGTCACCGGGCGGTTCCACTTCCACACCCGGGTCATGACGGCGTCTTCGAGTTCTCCCAATGGGCGAGGCACAACTCAGCACAATAGTGGGAGATCTCGGTGATGACGTGCTGGACGTGCGTCTTTACTGAAAACAGGGGCAAAACGGGCGGATGTCGGACGGCGGTCCCTCAGGGCGCGGGACGTAGATCCGGCGACCGTGGGTCCGCCGGACGCCGGTCAGTCGTCGGTGGTGGCCCGCGTGGTGGACGACGGCTGCTGAGCGCCCCCCACGCGCGCGAAGGCGGCGTCGACGGCCGCGTCCTCCTTGGCCTTCTGGGTGCCGCCCTGCGTCTTCACGATCACGCGGATCACACCGATGAAGAAGACGGCCATCACGGCCGGGGGCAGCAGCGCGGAGACGTAGTCCATGGGCCAAGGGTAGACGCGGGCCGCCGGGCGCCCGGGACGGGGGCCGGTGGGATGGCGCGCCCCTCGCGCAAGGGGCGCCGCCGGGGCGGCATGGTCGGTCAGCCGGCGGCCAACTGCTGCGGCGGGCCGGAGGGCGGCTGCGGGGGCTTGCGGCGCGGGAAGACCTCGCCCGGGGTGGGGATGGGGCGTCGCGCGGGCTGCGGGGCGGGCCGTTCGGGGCGTTTCGCGGGCGGCCGGGCCGGTTTGTCGGCGGGCTGCTTCTCGGGGGACCTGCGGCCGGGCTCGGCGAGCTGTCCGCCGCCGTCCGCCAGGCCGCCGGGAAGGGCCGTCAGACGGACCCGGGAGACGGGGACGGCCGGGAGGTCCGGGCGGCCCGTGCGCAGCGCCGTACGCCGCGCCAGGCGGGTGCGTACGTCGCGCTCCGCGAAGGTCCGGCAGCGGTCGAGGAGGGCGGCGGCGGCCGGGTTGCCGCGCAGGGCGCGCAGCGCGGCGAGATCGTCGGCGACCGGGCGGTACCCGGCGGCCAGGACCTCCTCCAGGAGCGTCAGATAGCCGCCGGCGGTGCCGGGGAGGGCGGCTCGGTAGCGCGCGAGGTCGGCCACGAGGAAGGCTCTCAGCCGCGCGGCCTCACGCGTCGCCTCGTCGAGCGACTCGGCGAGCCGGAGACAGTCCTGAACGTCCTCGTCCGAGGCGCGGCCGGGTTCCAGGGCGAGGGCGAGCGCGCGCCGGATCACGCGCAACTCCTCCCCACCGAACGCCATGCCGCCACGGGATCCGTAAGGCGTGGGCATATCCCAAAGATACGCACTAATCAGACAAACTCGACACAGGGGGTGGGTGTGGCGTGGGCGAGATACCCGGGTGGGGGTAGGGGGTGGGGGGTAGGGGGTGGGGGGTAGGGGGCGGGCGGGGTTTCGGGGGCGGGGCACTGGGGGTGGGGGTTTCGGGGGGGGCGGGCTTGGCAGGGGCGAGGCTCTGGGGGGAGGCGGGGCTCCGGGGGGCGTCCCTTGCTGCGGGGACTTGTGCGGGGCGTCCGCGGGAGGGGGTGCCCGTACAGGGTGGTCCGCTGGGTGGCACCTGGGGGCGTCGGAGGGGTGGCTCCCTGCCTGTGCCGGTGGCCGGATGGATGCGTGGCATCTGCGGGGTGTCGGAGGGCGTTCGCGCAGGGCCCTTGCGGGTGGCGGGACCCGGGTGGGGCGCCTGTTGGGGCGAGCGCCTGCGTGGGGTGTGAAGGGGGCGGCACCCGCGCGGGGCCGCCGCGCAACGGGGACCCCGGTAGGGCGTCCGCAAGGGCGAGTACCTGCGCCGGGCTCGGAGGGAGCGGCACCCGCGCGGGGGCCACCGCTCGGCGCGGACCGGAGCTGGGCGCCCGCCGGAGCGAGCACCCGCCGCCGGCGCCGGAGAAAGCGACGCCCACTGCTCGACGGGAACCCGAGCCGGACACCAGCCCGGAGCAAGCACCCGCACCCGACGCCGGAGCGGTGGCGGAACGCGCGCGAGGGACCCCTCTACGGCGGGGAACCCGAACGAGGCCCCCGCAAGGGCGAGCTCCAGGGCAGGGCGCCGCGAAGGGACACCCATGCAGGCCCGCTGCTCGGCGGGGAGCCGCGCGGGACGCCCGCTGGAGCGAGCACCCGGGTGGGGCGTGGACGAGTGGACACCCGCACAGGCCGCACTGCCCCATGGCGACCCAGGCCGGGCGCCCGCCGGAGCGACCACCCGCACCGGGCAGGAGCGTCCACCCGCACCGGACGCCGAGGGGCCGACACCCGCGCAGGTGCCCTCCGCGCGCCGGGAACCCGCGCAAGGACGCCCCCCAGCCGGTGAACGTCCCGCGCAGGGCACCGTACGCCTACATCCGCGAAACGTTCCGTTCGTAGACCAGGCGCAGGCCGACCAAGGTCAGCCAGGGCTCGTGTTCGTCGATGACCGAGGACTCGCCGAGGACCATGGGGGCCAGTCCGCCCGTGGCGATGACGGTGACGTCCTCGGGGTCGTCGGCCAGTTCGCGGGACATGCGGGTGACCACGCCGTCTACCTGGCCGGCGAAGCCGAAGATGATGCCCGCCTGCATGGCCTCGACCGTGTTCTTGCCGATCACACTGCGCGGGCGGGCCACCTCGATCTTGCGGAGCTGGGCGCCGCGCACCCCGAGCGCCTCGACGGAGATCTCGATGCCGGGGGCGATGACCCCGCCGACGTACTCCCCGCGCGCGCTGACCGCGTCGAACGTCGTCGCCGTGCCGAAGTCCACGACGATCGCCGGGCCGCCGTACAGCTCGACCGCAGCGACCGCGTTGATGATCCGGTCGGCGCCGACCTCCTTGGGGTTGTCGGTGAGGATCGGGACGCCCGTCTTGACGCCGGGTTCGACCAGGACGGCCGGGACGTCGCCGTAGTAGCGGCGGGTCACCTCGCGCAGTTCGTGCAGCACGGAGGGGACCGTGGCGCAGATGGCGATGCCGTCGATGCCGTCGCCCAGTTCGTCGCCGAGCAGCGGGTGCATGCCCATCAGGCCCTGGAGGAGCACCGCCAGCTCGTCCGCGGTGCGGCGGGCGTCCGTGGAGATGCGCCAGTGCTCGACGATGTCCTCGCCGTCGAACAGGCCGAGCACCGTGTGCGTGTTGCCTACGTCGATCGTCAGCAGCATGGCTGTCCCGCCCCTACCGCGCGGCGCGCAGGTCGAGGCCGATGTCCAGGATCGGGGCGGAGTGCGTGAGCGCCCCCACGGCCAGATAGTCGACGCCGGTGTCCGCGTAGGCCCTGGCGTTGTCCAGGGTGAGGCGGCCGGACGCCTCCAGGGCGGCGCGGCCGTCGACCAGGGCCACGGCCTCCTCGCACTCGCCGGGCGTGAAGTTGTCCAGCAGGATCAGATCGGCGCCCGCGTCGAGCACCTCGCGCAGTTGGTGCAGGGTGTCGACCTCGACCTCGACCGGCACGTCCGGGAACGCCTCCCGGACGGCCTTGAACGCCTGTTCCACGCCCCCGGCGGCGACCACGTGGTTGTCCTTGACCAGGGCCGCGTCGGAGAGCGACATACGGTGGTTGACGCCGCCGCCGCAGCGCACCGCGAACTTCTCCAGGGAGCGCAGCCCGGGGGTCGTCTTGCGCGTGTCGCGGACCTTCGCGCGCGTGCCGTCCAGAACGTCGGCCCACGCGCGCGTGGCGGTGGCGATGCCGGACATGCGGCACAGCAGGTTGAGCGCGCTGCGCTCGGCGGTCAGCAGGTCACGGGTGCGGGTGGTCACCGACAGCAGCGGCTGCCCGGCCTCGACCCGGTCGCCGTCCTCGACGTGCCGTTCGACCTCGAATTCGTCGGTGCAGACCACCGAGACCACCGCCTCGGCGACCCGCAGGCCCGCCACGACGCCCGCCTCGCGCGCGACGAAGTCGGCGGTGGCGACGGCCTCCTCGGGGATGGTCGCGACCGTGGTGACGTCCACGCCGCCCGCCAGGTCCTCCTGGACGGCCACGTTGGCGATGTCCTCGACCTCCAGCGGGTCGAGCCCGGCGGCAGCCAGCAGCTCGGCGAGCGCGGGGTCCAGACCGCACTCGGGGTATTCCTCGTCGGCGCCGCAGGCGCAGCCGTCGCCGCAGCCGCCTTCTCGGGCGAGGGGGAGGTCGGGGGTGCTCACTGGGCTCACTGCTCCTGGGAGGGACGTTGCCGGCGGGTCGGGGGGAAGTCTGCGGTATCGGTGGTGCGCACCGCGAGCGTGCGGTCCGGATTCAGCCGTACGACGATATGGCAGCGCCACGCCGTGTCGTCGCGCTCGGCGCGGTCCTCGCGCCAGTGGCAGCCCCGGGTCTCCTCGCGCAGCCGGGCGGCGGCGACCAGGACACGGGCCACGCACAGCAGATTGGTGGCCTCCCAGGTGTCGACACCGGGCTCGGCGGTCTTGCCGTTCTCGGCGAGGGCCTCGCGCGCGTCCCGGTGCAGCCGCCGGAGCTGCCCGGCGGCCCGCTCCAGGGAGGCGGCGGAGCGCAGGACGCCCGCGCCGTCGGTCATGGTCCGCTGGATGGCGAAACGGTCCTCCGGGGCGAGCAGCGGATGCTCGGGGACCTCGGGGTACGGCAGCGGCTGCGGTACGCGCACGGGCAGCCGGTCCCGGTCGCGGCAGGCCGCGATGTCGGCGGCGATGCGCTCGGCGTAGACCAGGCCTTCCAGGAGCGAGTTGGAGGCGAGCCGGTTCGCGCCGTGCACCCCCGTGCAGGCGACCTCCCCGCACGCGTAGAGCCCGCTCACGGTCGTCCGGCCCCGGGCGTCGGTGCGGACGCCGCCGGAGGCGTAGTGGGCGGCCGGGGCGATCGGGATGGGCCGGTGCACCGGGTCGATGCCGTGCGCCCGGCAGGCGGCCAGGATGGTCGGGAAGCGGTGCTCCCACATGGCGGCGCCGAAGTGCGTGGCGTCGAGGAACATGTGCTCGGCGTCCTGCTCCTGCATCCGCCGCATGATGCCCTTGGCGACGATGTCCCGGGGCGCCAGCTCGGCCAGTTCGTGCTGCCCGACCATGAAGCGCACCCCGCCCGCGTCCACCAAGTGGGCGCCCTCGCCCCGTACGGCCTCGGAGACCAGCGGCTGCTGGCCCTCGGCGTCCGCGCCGAGGAAGAGCACGGTGGGGTGGAACTGGACGAACTCCAGATCGCTGACCTCGGCGCCCGCGCGCAGGGCGAGGGCGACGCCGTCGCCGGTGGACACGGACGGGTTGGTGGTCGCCGAGAAGACCTGGCCCATGCCGCCGGTGGCGAGCACCACCGCGGGCGCGTGCACGGCCCCCACGCCGTCGTGCTGGCCCTCGCCCATGACATGGAGGGTGACACCGGCCGTACGGCCCTCCGTGTCCGTCAGAAGGTCCAGGACGAGCGCGTTCTCGATCATGCGGACGCCCCGCGCGCGGGCCGCCTCCACCAGGGCGCGGGAGATCTCCGCGCCGGTGGCATCACCGCCCGCGTGCGCGATACGGCGGCGGTGGTGGCCGCCCTCCCGGGTGAGTTCCAGACCGCCCTCGGCCGACTCGTCGAAGTGCGCGCCGGTCGCGATCAGCCGCCGTACGGCGTCGGGGCCCTCGGTGACGAGGATGCGGACGGCGTCCTCGTCGCACAGGCCCGCGCCCGCGACCAGGGTGTCTTCGAGGTGCTGCTCGGGCGTGTCGCCGTCGCCCAGGGCCGCCGCGATACCGCCCTGGGCCCAGCGGGTGGAGCCGTCGTCGAGCCGCGCCTTGGTGACGACGACGGTCCTCAGGCCCTCCGCCTCGCAGCGCAGGGCGGCGGTGAGCCCGGCGACGCCGGAGCCGACGACCACGACGTCCGCGGCGATCGACCAGCCCGGGGCGGGCGCGTGCAGCCGTATGCCGGTACGGGTGTCCGTGCTGTCGCTGGTCACGGGGCGGCTCCGAAGGTCAGGGGCAGATTGTCGATCAGCCGGGTCGCGCCCACGCGCGCGGCGACGGCGAGCACGGCCTCGCCCGTGAAGCCGTCCCCGGCCTCGGTGAAGTCGGCCGGGTCGACCAGCGCCAGGTAGTCCAGTTCCAGGGGCGGGTTCAGCCGGGCGGCCTCGTCCAGCACCAGGCGGGCCGCCGCGCGGACGGCGGCGGGCGAGCCGGGGGCCGCCTTGGCGACGGCGTGGGCGTCGGCCGCCGCGCGGGACTCGCCGAGCGCGCTGAGCGCCTCCGCACGCGCGCGGGTGGCGGGTACCTCGCGGGCCCGCGCGCGGAGCGCCTCCTGCGCCGCGTGCCGGTCGGCGCCCGCGAACAGCGCCTGGGACAGCGCCAGCGCCGTACGCCGCTCCCGGTCCGACAGGAAGCGGTTGCGGCTGGACAGGGCGAGCCCGTCCTCCTCGCGGACGGTGGGCACCGCGCGGATGTCCACCCCGAAGTCCAGATCCCGCACCATGCGGCGGATCAGGGCGAGCTGCTGGGCGTCCTTCTGCCCGAACAGCGCCACGTCCGGGCGGGTGAGATGGAGCAGCTTGGCGACGACGGTGAGCATCCCGTCGAAGTGCCCGGGACGTGCGGCGCCCTCCAGACGCGCCCCCATGGGGCCCGCGCTGATCCGCACCTGCGGCGCGCCGCCCGGGTAGACCTCGTCCACGCCCGGCGCGAGGACCACGTCCGCGCCCGCCTGCTCGGCGACCTTGAGATCGGCCTCCAGGGTGCGCGGATAGCGGTCCAGGTCCTCGTCCGCGCCGAACTGGAGCGGGTTGACGAAGACGGTCACCACGACCTCGCCGTCCGGCCCGGCCGCCGCCCGCGCGGAGCGGATCAGGGCGGCGTGGCCCTCGTGCAGGGCGCCCATGGTCATCGCGACCGCGCGGCGCCCCGTACGCGCGCGGGCGTCGAGTTCGGCGGCGGTCCGGATCAGGGTGGTGGTCATCGGGCGTCTCCTTCGGCACCCCGGGTGCCCTCGGCGCCGGGGCTCCCCTCGGCGAGCACCCCGAGCAGGTCCTCGGCCAGCTCCGGCTTCAGCAGCCCCTGGGCGAGCGCCCGGTCCGCGGTGGCCCGCGCCATCGCCAGATACCCGGCGACCGTCGCCGGGGAGTGCCGGCGCAGTTCCCCGATGTGTGCGGCGACCGTACCCGCGTCCCCGCGCGCGACCGGGCCGGTCAGCGCCGCGTCACCGGAGCGCAGGGCGTTGTCCAGGGCGGCGCCCAGCAGCGGCCCGAGCATCCGGTCCGGCGCCCCCACCCCGGCGGCGCGCAGCAGCTCCATGGACTGCGCGACCAGGGTGACGAGGTGATTGGCGCCCAGCGCGAGCGCCGCGTGGTAGAGCGGGCGGCTCTCCTCGGTGATCCACTCCGGTTCGCCGCCCATCTCGATGACGAGGGCCTCGGCGGCCATCCGCAGCTCATCGGGCGCGGTGACACCGAACGAGCAGCCCGCCAGGCGCTGGACGTCCACCGGTGTGCCCGTGAAGGTCATCGCGGGGTGCAGGGCGATCGGCAGCGCGCCCGCGCGCAGAGCGGGGTCCAGGACCCGCGCCCCGTACCGGCCGGAGGTGTGCACCAGCAGCTGCCCGGGGCGTACGGCGCCGGTCTCGGCGAGGCCGGACACCAGGCCGGGCAGGGCGTCGTCGGGCACGGTCAGCAGCACCAGGTCGGCTCGCCCGAGCACCTCCGCGGGCGGCACCAGGGGCACGTCCGGCAGCAGTTCGGCGGCGCGGCGCCGGGAGGCGTCGGAGACCCCGGAGACGGCGACGGGGCGGTGCCCGGCGAGTTGCAGCGACAGGGCCAGCGCGGGCCCCACCCGCCCGGCGCCGACCACACCTACGGCGAGCCGCGCGGGGCGGTCCCTGGGATCTGGCTGGTGAACTGTACTCACGCGACTGCGGCCTTCCCGTTCCAGTCCGCTCCGGGTACCGGACGATTTCTCGTCATGTTAACGCGATCGGTTCCGGGGGCGTCCGGTTGTCCACAGGGTGTGGGTACCCGCGCGGCTGCGGGCACCGGCGACGGGCCCGACGCGCCGGACGCGCCGGAGGGGCGCCCGAGAGGCGCCTGAGAAGCGTCTAAGGCACGCCTGAGGGGCGTCGCAAAAGCGGGTGCCCGCGCGCGGGGGGCGGGAGATGATCCCGGGCATGAGCGATGGGGAGCGGGACGCGACGGGACGGGACGGCGCTACCGGGGCCGCTGAGGCTGCTGAGGCCGCCGGGCGGGATGCGCGGGATGTGCGGGGTGTGCGGGCCCCTGGGGATCGAGATCCGGTCGATCGGGACGGACCGGGGCGAGGGTTGGGGTTGGGGTTGAAGTCGGTGCCAGGGTCGGAGCCGGGGTCAGGGCGGGGGCGAGGGTCGGGGTCGGGGTCGGGCTTGGAATCGGGCCCGGCCCCGGACACAGGCTCTGACCCGAACACGGACCCGGCACCAGACCCGGACTCCGCCGAAGCCCGCCGTCTCCGACGCTTCGAGCGGCGCAGGCAGGCCCAGCGGGGCGCCCGGCGCCTCCTCGGACGCTCCACCGTGCTCAGCTCGCTCCGCGACCGGCTGACGGTCCTGGACGACGTCGAGGACCTCTACGACCTCGACCAGCCCGTCGACCTGTACGGCAACGGCATCGTGGCCGCCCTGGAGGAGAAGGTCGCCGGGCTGCTCGGCACGGAGGCCGCCGCGTTCTTCCCGACCGGCACGATGGCCCAGCAGATCGCCCTGCGCTGCTGGGCAGCCCGCACCGGCGACCGGACCGTCGCCCTGCACGCGCTGGCCCATCCCGAGGTGCATGAGCGCAACGCCTTCAGCGAGGTCAGCGGATTGCGCCCGGTCCGGCTGACCCGCGAGCCACGGCTGCCGACCGCCGCCGAGGTACGGGACTTCGAGGAGCCTTTCGGGGCGCTGATGCTGGAGCTGCCGCTCCGGGACGCCGGCTTCGTCCTGCCCACGTTCGACGAGCTGACGGAGATCGTCGAGGCGGCGCGGGAGCGCGAGGCGGTGGTGCATTTCGACGGCGCGCGCCTGTGGGAGACGACCGAGCACTTCGGCCGCCCGCTGCCGGAGATCGCTGGCCTCGCGGACAGCGTCTACGTGTCGTTCTACAAGTCCCTCAACGGCCTCGGCGGCGCCGCGCTGGCCGGTCCGGCGCTGTTCGTGGAGCAGGCCAGGAGCTGGCGGCACCGGTACGGCGGGCTGGTCTTCCAGCAGTTCCCGACGGTGCTCGCGGCGCTGGCCGGGCTGGAGCGGGAGCTGCCCCGGCTGCCGGAGTACGTGCGGCACGCGCGCGTGATCGCCGCAGCGCTGCGTGAGGGGTTCACGGCGGCGGGGCTGCCCTGGTTCCGGGTGCATCCCGAGGTGCCGCACACCAACGAGTTCCAGCTCTGGCTGCCCTATGACGCCGATCTCGTCGCCGAGGCCGCCGTACGCCATGCCGAGGAGACCCGCACCCTGCTCTTCGGCCGCGCCTGGGACGCGCCCGGACCCGGTCTCGCCGTCACCGAGATCGAGGTCCGCGCGGAGGGGCTGGAGTGGACTCCGGCGGATGTACGGACGGCGGTCGCCGGGTTCGTGGCGATCCTGCGGGAGGAGGCCGCCGAGCGCGGTTAGCGCTGTGAACCGGCGGACTCCCCGCTCAGCACGCGGAGCGGGCGTCTCCGTGGCGCCGCGAGGCCGTCGTGACGGCAGCGGTGCGGATCCGGCGCAGAAGGCCCTGGGCGGGGCGCCCGGCGAGGACCGCGCGGAACCGCCGGTAGGTACGGATCTCGCGGACCACGCGCGCGTCGTGCCTGCCGGGCGCGGGCGGCATGGGCTCGCCGTGCTGGGCGGCGCGGTAGGTGTCGAGGAGGAACTGCTGGGTGCTGCTCATAGCCGTTCGTACGCCTTTCCGTGAGAGGTGCGGGCCGGGACTGCGAGGAGTCCGGGGACCGGGAGCGCGAGGGGTCCGGGGTCCGGGGACCGGGAGCGCAAGGGGGTCCGGGCCCCGCGCCCCGACCGGGCCCACGAGTGCCGCGCCCGCCGCAAGTGCCACCAGCGCCGCAAGTGCCATCAGCGCCACGACCCCGCCGCAGGGGCCTCCCAGGCTGCTTCCCCTGCCGCCGGAAGTCGCCTCGATTGACCAGCCTCGTCAATCGGGCGTCGCCTCTCGTTCCTCGGCGAACCCGCTGGTCGGGGGCATTGTCAGTGGTCGGGTGCACCATGGGGGGATGAGCGTGCGCATCGACATGACGGGGCTGCGGCCGGAGGGGGTCGCCGTCGTGCCCTCCCCCTTGGCCGAGCTGTGCATGGCGCTGCATGTGCTGGCCGAGCCGGGCCACCACCCGGGCCTGCGCGGCTGGGCCACGGGGGTGACGGCGGGGCTGGACCCGCATGTGGCCGACCGTATGTGCGAGGCGGACTTCCTGTGGCGGTCGACGTACTCCGATGTGTTCATGCCGTCCGCCGGGCTCCCGGGCGAGGTGCTGCCGGGCGCGACGCTCGCCGAGGAGCTGGACCTCCTGGACAAGCTGACGGACGAGCAGTTCGTGGACGCGGCGCTGGAGTTCACCTGCACCCTCCAGTACGACCTCCAGCCGCCGAACTACCTGGCGAGCCGCGAGGGACACGCGCGGGCGCTCGGGGTGGCCGCCTCGCGCGGGCAGCGCCAGCTGCGCTTCACCCAGCGGCTGCTGGACGACCCACCCAGTGTCCGGGGCTGGCTGCGGCGCTTCCTGGAGGACTGCGACGAGGCGTTCTTCGCCGGGATCTGGGGCAAGCTGCGCCCGCAGCTCGCGGCCGACGCCCGGCACAAGACGGAGCTGCTGCGGCGCAAGGGCCTCGCCGAGGCGCTGGCGGCGGTGTCCCCGGCGGTGCGGCTCGACGAGCGGACGGGCGAGGTCGTGGTGGACAAGCTGATCGAGGGCCGGATCGCCTCCAGCGGCCGGCTGCTGCTCGTCCCGACCAGCCTGGGCCGACCGCATCTGAATGTGCTGCACCGCGATGGCTGGCAGCCCCTGCTGCACTACCCGGTCAGCGCCCCGGAGCCGGTCCGCCCGCCCTCGGTGGAGGAGCTGGCCCTGCGGATGACGGCCCTGTCCCACCCCGTGCGGATGCGCATCTGCCGCCATCTGGCCCGCAGCGCGTACACGACGACGGAGCTGGCGCAGGCCCACGGCATGACCGCGCCGGAGATATCCCGGCACCTGGGCGTGCTGAAGAAGGCCGGGCTGGTGACGACCCGCCGCCGGGGCCGCTATGTGCTGCACCAGCTGGACGTGGCGGTGGTGGCCCGGCTGGGGAGCGACTTCCTGGAAGGGGTGCTCAGATGACGAGGACCCCGGTGCGGCTCCCGACGGAACGGGCACTGAGACCGGCGGGTGTGTCCGGCTGACGCACCCGCCCGTGCCCGACTGACCGCACGTCCCCTGACCGGCTGACACGCACGCCCGTGCCCAGCTGACGCACCAGCCCTTCCCAGCTGACACGCACGGACATGCCCGCTGACCCGCACGTCCCCTGCCCGGCTGACGCGCACGGACATGCCCGGCCGACACGCACGGTCGTACCCGGCCGACGCGCACCACTCCCGGTCCCTGAGGCCCCACCCGGTCCCGGAGACCCCACCCGATCCCTGAGACCCCTACCTGCCCCTGAAACCACGCCCGGTCCCCAAGGCCCCTACCTGCCCCTGGAGGCCCGCCCTGCCCTGAGGCCACCTCCAGGACGGCCCAAGCCCGCGGGCCGGCCTCAGTCCAGCCGGATGTGCTTCACCCCGACCCCCGCCTGACGCAGCCTGGTCCGCAGGGCGCCCTCCGTGTTGGGGCGCAGCTTCAGCCCCGCGAGGACGGCGATCCGGTCCGCGGTCTTGGGGACGGTCGTGTCGTCCGTCCACAGATGCTCGGCGAACTCCGGTTCGGCCAGGCGTTCCAGACAGTGGTCGACCTGCCGCGCTGCCCAGCTCTCCCGGCCCGGCACCGCCTTCTTCCCGGCGACCAACCGGATCACCTGCCCGAGCCCGCGTTCGCGCAGCCGCTTCAGCACGGTCTCGCGCCGGGCGAGCAGGGTGAAGTGCTGGACGTCGTGGCCGAGGTCGCGCAGCCGTCCGACGGTCTCGGTGAAGTAGCCGGAGTCGGTGATCGTCATGGGCGCGATCACCACGCCCTCGTGCTTGGCGAGGGTGAGGCCGAGCACCTCGACGACACCCTGGCGCCAGGCGGCGAGGTCCTGGAAGTCGCCGCGCAGCTCGGGCGGGAGCATACGGCGCAGACCGAAGCCGGGGAGTTCGGGATCGCAGATCACGCTGCCGGGCAGGCGGCGCCGTATCTCGTGTGCGGTCTGTGTCTTGCCGCCCCCGAAGGGGCCGTTGATCCACAGGAGCATGCGCAGACCCTACCGGCGCGCCGGGCGGCGGTCAGCCATGTCCCCGTCAGGCCGGGCCGCCCACTCCCCGCGGTGAGCCCGCCGATCACCGGATCCGCCCGGAGAACCGGACCCGCCCGGAGGAACCGGATCAGCCCGGAGAACCGGATCAAGCCCGGAGAACGGGATCAGCCCTGTCCCCCGGCCCGCACCAGCCCCGTCTCGTACGCCAGGACCACCACCTGCACCCGGTCCCGCAGCCCCAGCTTGGTGAGGATGCGCCCGACATGGGTCTTCACGGTCGCCTCGGACAGCACCAGCCGCGCGGCGATCTCCCCGTTGGAGAGCCCTTGCGCGACCAGCACCATCACCTCGCGCTCACGGCCGGTGAGCCGCCCCAGCTCCTTGTGCTCGGGCTGCTTGCCGGTGCTGGGCAGCATCGGCGCGAACCGGTCCAGGAGCCGGCGAGTGGTCGACGGGGCCACCACGGCGTCGCCGCTGTGCACGGAGCGGATCGCGGCCAGCAGCTCGCCCGGCGGCACGTCCTTGAGCATGAAGCCGGAGGCGCCCGCCTTGAGGCCGGAGAAGGCGTACTCGTCGAGGTCGAAGGTGGTCAGTATGAGCACCTTGGGCGGATTGGGGTCGGAGCAGATCCGGCGGGTCGTCTCGACACCGTCCAGCTTCGGCATCCGGACGTCCATGAGGACGACGTCCACGGCCGTGCCGCTCAGCACCTGGAGGGCCTCGACGCCGTCCCCCGCCTCCGCGACGACCTCCATGTCCGGCTGCGCGGCGAGCACCATCCGGAATCCGGTGCGCAGCAGCACCTGATCGTCGACGAGCATCACTCGGATCGTCATCGGGCTCTTCCGTTTCCTTCGGCCGGGTGGGGCGGCACTGCCATGGGGTTCGTCAAGCGGTCTTACGAATCAATCTCACACACAAGGGCCTCAGTGCGCCGCCTTGAGCGGGAGCAGGGCGCTGATGCGGAATCCTCCGCCGGGCCGGGGACCGGCGTCCAGGGTGCCGCCGACCATGCCGATGCGCTCGCGCATACCGATCAGGCCGTGCCCCTGTCCGTCGGCGCCGCCCTCCTCGTACAGCTCGTGCGGGGCGCCCTTGCCGTCGTCCTCGACGAGCAGGCCGAGGCCGTCGTCGAAGTAGACCAGGCGGACGCTCGCCCCCGCGTTGGGCCCGCCGTGCTTGCGCGTGTTGGTCAGCGCCTCCTGGACGATCCGGTAGGCGGTCAGCTCGACGCCGCTGGGCAGCGGGCGGGGCGTGCCCTCGACCTTGAAGTCGACGGGCAGTCCCGCCGTACGGCACTGCTCCACCAGGTCCTCGATCTGCTGGACGTCCGGCTGGGGCACGTACTCGCCGCTCTCCTGGTGCTCCCCGGTGCGCAGGACGCCGAGCAGGCGGCGCATCTCGGCGAGGGCCTGGCGGCCGGTGGAGGAGATGGTCTCCAGGGCCTTCTTGGCCTGGTCGGGCGCGGCGTCCAGGACATAGGCGGCGCCGTCGGCCTGGACCACCATCACGGACACGTTGTGCGCCACCACGTCGTGCAGCTCGCGCGCGATACGGGCGCGCTCGGCGGCGACGGCGACCTTGGCCTGGGCCTCGCGCTCCTTCTCCAGCCGCGCGGCGCGCTCCTCCAGCTGGGCGAAGTAGGCGCGGCGGGTGCGCAGCGAGTCGCCGAGCACCCAGGCCAGCGCGAACGGCACCGTCTGGAGCACGGCCACCGCCACATTGCCCGCCGGGCTGGCCTCGGCCATCGGCCAGCGGGCCTGCGCGATCGGCGCCGCGCACAGACCGCCGATCAGCGCGAACCGGGACGCCCAGCGCGCGCCGTTGGCCGCGACCGTGTAGACGATCACCAGCATGGCGAAGTCGGCGACCGAGGTCGACACGTCCAGCGCCAGCTGGGCCACACCGATGACGACGGCGAGGATCAGCATCTGCTCCGGCAGCCTTCGGCGCAGGGTGACCACGAGGCCGAGCAGCAGCGCGACGGGGATGATCAGCCAGGGTGCGTCGGTCCCCGTCTCGGGCTGGGTGGCCACCGAGCTCATCACGGAGATACCGACCAGTACGAGGGCCCAGAAGCCGTCGACCCATGTCGGGTGTCTGCGGATGAAGTCGTAGAGACGCTGCACGTAACCCAGCGTAGGGAAACGAGATGTGTGCCCGGGTCAACCGAAGGGTCGATCCGTACCGCGTCCGCATACTCCCCAAGGTGGAGGCCACACTCACCGGTGCGCATAGCCTGAGGACGTGACGGACGACACGCGGGGCGCCGATACGGCCGATTCCGTACCCCTCTCCGGCCCCTCTGGCCCTTCCGGCCCCTCTGGCCCTTCCGGCCCCTCCGGCTCTGGCGCCCCGGCCCCGGCCCCTTCCGCTTCCGCCTTGGCGGCTCCTTCCGCCCCGGCCCTCTCCTCCCCCGCCCCGGAAGCGCCGCCCCGCGTGCGCGGCTGGCGGGAGGCCGCCCAGGAGGCCCTGTACGGCCCGCACGGCTTCTACCGCCGCCCTGAGGGCCCCGGCCCCGCCGGGCACTTCCGTACGTCGGTGCACGCCTCGCCGCTGTTCGCGGGGGCGGTGGCACGGCTCCTGGGCCGCCTGGACGAGGCCCTGGGCCGTCCCGAGGTGCTGGACTTCGTCGACATGGGGGCGGGCCGGGGCGAGCTGGTCACCGGGGTGCTGGCCGCGCTGCCCCCGGAGGTGGCGGCCCGTACGCGCGCGTACGGCGTCGAGATCGCCGCCCGTCCCCAGGGCCTCGATCCCCGGATCGAATGGCGCCACGAGCCGCCGCGCGGGGTGACGGGGCTGCTGTTCGCCAACGAGTGGCTGGACAACGTGCCTGTGGACGTCGCCGAGGTCGACGGCTCGGGCGTGGCCCGGCTGGTCCTCGTCGACGAGGGCGGGACCGAGCGGCTCGGCGGTCCGGTGCGCGGGGTGGACGCGGCGTGGCTGGCGCGGTGGTGGCCGCTGCCGGCCGCCGAGGGGCGGCGCGCGGAGATCGGGCTGCCCCGGGACACGGCCTGGGCGGACGCCGTGGCGAGCCTCGCGCGCGGGGCAGCCGTAGCGGTGGACTACGCGCACACCGAGGCCACCCGCCCGCCCTACGGCACCCTCACCGGCTTCCGCGCGGGCCGCGGGACGGCGCCCGTACCGGACGGGTCGTGCGATGTCACGGCCCATGTGGCGCTGGACGCGTGCGCGGCCCACGCGCGTACCGCTACCGGGCACCAGGGGCGGGTGCTCAGCCAGCGGGCCGCCCTGCGCGCGCTGGGCGTCACCGGGGAGCGTCCCCCGCTCGCCCTGGCGACCACGGACCCCGCGGCCTACCTACGGGCCCTGGCGGGCGCCGGAGAGGCCGCGGAACTGACCGCCGAGGGCGGCCTCGGGGACTTCGGCTGGCTGGTGACGCCGGTGGGGGATGCCGGCGACCCGCTGGCGGAGGCCGGCTAGCACCCCGGTGACCTACTTGTCGATGTCCCCGACGACGAAGAACATCGACCCCAGGATGGCCACCATGTCCGCCACCAGGGTGCCCGGCAGCAGTTCGGTGAGGGCCTGGATGTTGTTGTACGACGCCGAGCGCAGCTTGAGCCGGTACGGGGTCTTCTCGCCCTTGCTGACGAGGTAGTAGCCGTTGATGCCGAGCGGGTTCTCGGTCCAGGCGTAGGTGTGCCCCTCGGGCGCCTTGAGGACCTTCGGCAGCCGCTGGTTGACGGGGCCGGGCGGGAGGTCGCCGAGCCGGTCCAGACAGGCGTCGGCGAGGTCGAGGGCGTTGTGCGTCTGGTCGAGCAGACACTCGAAGCGGGCGAGGCAGTCGCCCTCCGCGCGGGTCACGACCCGAAGGACGTCCTGGAGGTCGCCGTACGCGAGATACGGCTCGTCGCGGCGCAGATCAAGGTCGAGGCCCGAGGCCCGCGCGATGGGCCCGCTCACGCCGTACGCCTGCGCGGTCTCCGGGGCGAGGGTCCCGACCGCGCGGGTGCGGCCCCGGAAGATCTCGTTGCCCAGGACCAGATCGTCGAAGCGGTCCATGCGCGAGCGCACCCCGGCGACGGCCTCCCGCGCGCGGGAGGCCCATCCGGCGGGCATGTCCTCCTTGAGCCCGCCCACGCGGTTGAACATGTAGTGCATCCGGCCGCCGGAGACCTCCTCCATGACGTTCTGGAGGACCTCGCGTTCGCGGAACGCGTAGAAGACCGGGGTGATGCCGCCCAGCTCCAGGGGGTAGGAGCCGAGGAACATCAGATGGTTGAGGACCCGGTTCAGCTCGGCGAGCAGGGTGCGGGTCCACACCGCGCGGACGGGCACCTCCATCCCGAGCATGCGTTCGACGGCGAGGACCACGCCCAGCTCGTTGGAGAACGCGGAGAGCCAGTCGTGGCGGTTGGCCAGCATGATGATCTGGCGGTAGTCGCGCGCCTCGAAGAGCTTCTCGGCGCCGCGGTGCATATAGCCGACCACCGGCTCCGCGCGCTGGATGCGCTCCCCGTCGAGGACCAGCTTCAGCCGGAGCACTCCGTGCGTGGACGGATGCTGCGGTCCGATGTTGAGCACCATGTCGGTGCTCTCCGCGGCGCCGCCGATCCCGACCATGGTCTCCGTCGTAGGAGTCATGGCGACAGTCTGGCCTACGTAGGCTGGCGGTATGGAGACGGGGAGCCCGCCGAGCGCGGGAACGGCGCGGGCCGAGCCGGTGTGGACCGGGCTGCCGCCCGGACTGCTGCGGATGCGGCGGCTGCTGCTGGTGATCTGGCTGGGCCTGCTGACGCTGGCGGCCGGGCTGCTGCCAGGGCTGCTGGCGGGCCCCGCGTGGGCGGCCTTCGCCCTGCTTCCGCTGGCGCTGATGGTCTGGGGCTGGGTGATGCTGGAGCGCAACTGGCGGTCCTGGCGCTACACGGAGCGCTCCGACGACCTGCTGATCAGCCGGGGCGTGCTGTGGCGTGAGACGACGGTGGTGCCGTACGGGCGGATGCAGCTCGTGGAGGTCACCTCCGGGCCCGTGGAGCGGCATTTCGGGCTGGCGAGCGTGCAGCTGCACACGGCCGCCGCGGCGTCCGACGCCCGGATCCCCGGCCTGGACCCGGCCGAGGCCGAGCGGCTGCGCGACCGCCTCACCGAACTGGGCCAGGCCCGATCGGCGGGGTTGTGACGACGCCGGGGGCGGACGGCGGCGGCCACGCGGGGCCCGGCGGGGAGACGACGATGGGGGCGACGGCGGCTCCGGGGGTGGTCGGGGCTCCGGAGGCGACCAGGGTTCCTGAGGTATTTGAGGCTCCGGGGGCGTTCGAGGATCCCGGGGTGCTTGAGGCTTCGGAGGCGTTCGAGGCTCCAGGGGCATTGGGGGCTCCGGGGGCGTTGGGGGCTGCTCCAGATGCCTTCGAGGTTCCGGGGGCGGTACCCGCGCGCGGGACGGGCACGCCGGATGCGACGGGCCGGGAGACCGGCACGACGGATGTCACCGGCCAAGGGGCCCGTACGGCGGACGGGACGGACCAGAGGACCGGCACGGCGACGGACAGGACGGACCCGCACGCCGGAGAAACGCCGGACGGAACGGACCGCAGGACCAGGACGACGGCGACGGACTCGACAACCCGCAGAACCAAGACCGCGGCGGACGAGACCGGCCGCAAGACCATGACCGCGCCGCACACAACCGACCCCGAGACCAAGACCGCGCCGCACACAACCGACCCCGAGACCAAGACCGCGCCGCACACCAGCAACCCCGAGACCAAGACCGCGCCGGACACCAGCAACCCCGAGACCATGACCGCGCCGGACACAACCGACCGCGACACCAAGCCCAAGGCCACGACCAAGACCAAGGCAACCCCCCACCCCGAGCGCCGCCTGCACCCCATCACCCCCCTCCGTCGCGCCTGGGCGCCGATCGCCGTGGTCATCGGCTGGGCGCTGCACGACCCGGACCAGGCGCAGCGCCAGCTGACCCGGCTGACGACGACCACCCTGGTGATCGCCCTCGCGGTGGTGATCCCGGCCGCCGCCCTGTACGGCTTCCTCACCTGGTGGTTCACCCACTTCGCGGTGACGGACTCGGAACTGCGCATCCGTACCGGCCTGTTGTTCCGCCGTACCGCGCACATCCGGCTGGAACGCATCCAGGCGATCGACATCACCCAGCCGCTCCTCGCGCGCGTGGCGGGTGTCTCCAAGCTGCGGCTCGATGTCATAGGGGCCGACAAGAAGGACGAACTCGCCTTCCTCGGCGAGGGAGAGGCCCGCGCGCTACGGGCCGAACTGCTCGCCCGCGCGGCCGGTTTCGCGCCGGAGACCGCGCACGAGGTCGGCGAGGCACCGGCGCGGCAACTGCTGCGGGTGCCCGCGCGGGACCTGGCGATCTCCCTGCTCCTGACCGGCGCGACCTGGGCCACGCTGGTCGCCGCCGCCGTCGTACCGCCGGTGCTGTGGTTCTTCACCCACAGCCTGTGGACGGTGATCGCGACCGGTCTGCCGCTGATCGGCGCGGCGGGCGCGAGCAGCGTGGGACGGTTCGTGAGCGAGTACGACTGGACGCTCGCCGAGTCGCCGGACGGGCTGCGCATCGACCACGGGCTGCTGGACCGGGCGCACGAGACGGTGCCGCCGGGGCGGGTGCAGACGGTGCGGATCGTCGAGCCGTGGCTGTGGCGGCGGCGCGGCTGGGTCAAGGTGGAACTGGCCGTGGCCGGTTCGGACAACTCGCTGCTGCTGCCGGTGGCGCCGCGCGAGGTCGCGGAGTCGGTCATCGCGCGGGTGCTGCCGGGGGTGACGGTCCCCGCGCCGGACGCGCTCAGCCGTCCGCCGCGCCGGGCGCGCTGGTGCGTGCCGGTGTGGTGGCGCGGCCACGGGCTGGCGATCACCGACACGGTCTTCGCCACCCGCCAGGGCCTGGTGAGCCGCCGGCTCGCCCTCGTCCCCCACGCGAAGGTCCAGAGCGTACGCGTCACGCAAGGCCCCTGGGGGCGCCTGTGGGGCGTCGCGGACGTCCATGTGGACACGGGGGCCAACCAGGTCGAGACAACGCGTCTGAGGGACGCCGAGGAGGCCGCGCTGCTGCTGCACGCCCAGGCGGAACGCTCCCGCACCGGCCGCCGCGACGCCCGCCCCGACCGCTGGATGGCCTGAGTCCCACCCGCGCTCCGCCACCCGGAACGCCGAGAGCCCGGCGTGCGCACGGCACACCGGGCTCTCCGTCGCGGACGGGGGGGGTCAGGACACCGCGCTGCGCAGCCCCTGGACGTCGATCTGCTCGGTCTCGTCGTGCGCGGTCAGGTCGACGACGGGACCGTCCTCGCCGTCCGCGCGCTCCCGGGCCCGCTCCGGCCCGTCCTCGGCCTGCGCCCGCAGCCGCTGCGCGTCCAGCGCCTCCTGGCCGACGACATCGGCCAGATCCTCGTCCTGCACGGCGCTCTCCGCGCCTTCCACACCCTCCGGCTGCTGCGTGCCGAAGAAGTCGAACCCGCCCTCCACGGACGGCCGCCGGGCCGGAGCGGGCGGTACGACGGCCACGGCGGTGGGGACGGTGAAGTGCCCGGCGGGCTGGTGCACCGGAAGGGGTCCGACGGGCCGGGTCTCGGCGGCCCCGGCGGCGTCGCTCTGGGTATGGGTCGTGGGCGTGGCTACCGCGTGCTCGCGCGCGTCGGCCGCCTCGGGCTTCCCCTGCGCCTCGCCCTCCTGAGCCGCCCCGGCCCCGCCGTCGGCGACCGGTGCGGGCGAGGATCCGGCGCGGTCCCCGCCCCGCGCGGGTACGGCGGCGGCCCGCGCGGGCTCCGGGGTGGTCACGGCGGGCAGGTCCGCGCCGTCCGCAACGGCCACGGAGCTGTCCGTACCGGCGCCCTGGGGCCCGGCCCCGGACTCCGGAGCCTCGTCGGCCGCGTCCTCGGGCTCACCGGGACCCCTGCCGTTCGGGTCGGGGTCGGGGTCGGTGGAATCGGGGTCGGGGTCATGGTCGGAGGCGGCGGCCTTCTCCGGGGCGGTGTCGGCCTGCTCGCGGCTGGTGCCGGCCTGCTCCGCAGTGCCCTCCTGGACGACCGCTTCACCGTCGTTCGCCGCAGCCGCAGCAGCCGCCACGGACTCCTCGGCCGCCGCAGCCGCGACGGACTGCTCGGTGGCCACAGACGCCAGGGATTGCTCGGTGGCCACGGACGCCTCGGACTCCTCCTGCCCGCCCCCGGCGCCCTTCTCCGACCCCTCAGGCCCCTCCGACCCCTCAGGCGCCTCCAGCGCCTCCTGGGAGCCCATCCCCTGCTCGCGCTTCTCCAGCCGTACGAGGGCCTCACGCGCGCGGAGGAACAGTTGCGAGCCCTCGGGCGAGAAGAGCGCCGGCGTGTCGGACACGGCGGCGGTGGACTCGCCGCCGTTCCCGGCGTCCTCGGAGCCCCCGCTACCTCCGCTGCCTCCGCTGCCCCCAGAGCCCTCGGCGGACTCCGCCGACTCCCCCGGCGGCAGCGCGTTCGCCGGTTCCCCGGCCTCTATCTCCAGCAGGCGGCGGCCCTCCAGGGCGGTCGCACGCTCGGTCTCCGCGGTGGCGTACCGCCGCAGCAGGGCAGCGTGTTCATTGCGCAGGCCCGCGAGTTCGGCCCGCTTGGCGCGCAGCCGCTGCTCCAGCTTGCCGCGCAGCTCGCGCGACTCGTCGAGGTCGGCCTCCAGTTCGGCGACGCGTTCCTCATGACGCCACTCCTCGCTCACCCGCACGCGCGCGAGGTCGGCCACCTGCTTGCCCGCCTGGGTGTCCCAGCGGCGCATGACGATCGCCCCCGCGACAGCGGTCAAGGCGGCGGCCCCGGCCAGCGCGCGGAGCACCGCGGTCTCGGAGAACACCCAGGGGCCCACCGCGCAGACCACGGCGACGCCTGCGATTGCGGACGGGGGCAGCAGCCGGTGCAGGGGCGGTGAATGGCGGTGACGTCCACGTGGCATGGCCAGAAACTTACCGCGCGTAGGGGAATCGTGGTGCGCCGGGCCGTAAAAACACAGCCACCCCGAACCGTTCACTCGGTTTCGATTCGGTATCGGCGCGCGGAGCCGTACCGGAGTTCCCCGCGATCTCCGCATGATCAACTTCCGGGCGATGCCGCAATAGCCGTCAAGGGGAATACGAATCCTCTTGATCCGAAGGCCATTTGACCCCGCCGCCGATCCCGTACCGCCTCCCTTACCGACCCCACTCGCCCCTGTAACCGGCTCGCCCCCACCCCTGCAACCAGCCCCACTCCACCCCCGTAACCGGCCCATCTCCCCTCCTCCCGCCGCCCACTGCCCCTCCCCCTCACCCCTCGCCCGCCGACCGCGACACGCCGGGCACGCACGGCGAACGCCCCCCTGGGTAGGGCCCCCTGGAAGCCGCCCATTGCCCCACGCGGCGCCGGAGTTCCCCACCATGGCGCTGCCCGCCCCCCGCCGAGAAGAGCACGCGGAAGAGCGCCACGAAGAGCACGACGAACAGCGCAGCGAACGGCACTGCGATGGGCGCAACGAAGGCCATGGCGAAGCCGCCCGGCGAAGGCCGAGGCGAAGTGAGTGCGAAGTCCGGGCGAAGTCGGCGCGAAGTCGCCCTCAAGGGCCCCCGAGATCGCGCTCAAGGGACCCGGAGATCGCCCTCAAGAGACTCCGAGATCGTCCTCAGGGCCCCCGGAGATCCCGCACGGATGCCACCCCGGGATAGCCGGCGGATGCCACCCGCGCAGGCCGACCGGAGATGCCCCGCAGTTGCCCCGGAGAACCCGGGGAGAACCCCAGGAGATCCCCCGGAGATCCCTCGGAGAGGCCCTGACACGAAGCCCCGACGCAAAGCCTTACCGCGAAGCCCGGACGCAAAGCCCCGACGCAAACCCGGACGCGAAGCCCGGACGCTTCCCGGAAGAGACCCCGCATTCCCCTTCCCCATTACCGCCCCCTCCCCCGCGATCACCTCACACACCCCCGCCCGATAGACCGCCACCCCTAGGGCGTTCCCTGACTTTTCACGGGCTTTGAACCACCTTTGGACGATGGAGTGAACCTCTCCCCCCGGCTCACCGTCCTAGAGGGCGCAATGTGGCCGGATGCCCGAATCGGGGCCGCCCACGGGGTCTCTCTCGGAACAGCGGGATGCGATGGCTGTCACGGAAGGTGGGGAAATGTCAGGCACGGCTCCGGCACGGGCGGGAAGGGTGCGGCGGCTGCTGCGCGGTCCGCGCCCCCGGTCGGTGCCCGCCCTCGTCGCCGGGGCCTGCACGCTGGTGGGCCTGCTGGGCGTCGCCGCGGGTGTGTTCCCCCGCTTCCGGCACAGCCGTACGCACGCCCTCGCCGAGGTGGTGCCCGGCGCGCTGGGCCCGTTCGCGGCGGCCCTGTCGCTCAGCGCGGGCGTCCTGCTGCTGCTCCTCACGCGCGGGCTGCGGCGCGGCAAACGGCGGGCCTGGCGGGCGGCGGTGGCCCTGCTCCCGGCGGGCGCCCTGGCCCAGTTCGCCTACCGCCACTCGCTCATCGGCGTGGTGCTCTCACTGGCCCTGCTGTGGGTGCTGCTGCGCCACCGGGACCGTTTCGCCGCCCTGCCCGACCCGCGCAGCCGCTGGCGCGCGCTGGCCAACTTCGTGCTCATGGGGGCCGGTTCGCTCGCCCTCGGCCTGGTCATCGTCAGCGTCCACCACGGCCCCATGGTGGGCGACCCGAGCTGGGCGGCCCGGCTGACCCACGTCCTGTACGGCCTGCTCGGCGTCGAGGGCCCGGTCGACTACCGGGGCGGCACGTCCTGGACGGTGGCCGCCTCCCTGGCCGCGCTGGGCCTGCTGACCGCCGTCACCACCGTCTGTCTCGCCCTGCGCCCCGAGCACCCGGCCGCGCGGCTCAGCGAGGACGACGAGCGGCGGCTGCGCGCCCTGCTGGAGCGGCACGGCGGCCGGGACCCGCTCGGCCACTGCGCGCTGCGCCGCGACAAGGCGGTGGTGTTCTCGCCCAGCGGCAAGGCGGCCGTCACCTACCGCGTGGTCTCCGGCGTGATGCTCGCCGACGGCGATCCGATCGGGGACATGGAGGCATGGCCCGGCGCCATGGAGCGCTTCATGGACGTGGCCCGCGCCCACTCCTGGACGCCCGCCGTCATGGGCTGCTCCGAGACCGGCGGCGAGGTGTGGACCCGGGAGACCGGCCTGGACGCGCTCGAACTGGGCGACGAGGCGGTGGTGGACGTCCCGGATTTCTCGCTCGCCGGCCGCGCGACGCGCACCATGCGCCAGATGGTCACCCGCGTCGAGCGCGCCGGTCACGAGACCCGGGTACGACGCGTGCGTGACCTCGGCGGGGCCGAGCTGGACCGGATCCGCCGGGCGGCGGCGCCTGGCGGGGCACCGCCACCGAGCGCGGCTTCTCCATGGCGCCGGGCCACGTGGGCGACCCCGCCGACGGGGACTGCCTGATCGCCACCGCCCACCGTGCCGAGGCGGAACCGGCGGAACCGGGCCCCTATGGCGACCTCAAGGCCGTCCTGCACTTCGTTCCCTGGGGTGCGGACGGCGTGTCCCTGGATCTGATACGCCGCGACCGCACCACCGACCCCGGGCTGAACGAGTTGCTGATCGTGGCGGCCCTGCGCGCCGCGCCGAAGTTCGGGATCTCGCGCGTGTCGCTGAACTTCGCGATGTTTCCCTCGGCGCCGGCCCGTGGCGAGCGACTCGGCGCCGGTCCGGTGCCGCGGGCCTGGCGCGGGCCGCCGGTGTCTCTCTCGCGCTGGTTCCAGATCGAGTCGCCGTACCGGTCCAACGCCACGTTCCGGCCCCGCTGGGAGCCCCACTTCATCGTCTACCGCGCCTCCGCCGACCTGCCGCGGGCCGAGGGCTCCCTGACCGCCCTGCCGCTCCCCCTGCGCCGCCCCTGCGCCCACGCCGTACCGGAAGGAGATGTCCGGACCGCATAGCACCCCGGCCGCGCCCCGACCGCACCCCCACCACGTCCCCACCGCGCCCGGCCACACCCCGCCCCACACCCCGCCCCGGGCCCCGCCGTCGCGTCCCGCGCGGTGGCCAGGCGATCCGCCCCGCCCAGGGGCCTACGCTGAACGTATGAGCAAGCAGATCGGACGCCGGAGCGTCGCGGGACTCCCCACATGGGACCGCTGCGCGGTGATGGGGGTCGTGAACGTGACCCCGGATTCCTTCTCCGACGGAGGCCGCTGGTTCGACACGACGGCCGCCGTCAAGCACGGCCTCGACCTGGTCTCCGAGGGCGCCGACCTGATCGACGTGGGCGGCGAGTCCACCCGGCCGGGCGCCACCCGCGTCGACGAGGACGAGGAGCTGCGCCGGGTCGTCCCGGTGGTCCGCGGCCTCGCCGCCGAGGGCGCGGTGATCTCCGTCGACACCATGCGCGCGTCGGTCGCCGAGCAGGCCCTCGCGGCCGGTGCCGTCCTCGTCAACGATGTCAGCGGCGGCCTCGCCGACCCCGCGATGATCCCGGCCGTCGCCGCGGCGGGCGCGCCCTTCGTCGTCATGCACTGGCGCGGCTTCCTGGCGGGCGGCAATGTCCAGGGCTCCTACGACGATGTCGTCACCGAGGTCGCGGACGAGCTGCACGCGCGCGTGCGGGCCGTACTGGAGGGCGGTGTCGCCCCCGACCGGATCGTCGTCGACCCCGGTCTCGGCTTCTCCAAGCAGGCCGAGCACGATCTCGCGCTGCTCGCCCGGCTCGACCGGCTGAACGCCCTCGGTCACCCGGTCCTCGTCGCCGCCTCCCGCAAGCGGTTCCTGGGGCGGGTCCTGGCCGGGCCCGGGAGCGCGCCCCCGCCCGCCCGCGAGCGCGACGCGGCCACGGCCGCCGTCTCCGCGCTCGCCGCGTACGCGGGCGCGTGGGCGGTCCGCGTCCACGAGGTACGCGCCACCGCCGACGCCGTACGCGTCGCCCAAGCGGTGGAGCGGGCCCGCACCGAGGAAGAGACTCGCGGCGGGGAGTCGTCCCGCACCAAGGAAGAGGCCCGCAGCGGGGCGGCGTCCCGCACCGCCGACGAAGCCCGCACACCGAAATCGACCGCCCGGCCCCCCACCCCCACAACCTCCACCTCCACCCCCCTCTCCTCCCCCACCCCCTCCCCCGACGCTCGGTCGACCGAAGGAGACAGGTGAGCGCCCCCCACATCGACGTCGAGCAGGTGGAAGCCGCCAACACCGCCTACTACGAGGCGCTGGAGCGCGGCGATTTCGAGGCGGTGTCCGCGCAGTGGCTCAGCCCCTCCGACCTCGGCGTCGACGAGGAGTACCACGACCCGGCGGACACCGGGGTGATCTCCTGCGTGCACCCGGGCTGGCATGCGCTCACCGGACGCGGCGAGGTACTGCGCTCCTACGCGCTGATCATGGCGAACACCGATTACATCCAGTTCTTCCTGACGGATGTGCATGTGTCCGTCACCGGCGACACCGCGCTGGTGACCTGCACCGAGAACATCCTCAGCGGAGGCCCCGCGCCCGAGGAGGGCGGGGAGCTGGGCCCGCTGGTGGGCCAGTTGGTGGTGGCCACGAATGTGTTCCGGCGCACCGACGAGGGCTGGAAGCTCTGGTCCCACCACGCCTCCCCGGTCCTGGCGGAGACCGACGAGGACGACACGGACGAACCGCCCACCCCGGACGACACGCTCTCCTGACGGGGCGGACCAGGGCCCGGCCGGGGGAGCCCGTAAGGGTCACCCCTGGCCGGAAGGTGGTTGGAATCACGTACCACCGGGTAAGCGCGGTTTCCGACCCCGAGGGGCCGGGTTCCCTGGGGGATTCACCTGGTGGATCCCCCGGACGCGGCCCGCGCCCGGACCCCCGTGGCCCGGGACTGTCAGTGCCCGCAGGTAGATTCGTTCGAGGCCGACCGTCCGCCCGCACGCGGTACGGACCGGCCCTCACCGACGATTGCAGGAGTGATTCGCGTGGATCGTGTCGCGCTGCGCGGCCTCAAGGCCCGCGGGCACCACGGGGTGTTCCCCAAGGAGCGCGAGGAGGGCCAGACCTTCCTCGTGGACCTGGTCCTGGGGCTGGACACGCGCCCGGCGGCGGCCGACGACGACCTGGAGAAGACCGTCCACTACGGCATCGTCGCCGAGGAGGTCGTCGCCGTCGTCGAGGGCGAGCCCGTCCATCTCATCGAGACGCTCGCCGAGCGCATCGCGCAGGTCTGTCTGAAGCACGCGGCGGTCCAGCAGGTCGAGGTCTGTGTCCACAAACCGGACGCGCCGATCACGGTCCCCTTCGACGATGTGACCGTCACCATCATCCGGAGCCGAGTATGACCGCATTCACCGAGGGTCACAGCGACCCGACCGTACAGCCGGTGCCCGCCTCCGTCGTCGAGCAGGTCGACGCCGCCGACACCACCCTCCAGAACCCGCGAAGAGCCGTCATCGCCCTCGGCTCCAACCTGGGCAACCGCCTGGAGACCCTCCAGGGCGCCATCGACGCGCTGGAGGACACCCCGGGCGTCCGCGTCAAAGCGGTCTCCCCGGTGTACGAGACCGAGCCCTGGGGCGTCGACCCCGGCAGCCAGCCCTCCTACTTCAACGCGGTCATCGTCCTGAAGACCACCCTCCCGCCCGCCTCCCTGCTGGAGCGGGCGCACGCGGTCGAGGAGGCGTTCCACCGGGTCCGCGACGAGCGCTGGGGCCCGCGCACCCTGGACGTCGACATCGTGTCGTACGCGGATGTGCTGTCCGACGATCCGCAGCTCACTCTCCCTCACCCGCGCGCCCATGAACGGGCCTTCGTGCTCGCCCCCTGGCACGACGTGGACCCGGCGGCCCTGCTCCCCGGCCGGGGCCCGGTCGCCGATCTGCTGGCCGGTGTGGGCCAGGAGGGCGTGGCGGCCCGCGGCGACCTGGAACTACGGCTGCCCGAATAGTCGTTAAGGTCAAGACGACCGCGGGGCCCGCCCGGCGCGGTCGTGCGTCGACGGACCGCCCATCGACCGGGGAGCTGAAGGGACACCGTGAGAGAGCTGCGCATCAGGCTGCTGATCGGCGTTTTCGTCGTCGCCGGAGTGCTGTCCTGGGCAGCCGCCCGCCTGTGGAACTCGGTGGGCACGCTGCCCAGTGTGCCCCTGGCCGCCCCCATCGTCCTGGCGCTGATCGCGGTCGTCCTGCTGTCCACGGCGCTCTCGCTGCGCACCCGGCTCAAGGCCCAGCGCGAGCGCGAGCCCGGCGCCAAGGGCGTCGACCCGCTGATGGCCGCCCGAGCCGTCGTCTTCGGCCAGGCCAGCGCCCTGGTGGCCGCCCTGGTCGCCGGTATGTACGGCGGCACGGGCGTCTTCCTGCTGGAGCTTCTCGATGTCCCGGCCCGCCGCGACCAGGCGATCTACGCCGGTTTCTCGGTCGTGGCGGGCATCGCGGTGATAGCGGCGGCCCTGTTCCTGGAGCATGTCTGCAAGCTCCCGGACGACGACGACCACGACACGACGGGCACAGCCCCGACGACCTGACGCCTCCGCCGCGCCGAGGACGACCCCCGTCGGCGACGCCGACACCACCGCACCCTCACCGACGCGGCGACACCCACCGGCCACAGATGCGGGAACGCCTCACCACGCCACGCCCAGACTCACCACGCCACGCTCAGACTCATCGCGCCCTGCTCACCCTCACCGCGCCATGATCAGACTCATCGCCTCGTTCCGGGTCGCCGCGTCCCGCAACTGCCCCCGCACCGCCGAGGTGAGGGTCTTCGCGCCCGGCTTGCGGATCCCCCGCATCGACATGCACATGTGCTCGCACTCCACGACCACGATCACCCCCCGCGGCTCCAGGATCTCCATCAGCGAGTCCGCGATCTGCGTGGTCAGCCGTTCCTGCACCTGCGGCCGGCGGGCGTAGACATCCACCAGCCGGGCCAGCTTGGACAGCCCCGTGATCTTGCCGCTGGTCGACGGGATGTACCCGACATGCGCGACGCCCCGGAACGGCACCAGATGATGCTCACAGGTCGAGTACACCTCGATGTCCTTCACGAGCACCATCTCATCGTGCCCGAGGTCGAACGTCGTGGTCAGCACATCCTGCGGCTGCTGCCACAGCCCCGCGAAGATCTCCTTGTACGCCCGCGCCACCCGCGCCGGCGTCTCCCTGAGGCCCTCGCGGTCGGGGTCCTCGCCGACCGCGATGAGGAGTTCGCGCACCGCGTTCTCGGCACGCTTCTCGTCGAACTCACCTATGGGGCGCTCGCCGTCCAGCGTCACGGCGTCGGTCATGGGGTGCCTCGTTCCTGTACGGGTCGCGCGGGGCGCGCGCCTCAACTGCGGGCCTACGGAGATTCCGCACCCCAGGCTAGAACCCAGGGGGCGCGGTATCCATTCCGGGCCGGATGGGGCCGAAGGACCCCTAAGGGCCCAGGGCGCCCCAAGCGGGGCGGCGAAACGGCCCCCGCCCGGCCCTACACCCCACAGTCAGCCCCACCCCCCCGGCAAGCCGCACCCCCGCAGCAAACCGCAGCCCAAGAAAAACCGGAGGGCACCGGCCCACCCCCCTCAAGGGGTCGACCGATGCCCTCCGCTCCGTACTACCTTGCGGTGTCCGTCGGCGCTAGCTCTCCGGACGGTCCTCGGGTGCCGGTTCGGCCACCGGGGCCGTGGGCTCGGCCGGGGTCGCCTTCGCCGTGGTGATCGCCGGAGTCGCTCCGTTGGCGCCGTTCGTCAGGGCCAGCTCCTTGGGGGAGAGCACCGGCGGACGGGTCGACGGGGTGCGGCGGGAGGAGCCGGTCCAGGCTGGCCGCGGGGGACGCTTGACGATCGTGGCGAAGACCTCGGCGATCTCCTCCTTGCCCAGCGTCTCCTTCTCCAGCAGCGCCAGCACGAGGTTGTCCAGGACGTCCCGGTTCTCGACCAGGATCTCCCACGCCTCGTTGTGCGCGTTCTCGATCAGCTTCTTGACTTCCTCGTCCACCAGCGCGGCGACCTCTTCCGAGTAGTCGCGCTGGTGAGCCATCTCACGTCCGAGGAAGGGCTCGGTGTTGTCGCCGCCGAACTTGATGGCGCCGAGCCGCTCGGTCATGCCGTACTGGGTGACCATCGCGCGCGCCGTGGTGGTGGCCTTCTCGATGTCGTTGGCGGCGCCCGTGGTCGGGTCGTGGAAGACCAGTTCCTCGGCCGCGCGACCGCCCAGCATGTAGGCGAGCTGGTCGAGCATCTCGTTGCGGGTGGTGGAGTACTTGTCCTCGTCGGGCAGGACCATGGTGTAGCCCAGGGCCCGGCCGCGGGACAGGATGGTGATCTTGTGGACCGGGTCGGAGTTCGGTGAGGCCGCCGCGACCAGGGCGTGACCGCCCTCGTGGTACGCGGTGATCTTCTTCTCCTTGTCCGACATGATCCGGGTCCGCTTCTGCGGGCCCGCGACCACCCGGTCGATCGCCTCGTCCAGCATGTGGTTGTCGATCAGCTTCTTGTCGCTGCGCGCCGTCAGGAGCGCCGCTTCGTTCAGCACGTTCGACAGGTCGGCGCCCGTGAAGCCCGGCGTACGGCGGGCGACGGCGGACAGATCGACATCCGGGGCGACCGGCTTGCCCTTCTGGTGGACCTTGAGGATCTCCAGACGGCCCTGCATGTCCGGGCGGTCGACCGCGATCTGGCGGTCGAAGCGGCCGGGCCGCAGCAGCGCCGGGTCCAGGATGTCGGGCCGGTTGGTGGCGGCGATCAGGATCACACCGCCCTTGACGTCGAAGCCGTCCATCTCGACCAGCAGCTGGTTGAGGGTCTGCTCGCGCTCGTCGTGACCACCGCCGAGGCCGGCGCCGCGGTGGCGGCCGACCGCGTCGATCTCGTCGACGAAGACGATCGCCGGGGCGTTCGCCTTGGCCTGCTCGAAGAGGTCACGGACCCGGGAGGCACCGACACCGACGAACATCTCGACGAAGTCGGAACCGGAGATCGAGTAGAAGGGCACGCCCGCCTCGCCGGCCACGGCGCGCGCGAGGAGCGTCTTGCCGGTTCCGGGAGGCCCGTAGAGCAGGACGCCCTTGGGGATCTTGGCGCCCACGGCCTGGAACTTGGCGGGCTCCTGGAGGAACTCCTTGATCTCGTGGAGCTCCTCGACCGCCTCGTCCGAACCGGCGACGTCCGCGAAGGTCGTCTTCGGCGTGTCCTTGGTGATGAGCTTGGCCTTCGACTTCCCGAAGTTCATCACCCGGGAGCCGCCGCCCTGCATCTGATTCATCAGGAACAGGAAGACGACGACGATGAGCACGAAGGGGAGCAGGGAGAGCAGAATGCCGACGAACGGGTTCTGCTTGGACGGCGAAACGGTGTAGCCGTCCGGAATCTGGTTGTCCTGGTACTTCGTCTGCAGCGTATTGGCGATGGTGACGCCCTGGTCGCCAATGTAGCTGGCCTGGATCTTGGAGCTGCCCTCGATCCTCTGGCCGTCCTTGAGCGTGACCTTGACGGTCTGCTCGTCACCGGTGGTCAGCTGGGCCGATTCGACCCGGTTCTCGTTGATCGCCTGGACCACCTGGCCGGTGTCCACCGTCTTGTAGCCGCCGGACGAGCCGACGACCTGCATCAACACGACCACGGCAAGGACGGCCAGCACGATCCACATGACCGGCCCACGGAAGTATCGCTTCACGTCCATCCACACGGAGCGGTGCCGCCCCGTCCCTCCTGCCATAGTGAGTTTGATAAGACAGTTCTTCTGACGGTACCCCAGCATTGTCGCCCGACGATGCACGGGACGGCTGGCATTCCCGTCTACGCATGCTCCAACGGCGCGGAACCCGCTGGGGTTCCCGATCTCCTCGTCCCCCTTGGTCCGGCTTGGTCCGTACGGATCAGCGGCACCGGCCGCCCGTACGGTCCAGGGGGCGGCCCGCCCCGGCCGCCGGGGCCTCAGCCGCCGTAGACGTGGGGCGCTAGCGTGCCGACGAACGGCAGGTTGCGGTACTTCTCCGCGAAGTCGAGGCCGTAGCCGACGACGAACTCATTGGGGATGTCGAAGCCCACCCATTCGACGTCGATGGCGACCTTCGCCGCGTCCGGCTTGCGCAGCAGGGTGCACACCTTCAGCGACTCGGGCTCGCGCGAGCCGAGGTTGGACAGCAGCCAGGACAGCGTCAGCCCGGAGTCGATGATGTCCTCGACGATCAGGACGTGCTTGCCCTTGATGTCCGTGTCGAGGTCCTTGAGGATCCGCACCACACCGGAGGACTGGGTGCCCGCCCCGTAGGAGGACACCGCCATCCAGTCCATGGTGACGGGGGTGGACAGCGCCCGCGCGAGGTCGGCCATGACCATCACCGCGCCCTTGAGCACACCGACGAGGAGCAGGTCCTTGCCCGCGTACTCGGCATCGATCTTGGCGGCCAGCTCGGCGAGCTTGGCGTCGATCTCTTCCTTGGTGATGAGCACCTGCTGGAGGTCGGCACCCATGTCTTTCGCGTCCACCCACATCACTTTCGGTCGTCCCACCGGCTGACCGGGACCCTCGCCGGAGAGGGTCCGGAGGGGTGTCGATTCAGCCTTGCCGAATCACCAGTCTGCCACCCTGCCGCTGGGCGACGACTTTGCCCGGCAGGTTGATGGCCCCCTGGCCCCGCCAGCCGGTGATCAGCCGGTCCATTTCCTCGATGTGGCGCGCGAACAGCGAACCCGCCGGGGCACCCGCCTCGATCGCCGCGCGCCGCAGCACCCGGCGGCGGACGGCGGGCGGCAGGGCGTAGAGCTTGGCGCACTCCAGCAGCCCCGCGGAGTCCCGTACGGCGCTCTCGGCCTGGCGGGCCCAGGCGTCGAGGGCGTCGGCGTCGTCCCGGGACAGCTGGGCCGTCCGGGCGAGCGCCTCGACGACGCCCTTGCCGAGCGCCTTCTCCAGGGCGGGCAGGCCCTCGTGGCGCAGCCGGGAGCGGGTGTAGGCGGGGTCCGCGTTGTGCGGGTCGTCCCAGACGGGCAGGGACTGGACCATGCACGCCTTGCGGACGGTCTGCCGGTCGAGTTGGAGGAAGGGACGCCGGTAACGGCCGTCGGCCCCCGAGACCGCGGCCATCCCGGACAGGGAGCGGATGCCGGAACCCCGGGCGAGGCCCAGCAGTACGGTCTCGGCCTGGTCGTCTCGGGTGTGCCCGAGCAGGACGGCGGCGGCGCCATGGCGTGCGGCGGCGGCGTCGAGGGCGGCGTAGCGGGCGTCGCGGGCAGCCGCCTCGGGACCGACCCGGCGTCCGCCGCCCCCGGTGTAGCCGGAGCCGTGCGCGGGGGTGTCGGACTCGCTGCCGATGGTGACGGCGGTGGCCTCGACGGGGTCCAGGTCGAGTCCGCGCAGCCGCTGGACGACGTCCTCGGCGCGCGCGGCGGAGCCCTGCTGGAGTCCGTGGTCGACGGTGATGCCGCCGGCGCGGATACCGAGGCGGGGGGCTTCGAAGGCGAGGGCGGAGGCGAGCGCCATGGAGTCGGCGCCGCCAGAACAGGCGACGAGCACGAGCGGGGACGGCGGTCGCTCGTACGGCCGGTCGTAGGCGGGGGCGAGACCGGTGCGGCCTGCGGGCCCCCCAGGGGCGGCGCCCACGCGGCCGGCGGCCAGGGGGACGGCCGCGCTGCCGGTGGGGTCGGGGACGCTGCTGTGTTCGGTGAGGATGTCGTGGAGGACGCGGCGGACCGCCAGGCGTATCGCCGCGACCGCAGGATGGGGACCCATGTCCGGTTCCCTTCATGAATGTTTCGGGGGGAGAGCCCGAGTCCGGTCACTCAGAGTGTGTAGATGGTGACAGAACCGAGCGGTTCCCCGAGCATTGCACGCCTGCCCAGGCCTCACGGTCCCTCGGACGGGTGATTGCAGGGGCGTTCGACTGCCGTCGGCCGGATCCGGTTCACCACGTCACTCGGGATTCACGACGCACCCCCGCGGTTCACGACTCCGCCTTGCGGTGCACCCGTGCGATCCAGTCCGCCGGTTTGGCGATCTCCACCTTCGTGGGCAGGGTGTTGGGGGAGGTCCACACCCGGTTGAAGCCGTCCATACCGACCTCTTCGACGACCGCGCGCACGAACCGCTCGCCGTCGCGGTACTGGCGCAACTTGGCGTCCAGGCCGAGCAGCTTGCGCAGGGCCAGGTCGAGCCGGGAGGCGCCCTTGGCGCGGCGCTGCTGGAACTTTTCCCGGATCTCCCCGACGGTCGGCACGACGGCCGGGCCGACGCCGTCCATCACGAAGTCGGCGTGCCCCTCCAGGAGGGACATCACGGCGGTCAGCCGGCCGAGGATCTCGCGCTGCCCCGGCGTCTGCACGATCTCCACCAGGGACCGCCCGCCGTCGTCCTCCTCGCCCTCCGGACGCCCGCCCGCCAGCGACTGCGCGGCCTCCCGGATCCGCTCCAGCACGGTCATGGGATCGACCTCGGTCTCCCCCAGGAACGACTGGATTTCGCCCTCCAGATGGTCCCGCAGCCAGGGCACGGCCGAGAACTGGGTCCGGTGGGTCTCCTCGTGCAGACAGACCCACAGCCGGAAGTCGTGCGGCTGCACGTCGAGTTCGCGCTCCACGTGGACGATGTTCGGGGCGACGAGCAGCAGCCGGCCGCCGTTCTTCTCACCGGCCGGAAGGTCCCGGGTCGCGGGGGCGAAGGTCTCGTACTGGCCCAGCACCCGGGACGACAGGAAGGACAGCAGCATGCCCAGTTCGACGCCGGTCACCTTGCCGCCGACCGCGCCGAGCACGGCACCGCCGGGGGTGCTGCCGCGACGTTCCTGCATCTTCTCCAGGAGGGGTTTCAGGATCTCCCGGAACCCGGCGACGTTGGCCCGCACCCAGCCGGGGCGGTCGACCACCAGGACGGGGGTGTCATGGATCTCCCCGGTTCCCATCCGGGTGAAGCCCCGGACGTGTTCCTCGGAGGCTCTGGCATGGCGGCGGAGCTCCGCGACGACCGCGCGGGCCTCGTCACGGCTCACCTCCGGGCCCGGCCGTACCAGCCGGGTCGCGGTCGCCACCGCGAGATTCCAGTCGACCATCTCGGCACCACCGATGCGCGTCATGCGCTCAACGGTACGTGAGCGCTGCCGCTGGGGGCAGGCTGTGGGGGGTGGGGTGGTTCCGGGCGGTGGTCCGGTGGCGGTGGGATGTGGCCGGTCGCGCAGTTCCCCGCGCCCCTTGGGGGGTGGGATGCGGCGTGTCTTGGTCAGTGCGGGTCGGGTTTCGGGCTGTCCGGAGAGAGGGCTAGCGGCATGCGCAGGTCGCCAGGGCCGTTGCTGTGTTGTCCAGGGCCGTCTGGGCGGCTGCGGGGTCGGTGGTGTCGGTGGCGAGGAAGGCGAAGGCCAGGACCTGGCCGGTCGGGGTGACCGCGGTGCCGGCGAGGGTGTTGACGCCGGTCAGGGTGCCCGTCTTGGCGCGGACGACGCCGGCGGCGCCGTCGGTGTAGCGGGAGCTGAGCGTGCCGGTGAAGCCCGCCACCGGCAGGCCCGTCAGGGCGGGGCGCAGTGCGGGGAGGTCGGGGTCGGCGGCCTTGGCGAGCAGGGCGGTGAGGAGATCGGCGGTGAGCCGGTCGGCGCGGGCCAGGCCGCTGCCGTCCTTGAAGGCGGCGCCCTCGACCGGCAGCCCGAGGTTCTTCAGGCGGGACCTGATCGCCGTACCGGCGCCCTTGAAGTCGGCGCGCTGGTCGGAGGCGAGGGCGGTGTGCCGGGCGAGGGCCTCGGCGATGTCGTTGTCGCTGTGGGTCAGCATCCGCTCGACCAGGGTGGACAGCGGGGGCGAGGTCACGGTCGCCAGGGTCTCGGCGCGGGCGGTGGCCTTGGAGGGGCCGGGAGGCTCGGAGGTGATGCCGTGGGACTTGAGGAAGCCCGCGAAGGAGCGGGTGGCCTCGGCCGCCGGGTCGGTGTGGCGGGGGGCGGGGCCGCTGGTGGAGTCGTCGGTGCGGGCCTCGTCGGCCATGAGCGCGGTGACCTCGGCGAGGTTGTCGTTGACCCCGATCGGGTGGCGTGCGTCCCCGGCGTAGAGGGTGGTGTCGTAGGAGAGCGTGACCTCGGTGGTGCCACGTTTCTTCAGTTGCCGCGCGGTCCGCTCGGCGAGGGCGCGCAGGCCGGCCAGGCCGTCGGTGTCCTCGCGGGCGGTGAGTGTGGGGTCGCCGCCGCCGACGAGGACGACCTCGCCGGTGTCGGGCTCGAAGACGGCCCGGGTGGTGAGGCGGTGGTCGGGGCCGAGCGCGTCCAGCGCGGCGACCGCGGTCGCGATCTTCGTGGTGGAGGCCGGGGTGAGCGCCTCGCCGGAGCTCTGCCCGTAGAGCCGCTCGCCGGTGGTGACATCGACGACCGAGGCGGCCCGGCGGTCGCCCAGCCCGGCGTCCTCGAACAGCGGGTCCAGAACCTGGGCGAGGGACTTGCCGCCGTTCGGGGGTGCCTTCACCCCTCCGGCCGGGCCCGCGGACACCCCGAGGGCCTCCAGAACGGACGCCGCGCTGGGGGCCGGACGGGGTGCTCCGGCGGACGTACCGGAATTACGACCGTGATCTGCGCCACCCGAATCCCGCTCCGCAGCGGCCGTATCGCGCTCCGCCGTGCGCTGGCCGGTGGCGTCGAAGGGCGCCGCGGCGGTCACCGCACCGGCCGCCAGCGCGAGCCCGAGAGCCGCCGCGCCGGTCGTGTACTGCCAGGTCTTCACCGTGGTCACCCGTTTGACCTGCGGTTTCACCGCATGGGCCCAGCGCGTGGCGTAGGGCCTCGCGGCCACCGCCGCCCGCGTGAGCCGCGGCGGTACGGCTCGCGCGAGCCGTGTCACCCGCTCTCCCGCCCGCCAGCGACCCTGTTCGGGCACGACCACCAGCCCCTTTCGCGATCACACACCTGCGTGAGGGACACTTAACCACCACAACTGCGTGCTGATCATGGAGGAGCCACCGGTGGAGTTCGACGTCACGATCGAGATCCCGAAGGGTTCGCGCAACAAGTACGAGGTGGACCACGAGACCGGTCGTATCCGCCTGGACCGCCGACTCTTCACCTCGACCAGCTACCCGGCCGACTACGGCTTCGTCGAGAACACCCTCGGCGAGGACGGCGACCCGCTGGACGCGCTCGTCATCCTGGAGGAGCCGACCTTCCCCGGCTGTCTCATCACCTGCCGCGCGATCGGCATGTTCCGGATGACCGACGAGGCCGGCGGCGACGACAAGCTGCTGTGTGTCCCGGCGTCCGACCCCCGGGTGGAGCATCTGCGCGACATCCACCATGTGTCGGAGTTCGACCGCCTGGAGATCCAGCACTTCTTCGAGGTCTACAAGGACCTGGAGCCCGGCAAGTCCGTCGAGGGCGCCAACTGGGTGGGCCGCACCGACGCCGAGGCCGAGATCGAGCGGTCGTACAAGCGTTTCAAGGAGCAGGGCGGCCACTGAACCGTTCGGGTTCCTGAAGTTTTCCGGACTTTTCCGGAGCTTTTCGGGGTTTCCGGAGTTTGTCGGGGTCCCTTCGAGGGGCCCGGAAGCGAGCCTTCCGAGAACGGCCGTACGCATCCCGCGTGCGGCCTTTCGCTTGTCTGTGCGCATACTGAGGCCGTTGGGACGCAGTCGTACAGGGAGCGCTGCTTTAAGTGACGGACGCGGAGCACCGTAAGCCGCATTCGGACGAGGCACGGGGCGTTTTCGATCCGGAGGTGACGTCCGAGTTCTCGGTTCCGGCGGGGCTGGACGTGGCGAGAGCGGGCGGTGAGCCCGAGACCACCTCCGAGTTCGCCGTGCCGGAAGGGCTGGACGTACCGGCGTCGGCCGTCGAGGCGGAGGGGTCGGCCTTCACCATGCCGAGCACCTATGTCGCCGGCCAGGCGCCGCCCGCGTTCACCCCGCCCGGCGGGCTGCCGAGGGTGAGTCTGACGAAGGACGCGCCCTGGCAGGACCGGATGCGCACCATGCTGCGCATGCCGGTGGCGGAACGGCCCGCTCCGGAGGCCGTGCACAAGGCGGACGACGCCGGTCCGGCCGTCCCCCGCGTGCTCGACCTGACCCTGCGCATCGGCGAGCTGCTGCTCGCGGGCGGGGAGGGCGCGGAGGATGTGGAGGCGGCGATGTTCGCCGTGTGCCGCTCCTACGGGCTGGACCGCTGCGAGCCGACCGTCACCTTCACCCTGCTGTCCATCTCGCACCAGCCGTCCCTGGTCGACGATCCGGTGACGGCCTCGCGGACCGTGCGGCGCCGGGCCACCGACTACACCCGGCTGGCCGCCGTGTTCCGGCTGGTGGACGATCTCAGCGACCCCGAGAACCATCTCTCGCTGGAGGAGGCGTACCGGCGCCTCGCCGAGATCCGCCGCAACCGGCACCCCTATCCGACCTGGGTGCTGACCGCCGCCAGCGGACTGCTGGCGGGGGCCGCCTCGGTGCTGGTCGGCGGTGATGTCCTGGTGTTCTTCGCGGCGGCGATCGGGGCGATGCTGGGCGACCGGCTGGCCTGGTGGTGCGCCGGGCGGGGGCTGCCGGAGTTCTATCAGTTCGTGGTCGCGGCGATGCCCCCGGCCGCCGTCGGGATCGCGCTGACCATGGCCCATATCGACGTCCGGGCCTCCGCGGTGATCACCGGTGGGCTGTTCGCGCTGCTGCCGGGGCGGGCGCTGGTGGCGGGCGTGCAGGACGGGCTGACCGGCTTCTACATCACCGCCGCGGCCCGGCTCCTGGAGGTCATGTACCTGTTCGTCGGGATCGTGGTCGGGGTGCTGGTGGTGCTGTACTTCGGCGTCCAGCTCGGCGCCGAGCTGAACCCGGACGCGGCGCTGACCATCGCCCAGCGGCCGGGGCTCCAGATCGCCGCGTCGATGCTGCTCTCCCTCACCTTCGCGGTCCTGCTCCAGCAGGAACGGTCCACCGTGCTCGCCGTCACCCTGAACGGCGGGGTCGCCTGGTCCGTCTACGGCGCCCTGCACTACACCGGGAATCTCTCGCCGGTCGCCTCCACGGCGATCGCGGCGGGGCTGGTCGGTCTGTTCGGCCAGCTGCTGTCCCGGTACCGGTACGCGTCCGCGCTGCCGTACACCACCGCCGCGATCGGGCCCCTGCTGCCCGGTTCCGCGACCTACTTCGGTGTGCTGTCCATCGCCCAGAACGAGATCACCAATGGGCTGGCCTCCCTGACGAAGGCGGCGGCCCTCGCCATGGCCATCGCCATCGGCGTCAATCTGGGCGCGGAACTGTCCCGGCTGATGCTGCGGGTACCGGGCGCGGCGACGGCGGGCCGCCGGGCGGCGAAGCGGACCCGGGGCTTCTGAGGCGCGCGGGCGCCCCGCCGGGTGGGCGGGGCGCCCGCGGTCCCCTGCGGCCTGCGATCAGCCCTGGTGGTAGGGGTACTGCCCCGGCTGGGGTTGGGGCTGCTGGGGCTGCTGGTTCTGGGGGTACTGCTGCGGCGGGTACTGCTGCTGGTGCGGGTACGGCTGCTGGGGCTGGGGCGCCGCGTGGTACGGGTCCTGCTGCTGGCCGTAGCCCTGCTGCTGCGGGTACTGCTGCTGCTGCGGGTAGCCCTGGTTGCCCTGATGCCCCTGGTGTCCCGGGTTGTTCTGGTGCCCCTGGTGTCCCGGGTTGTTCTGGTGCCCCTGGTGTCCCTGGTTGCCCTGCGGCGTGTGGGGGGCGTGGGGCTGGTGGGTGCCGGGGCCCGGGGGGATACGGCGGAGCTGGGTCGTGGCGTCGTCCATGGCCGGCGGCTGCTGCTGGGCGTAGGGGTACGGCTGCTGCGGCGACTGCTGGTACTGGTCCTGCTGCTGGGCGGCCGGCTGGGGGTTGTTCTTCTTCTGCCGGCGGGCGCGCAGCACCTCGAAGACGATCGGCAGCACGGAGATCAGGACGATCAGGATCAGGATCGCCTCGATGTTCTCCTTGACGAAGGCGATATTGCCCAGCCAGGAGCCCAGCAAGGTGACACCGGCGCCCCAGAGAACGCCACCGACGACGTTGAAGATCAGGAACGAGCGGTAACGCATCCCGCTGACGCCCGCGATGATCGGGGTGAACGTCCGCACGATCGGCACGAAGCGGGCCAGGACCAGGGACTTCGGGCCGTGCTTCTCGAAGAACTCGTGCGCCTTGTGCACATTCTCCTGTTTGAAGAAGCGTGAGTCCGGCCGGGTGAACAGCGAGGGGCCCACCTTCTTGCCGAACATATAGCCCACCTGGTCGCCCACGATCGCGGCGATCACGATGAGCACGACCGCGCCCCACAGCGGGAAGTCCAGCTGCCCGGAGGTGATCAGCAGACCGGCCGTGAAGAGCAGGGAGTCGCCCGGCAGGAAGAACCCGATCAGCAGACCGGACTCCGCGAAGACGATCAGGAGCAGGCCCCAGATGCCGAAGTTGTCGAGCAGGGTGTTCGGATCGAGCCAGCTCGGTCCGAGGGCAAGCGTCGTCACGATTCCTGGCTCCTGAAAGGGTGTTGAGAACTTCGGCGTCCGTACGGCCGGACAAAGCTATCAACGCTGTGTGTCCGTCCCAGGTTCCACCCGTGCCTCCAGGATGCACTGTGCGCCGAGGGGGACCAAGCTGTGAGTCATGGGCATGGACGACTACGGCGGCGGGCAGGGACCCGAGCCCGAGGTACTCGTCGTGACGACGAACGACGTACCCGGCTACCGCGTGGACCAGGTGATCGGTGAGGTCTTCGGACTGACCGTGCGTTCCCGGCACATCGGCAGCCAGCTCGGCGCCGGGCTGAAGTCGCTGGTCGGCGGGGAACTGCGTGGGCTGACCAAGACACTGGTGCAGACCCGGAACCAGGCCATGGAGCGCCTGGTCGAACAGGCCCGCGCCCGCGGCGCCAACGGTGTCCTGATGTTCCGCTTCGACGTCACTGAGGCCGCGGACGTCGGCACGGAGGTGTGCGCCTACGGCACGGCGGTCGTCCTGATCAAGGACTGACCCCGAAGGAACGTGACACACACCACGGGCGACTCCGTCGGGGGGGAGGGGCCGGGGGTGACTCCGTCGGGGAGGGACCTGGGGTGGCGGCACTTCGGGGCAGGGGGATGGGGCTGGCGACTCCGTCGGTGGGGGAACCGGGGGCGGCGACCCCGTCGGGGTGAGGGGCCCGGGGGGACTCAGACTCTGTCGGGGTGAGGGGCCCGGGGGGACTCAGACTCTGTCGGGGTGAGGGGCCCGGGGGGACTCCGTCGGCCTGAGGAATCTGGCGGGTGAGGGCGAACCGGCGGCCAGGGAACCTGGTGGGCGAGGGCGAACCGGCTGCCAGAGGGACTTCGACGGGCAGGAGACTCCGGTCGCCCGGAGGGTTCCGGAGGGCAGGACGACTCCGGTGGTTTGGAGGGTCCCGGAGGGCAGCACGATCCCGGTGGCCCGGAGGGTCCGGAGGGCAACACGACCCCGGTGGTCCGGAGGATCCCGGAAGGCAACACGACCCCGGCGGCCCGTCGGGCGAAAGCGGAACGGGCCGCCGCACCCGGCCTGCACCCACTCCCCTCCACCTCACCCCGCCCCCGCCCCCGCCCGTCGGGCTGACGGCGGAACGCACCCGGCGCCGGGGGACCACCGGAGTGACAGCGGGGCAGCCCGCCGCTGCCGGAACCGCCACCCCGGCACCTCGACCGGCACCAGCGCCGCCACCCCGGAACCGCCACCCCGGAACCAGAACCGCCCCCACCCCCGGCATCAGCACCGATGCCGCGCACCAGGACCGCCGCCCCGCACCCCCACGCCCCCGCCCCCTCAGCCCTCTCAGCCCCCTTGTCGGGCGGCATTCGCCGTGATCGCGTCCCGCAGATACGCCGCCAGCCCGGTGCGGATCTTGTCGTAGTTCGCCGTGAACCGCTGGTCGGACACATACATCTCGCCCAGGCAGACATGCATCTCGTGCGAGCACTCGTAATGCGCGCCCGAGATGAACCGGCGGTGCTCCTCCGCGGCGTCCATCGCCTCCGGCGCGTCCGCGGGGGTGCCGGCCGTCATCAGGTCGGCCATCCGCCGGTGGATCGCGTCGAACTCCTCGGTGAGCCGCTTCCAGTCCTCCTTGGTGTAACTGGCGGCGCGACGCTGGGACTCGCGGTAGGCGTCGGTGTCGCCCCAGCGCTGCTGCACCTCCTCCTCGTACTGGTCCGGGTCGAAGTCCCCGAACACCTCGAACTTCTCCTCGGGTGTGAGGTTGATGCCCATGCTGCGTGCCTCCATGGCGTGTTCCACGGCCGCCGCCATCTGTCTCAGCTTGTCGATCCGGGCGGTCAGCAACTCGTGCTGGCGGCGTAGATGCGCCTGCGGGTCCGCGTCCGGGTCGTCGAGCAGGGCGGCGACCTCGTCGAGCGGGAAGCCCAGCTCTCGGTAGAACAGGATCTGCTGCAACCGGTCGAGGTCGGCGTCGCTGTACCGCCGGTGCCCCGCGTGGCTGCGCTCGCTGGGGGCGAGCAGACCGATGTCGTCGTAGTGGTGCAACGTGCGCACCGTGACTCCGGCGAAACCGGCGACCTGTCCCACGGAGTAGCTCACTTCCGCTCCTTCCTCGGTACGCCCTTCACCTTCCTGCCTCACGCCACGTGAGGTGCAAGCCCGATTTTCCGGGATGAATGACAGTCGTTACGCCCGATATGCGAGGTTCACCCGTCTATCGTGGCCCGGGTGGCTCACGACACCTCGTCGCCGGCGCCGAGCACTCCGGCGACCCCGGCCCGCGCGCTGCTGCCCCTGATCCTTCCCGCGCTGGTCGTGGGTGTGGGCGCGAGCCTGCTCTTTCTCGGCGTCAGCGGGCTGGCCGAGCAGCTCCAGCATGTGCTGTGGAACAACCTCCCCGACGCGCTCGGCGTGGGCCGCTACTCCGTGCTCTGGATCATGGTTGTCCTCACCGGGACCGGCCTCCTCGCCGGACTGGTGGTGTGGAAGATCCCCGGACACGCCGGACCCGACCCGGCCCTGACCGGCCTGGACGCGCCCGTGATGGCACCGGTCGTGCTGCCCGGTCTGCTGATCGCCACCGCCCTGACCCTGGCCGGAGGCCCCAGCCTGGGCCCGGAGAACCCGATCATCGCCGTCAATGTCGGCCTCGCCTTCTGGCTGGGCAACCGGCTGCTGCCCGCCGTACCCGGCGCCGTCTGGCCGGTGCTGGCGGAGGCCGCGACGATCGGTGCGCTGTTCGGCACCCCGGTCGCCGCCGCGCTGGTCATCTCCGAGGCCCTCGCCGGCCGTCAGACCCGGGGCAAGCTGTGGGACAGCGTCTTCGCGCCCCTGGTCGCCGCCGCCGCGGGCGCCCTGACGACCACCCTGGTGGCCCACCCCAGCTTCGATCTGCATCTGCCGCCGTTCGACCGCCCCGGCTGGGCCGATCTGCTGTCCTGTCTGGTCGTCGCCTCCCTCGCCGCGCTGCTCGGTATGTGTGCGGTGTACGCCTTCCCCTATGTCCATGGCGCCTTCTCCCGGCTGCGCCATCCTCTGCTGATCCTGCCCGCGGGTGGGCTGGTGCTGGGTCTGCTCGGTGCGCTGGGCGGCCATCTGACGCTGTTCAAGGGGCTGGACGAGACGGCGGAACTCGCCCATGACCCGGACGGCTGGTCGGCCGGGCAGTTCGCGGTGATGGCCGTGGTGAAACTGGCCGCGCTGCTGGTCGCCGCGTCCAGTGGCTTCCGGGGCGGGCGGATCTTCCCGGCCGTCTTCGTCGGCTCCGCCTTCGGTCTCGCCGCGCACGCCCTGGTCCCCGGTGTGGACCCGGCCGTCGGTGTCTCGGCAGGCGTCCTCGGCATGCTGCTGGCGATCACCCGGCAGGGCTGGGTCAGCCTCTTCACCGCCGCGGTCCTCGTCTCCTCCCCCGCCATCCTCTCCCTCCTCTGTATCGCCTCCCTTCCGGCCTGGCTGCTGGTCACCGGCCGCCCCCAGATGCAGCTGAAGGAGGACGGCTCCTCCGTACGCTGACGCCGACGCCCCGCGGGGGAGGCACCGGGGTGCTCGGCACCTCCCCCGCCGGGTGTCACCGGCAGGCGAGCCGGCATCTATTTCTGGTACACCGCCCGGCGCCTCCGGGTTCCCACCCCGGCGGAAAATCTTCCCCGAGCCCACCGCGCAGCCCTCGCAGCCCTCGCGGTCTTCTCACCCCTCCACCCGGCTACTTGCTCAGCCGCCCGAACCTCCGTACCGCCAGCGGGAAGAACAGCGCCAGCAGGGCCAGCGGCCACACCACCGCCGCCCAGACATGGCCGGGCTCGCCGCCGGGGTTGCCGAACAGATCGCGGACCGCCGTCGCCGTATGGGACATCGGGTTCCACTGCACCACCGTGCCGAGCCAGTCCGGCATCGAGTCCGGGCTCGCGAAGGCGTTGGAGAGGAAGCCCACCGGCCAGACCAGGATCTGCACCGCCGTCACCAGCTCCGGCTTGCCCGCCACCAGGGCCAGATGGATACCGATCCACAGCATCGCGAACCGGAAGAGCAGCAGCAGTCCGAGCGCGGCCAGAAAGCCGACGGCCCCGCCCGTCGCCCGCCAGCCCAGCGCGAACCCCACACCGACCAGCACCAGCAGCATCAGCGCGGACTGGAGCATGTCGGCGACGGACCGGCCCACCAGCACCGCCCCGTTGGCCATCGGCATGGAGCGGAAGCGGTCGATCACGCCCTTGTTGAGGTCCTGGGTGACCGCGACCATCGTGGACTCCAGACCGAAGGCCATGGTGAGCGCCAGCATGCCGGGCACCAGGAAGTCGACGTAGTCGCCGGTGATGCCGCGCCCGCCGCCGACCAGATAGCCGAACATCACGAGCAGCATCACCGGGAAGACCAGGTTCACCACGACCCCGACCGGCTGCCGCGCCCAGTGGGCGAGTTCCCGCCGGGTCATGGTCCAGGAGTCGGCCAGGGCATGGGCGACAGCGGACCCACCGGCAGCGGACCCCCTCGCAGCAGGCCCACCCACGGGAGCCTTACCGCCAGGAGCCCCGCCTGCGGCGGACCCGCCGACACCGGACCCACCGGAGTTCACACGCACGTCCGCACTCATGCCACGGCCTCCTTCGCCTTCTCGTCCCGCCCGGTCAGATGCAGGAACACCTCGTCCAGCGTGGGCCGCCGCAGCGCCACGTCCTCCGCCCGGAGCCCGGCCGTCTCCAGGGCCCTCACGACCTCCGAGAGCGCGGTCATCCGGTCGGTGACCGGGGCGCTGATCAGCCGCCGGTCCCGGTCGACCGTCACCTCGTCCCGGGGCATCGGCAGCAGCTCGACCGCCGCGTCGAGCTGGGCCTCGTCGTGCAGTACGACATCGATCCGGTCGCCGCCGATGCGGTTCTTCAGGGCGTCGGCCGTGCCGTCCGCGACGACCCTGCCCCGGTCGACCACCGAGATCCGGTCGGCGAGCTGATCGGCCTCCTCCAGGTACTGCGTGGTCAGCAGGACCGTCGTACCCCCGCCGGTCAGGGAGCGGACGGCGGCCCACACCTCTGTGCGTCCGCGCGGGTCGAGGCCGGTCGTCGGTTCGTCCAGGAAGAGCACCTCCGGCTCCACGATCAGGGACGCGGCGAGGTCGAGCCGCCGCCGCATACCGCCGCTGTACTGCTTGACCGCCTTGCGGCCGGTGTCCTGGAGGCCGAAGCGCTCCAGGAGTTCTGTCGCCCTCCCGCGCGCGTGCCGGGCGCCCAGGTGGTAGAGGCGGCCGAACATCTCCAGGTTCTGGTGACCGCCCAGTTCCTCGTCCAGTGCCGCGTGCTGGCCGAGCAGACCGATGCGGTGGCGCACCTGCTGGGCCTGGGTCCGGACGTCGTACCCGGCCACGGTGATCCGCCCGGAGTCCGGGCGCAGCAGGGTGGCCAGGATCCGGACCAGGGTGGTCTTGCCCGCCCCGTTGGGGCCGAGCACTCCGTGCACCGTGCCGCGGCCGACGGTGAGGTCGAGCCCGTCCAGTGCGTGTTTGTCGCCGTACGTCTTGTGCACGCCTTCGACGGCGATCGCCGTATCGGACACTGCGCCACCCACTCCCTTGGTTCCACTCTAGTCAAACTTGACTAACAACCGCCGGAGGGTAATGCCCAGGACGCTCGTTAGTCAAACTTGATTACTGAAACTTGTTTACCGAGGTCGGTGAATTGAAGGTGGTAAGACCGCATCCCGCGTACGCCGGAGCGGGTCCCAGGGGACCCCGTTCAGCGGTCGTCGTCGGCGTGTCGCTCCCCCGTCGCGTACGGGTTCTCCTCGTCCGCCGCCAGCACCCCGACGAACGGCTCGCCCTCGCCGTCGAAGGTGTACGCCCCCGCGCGGATCCGGTCGATCAGCCCGCGGGTCCACTCGGCGCCGGTGTCGGCGGTGTGCACCCAGAGGTTCATGATCTCGCCGATATGGCCGAGCTGGGCCGGGCCTGCCTCCGGTGTGTAGTACTCGGTGACGGACTTCCGCCACGCCTGGATCGCCCGCACCCGCTCCTCCAGCAGGGCGAGCACCTCCGCGCGCGGGAGGTCGACCATGAAGCCGAGGGCGGCGGTGAGCACGTCCGGGCGCTGGTCATAGGCGGTGAGAGAGGAGCGGACCAGGGAGAAGTACTCCTCCGTGCCCTTCCCGGTGACCTCGTACTCGGTGCGCGGCGGACCGCCTGCCGTGGACGGGGCGACCTCGTGCGCGACCAGCAGGCCCTGCTTGGCCATCTGCTTCAGCGCGTGGTAGATCGAGCCCGGCTTGGCGTTGGACCACTCGTGCGCGCCCCAGAACTCCAGGTCATTGCGGACCTGGTACCCATGGGCCCGCCCATGCTGACGGACGGCCCCCAGGACGAGGAGACGGATCGCTGACATGGGTTCAGGGTAGGCGTCAAGCACCGGGGGGCGGCGCGCCGGGCTCCCCCGGACCCGCGGAGCCGGAAAGACACCGGGCCGGAAGGACGCCGGGCCACAAAGCCGCCGGACCGGAAGGACGCCGGGCCCGAAAGCCGCCGGGCCAGAAGCGGCCGGAGAGCAGCCGACGGAGAGCAGCGGCCAGCGAGGCAACGGTCAGGGAACGGCGGCCAGCGGGGCAGGGGACGGCGTTCACGGGACGGCCGCCCGGAGGCCGCCGTCAGCCCCAGGACTCCCCCCGCTCCAGCGCCACCAGCTCGAACGCCGTCCTGCCGTCCAGCGACTCCCGGATGATGTCCGCGTGCCCCGCGTGACGGCCGATCTCGCGGATCAGATGCAGGCACACCCAGCGCACCGAGACCCGCCCCTCGGGCGGGAACCAGGGCTGGTCCGGCAGCGCGAAGGTGTCGTCGAGACTCGGCACCGAGCGGATGTACGCCTCCGTCTCGGCGGCGACCTTCTCCCCGTACGCGAGCTGGGACTCGACGCTCTCGCCGTCGACCAGCGTGAAGCACTCGTGCCAGTTCGACTCGTCCCGCGCCACGGCCGGCGGCTCGCCCTTGGCGCGGGCGATCCAGCCCTGCTCGACCTCGATGACATGCTTGAGCAGCCCGCCGAGCGTCAGTTCGCTCGCGCTCGGCCGGGCCGCCGCCTGCTCCTCGGTGAGCCCCAGCACGGAACGGCGGATGCCGCCGCGCTGCTCCTCGATGAAGGCGAGCAGCGCCCCGCGCTCGTCGCCCGCCGCCTCGGCCCGTACGTGAGTGACCATGACTGACCCCCGCCTTCCCGGATCGGATGTCCCTTGCCCTGCTGACACCGATGACGCTACGGGCCAATGAGGTCAGATCCTGACCCAATGGCCCGCGGCAGCACCCGGGAAAAGCCGCCCAGGGCCCACCCATCGCCCCCAGAACCCGCCAACCGGCGTCAAGAGGACGAGGCGCGGCACCGGGTCAGAACGGGAACCCGCTGCGCCCCCGCTGCACCGAGATCCACTTCAGCGACGTGAACGCGTCCACCGTCGACTCGCCGTTCAGCCGCCCCACCCCGGAGCTCTTCTCGCCGCCGAACGGCACCAGCGGCTCGTCGTGCACGGTCCCGTCGTTGACATGGAACATCCCCGTGTCGATGCGCCGCGCGAAGCGCACGCCCCGCTCCGGGTCGCCCGTGTGCACCGCTCCACTGAGGCCGTACGGCGTGTCATTGACCAGCCGGACCGCCTCCTCCTCGCCGTCGAAGGGGATGAGGAAGGCGACCGGGCCGAAGATCTCCTGCCGCAGCAGCGCGGAATCGGCGGGCAGGCCGGTCAGTACCGACGGCTCGACCAGGTTGTCCCGGGTCTCGCCCCGCACCAGCGCGGTCGCGCCCTCGGCCAGCGCCTGTTCGACGGCCCCCGAGATCATCTCCGCCTGGGAGGCGTTGATCACCGGGCCGATCACCGTCTCCGGGTCGCGCGGGTCACCGGTCTTGAGGGACCTGACCTTGGCGACGAACTTCTCGGTGAACCCGGGGGCGATCGAGCGGTCCACCAGGATCCGGTTGGCGGCCATGCAGACCTGGCCCTGATGGACGTACCGGCTGAAGACCGCCGCGTCGACCGCGTAGTCGATGTCGGCGTCGTCCAGGACCACCAGGGCGCTGTTGCCGCCGAGTTCGAGGAGGACGCGCTTGAAGCGGCCCGCGCAGACGACGGCCACATGGCGGCCGATCTTGTCAGAGCCCGTGAAGGAGATCACCTTGGGCACCGGGTGCTCGATGAAGGCGTCGCCGATCTCGGCGATGTCGGTGATGACGACATTGAGCAGGCCGGGCGGCAGCCCCGCGTCCTCGAAGATCTTCGCGATCAGGGTGCCGCCGCAGACCGGGGTGTCCTGGTGCGGCTTGAGGACCACGCCGTTGCCGAGGGCGAGGGCGGGGGCGACGGACTTGAGGGAGAGCAGGAAGGGGAAGTTGAAGGGGCTGATGACCCCGACGACCCCGACCGGGACCCGGAAGAGCCGGTTCTCCTTGCCCTCGATCGGGGAGGGGATCAGCCGGCCCTGCTCGGTGGTGGCCAGGCCGATGGACTCGCGCAGGAACTCCTTGGCGAGATGGAGTTCGAAACCGGCCTTCACGCGCGTGCCGCCGAGTTCGGCGATGATCGCCTCGGCTATCTCGTCCTCGCGCTCCTCGACCAGCCGCAGCGCCCGCTCGATCACGGCCCGCCGGGTGAAGGCGTTGGTCTCGGCCCAGTCGCGCTGGACGCGCTCGGCGGCGCGGTAGGCCTGATCTATCTCATCGGCCGCGGCTATGGTGATCGAGGCGAGCTTCTCGCCGTCGTACGGATTGACATCGATGATGTCCCAGGCGCCGGTACCCGGGCGCCACTCACCGTCGATGTACTGCTGGGCCAGGTCGGTGAAGTACGACGACGACATGTGATCCCTCAATCCCCGCCGCCCCGGCTGCCGGTCACGCAGCGAGAGCGGTCAAAGCCGTGGAAGCCAAAGCGGTCAAAGCCGTGGAAGCCATGGAAGCCGTGAGAGCCCGGCCCGCCCGGTGGAGAGCCGTACGAGCCCGCTCGGTCGAAGCGGTCGGCCCGCCGAGGGACACCGCGCGGCCGGCCACCGAGAGCCGCCCGGGACCCACCCGGAAAACCTGACGCTCTGATCGCATGTCATCGTACTTGTGTTTCAGGAGAGTTGAAGCAGTCCACGGAGAAGATCCCGGCTCTCCGCGGGACCGGGGCTGTCGGTCTGGAGTTCCTTGAGGGCGGTCTCGTACTGGGCGACGTCCTCGGTCTTGTCCAGATAGAGGGCGCTGGTGAGCTGCTCCAGATAGACCACGTCGGACAGATCGGACTCCGGGAAACTGAGAATGGTGAAGGCACCGGACTCGCCGGAATGCCCGCCGAAGCCGAACGGCATGACCTGGAGCCGTACATGGGGGCGCTCGGAGATCTCGATCAGATGCTGGAGCTGTCCGCGCATCACCTCGCGGTCGCCGTAGGGGCGGCGCAGCGCGGCCTCGTCCAGGACGATGTGGAAGTCGGGGGCGTCCTCGGCGACCAGATGCTTCTGCCGCTCCAGCCGCAGCGCCACCCGGCGCTCGACATCCGCCTCGCCCGCGCCCTTCATCCCGCGCCGCACCACCGCGCGGGCGTACGCCTCGGTCTGGAGCAGACCGTGCACGAACTGCACCTCGTAGGCGCGGATGAGGGAGGCCGCGCCCTCCAGGCCCACATAGGTGGGGAACCAGGTCGGCAGGACGTCCGAGTAGCTGTGCCACCAGCCGGCCACATTGGCCTCACGGGCCAGGGAGACGAGGGAAGCGCGCTCGGTCTCGTCCGTGATGCCGTACAGGGTCAGCAAGTCCTCCACGTCCCTCGTCTTGAAGCTCACCCGGCCCAGTTCCATCCGGCTGATCTTCGACTCGGAGGCGCGGATGTGGTACCCCGCCGCTTCGCGCGTGATGCCGCGCGCCTCGCGCAGTCGCCTGAGTTGCGAGCCGAGCAGCATGCGTCGCACCACCGATCCGGGCTCTCCCGCGCTCACGTTCGCCGCCTCCCAACCGTCTTCAGGGCCCGCAGTCTGCCACTAAAGCACTTCGAGCAGTACTCGTCCGGTTACAGAGACGGAAAGAAGCCAAACATTCCGCATCCGTTCCGGGCCGCTCAGTGCCCACAGCTGGCGCAAAGGTGACGGAAAAAATGACCAACAAGCGGTACGGGAGGGTCCAATTCGGTCGCGTGCACGTGCATCTGCCCTTGCATCTGATGTACGCATCCGAAACCATGGACTCGCGCCACCGCTGCATCGCAACGACCGCGAATTCCCGGGAGTGCCTCGCATGGGGACGAATGGATCGACCATGCTCAAGCCGTTACGGCAGGGCCTTCCACCACTGGACCCCTCGGCCGCGTCCGACGCCGCCTCCTGCGCCCTGCCCGCCCGCTACGAAGCGGTGCGCGAGGCCCGCCGATTCGCGCGCGACACCCTGGACGGCTGGGAAGTGGGCGACCGCTTCGACGACATCTGCCTGGTGGTCTCCGAACTCGTCACCAACGCGCTGCGCCACGCGCTGCCGCATCCCGGCCCCTGTCCGGTGGGAACGCTCGGTCATGAGCAGCCGGTCCGGCTCCAGTTGATGCGCTGGACCAGCCGCCTGGTGTGCGCCGTACGCGATCCCAGCGCCGATACGCCGGTCGCCCGGGAGACCGAGGACTTCTCGGCGGAATCCGGCCGGGGACTGTTCCTGGTGGACTCCTTCAGCGACAGCTGGGGCTGGCACCCGCTGACCGGATCACTGCCCGGAAAGGTCGTCTGGGCGATGTTCGGCCTCGGGGAGGAGCGCGGGGAGCAGCGGGGGAAGGGGAGCGGGAGCGGGCAGGGGGACGCGAGCGGCCAAGGGAGCGGCCAGGTGAGCGGGCAGGGGAGCGGGCAGATACCCGGGGAGGATGTCCCGGGGGTTGATGGGGTCCGGGCACGGGGTGACGCCCGGCTGAGAGGCGGCGGCGTCCGGCCCGGCGATGGCTGTTGAGGTACCGGAGCACTTCATGCGCCCCGGTTCTACGCGCGTTACCGACTGGTACGGACCAGGCCCCGCGACCCGTTGCACGACACGCCCGAGGGCACGCCGGACGGGCCGCGTCTCAGCCGACGATCAGATGGTCGAACTCTCCGTCCTTGACGCCGAGCAGCATGGCCTCGATCTCGGCGCGGGTGTAGACGAGCGCCGGACCGTCCGGGAAGTTCGAGTTGCGGACGGCGACCGCGCCGCCGGGCAGTCTCGCGAACTCCACGCAGGATCCTTGGGAATTGCTGTGCCGGCTCTTCTGCCAGGCCACTGAGCCCAGCTTGGCGGCGGCCATGCCGTTGTAGACGCCGGGGGCGGGGACTCCGCCGTAGAGGTCACCGCCATACCGGTCACCGTCGTACACATCACCGTCGTACACGTCGTGGTCCACAGGTCGCTCCCCGGTGGTGCACTGGCTGGTGTGGCCATTGATGCATCGGTCAACTGTGCCGGATCATAACCTTGTTCATCTGCGGATGCATGGGCGAATGCATGCGCAGATGCACGTGCACGCGGGGTGTTCCCGTGATTACAGCTTTGACGACCGCTTTACCTCTGCCGCCCCAGCTTTACCCATTCCCCCGGGGCGATCCATTCGTTTTCACGGACGTTTCACGGATGCGGTTCCATCCGGTCGAGCGTCTGCCCCAGAGACCGCATGACATGCGATCTCCACCCTCCGTCCATGATCCTCCGCGCCATCAACTGCGCCGGATCGTCGGGGTCGAATCCCTCGTGCACTAGGAACAGACGCGTTCCCCGCCCTTCCTGTTCCAATGTCCACGTGATGGTCCAGTCGGCGGAGTTGGTCGGATCGGTGTCGGCCCAGCGGACTCGAAGCATCCGTTCAATGTCGAAGGCCAGCACACTCACTTCCACGCTGCCGGAGAAACCTGTGTTCGGTCTCGGCACCGAAGTCATCCGGTAGTGATGACCGACCTCCAGCCGGAAGTCCCGCGCACCTGGCATCTGCCACTGCACGAGCAGCTCGGGCTCGGTCAGGGCGCGCCAGACCTTGGCGGGCGGATGGGGGAAGAAGTGGTCGACGCGGATGGCCGTCAGCCCGTCGGCGGGCTCGCCCTGCCGGTCCGGCTGGTGCGGGGAGGCGGTGTTCATGTCGCCTCATCGTCGGGCATCCGGTCCAGCAGCGCGCCGAGGCCGGTCAGCCGTTCGCGCCAGAAACGCTCGTACGGATGGAGCCAGTCCTGTACGTCGGCCAGCGGGGACGCCTCCAGACGGTAGATACGCCGCCTGCCGGAGCGCTGCTCGGAGACCAGACCGGCCTCCCTGAGCACCTTCAGATGCTCGGAGAGGCTCGGCCGCCGCATGGCGAAGTGATCGGCCAGCGTCTGCACGGACTGCGGTCCGCCGTCCCGCAGCAGCCGCAGCACCTCACGCCGGGTGGTGTTGGCGAGGGCGGCGAAGACGCGGTCGGTGGGGGTGGGGTCGGGGTCGGGGGTGGGGGTCGGCTCCGGGTTGGAGGTGGGGGTCGGCTCCGAGCCGGAGGTGGGGGTGGGCGCGCTGGGGCCGGGGGGCGGCTCAGGGGGCGCCCCGGTTCCGTGCGGCGGCGGGGTGTCCGTCCCGGTCCCGGGTGCGGTCATGGCGTGATCAGGGGCCTTCCTTCTCCGTCAGGAGCCATCGGCCTCCGTCAGGAGCATCAGCGCGTTGCCGTCGGGGTCGCGGAAGGAGGCCATCCGGCCCCATGGCTGCTCCTCGGGGCCCTCCACGGCGACGCCCGCCTCGGTGAGACGCGCGCAGTCGGTGTCGACATCGGTCGTGACCAACATGATCCCCCGGGCCGAGCCGGGCTCGAAACCGCCCATGCCGGGTCCGGAGAGCGTGAACACGGTCTGCGCGCCGCGCGGGGCGACCTGGAGCCAGCGGCCGGGCGGCATCTGGAGATCGGCGGTGACCTCGAAACCGAGGACGTCCCGGTAGAAGCGCAGGGCGCGGTCCTGGTCGGTGACGGGGAGGGTGATGAAGGAGGTGTGGGTGATGTGGGTGGGGGTGGGAGCGGTGGGGGTGGAGTTCGTCGTCATAGGACAACGATAGGTAGGGGATGCCCTACGCGTCAAACGTAGGAGATCCCCTACCTATCGCGCGGCGGGAGTGTGCCTGGGGGTGCCTGCGCCGCCGGGCGCCGACCTTTCCCGCGCATCGGGCGTCAGACCTCCACATCCAGGAAAGCGTCGAAGACCGGCGGCAGCCGCTTCCAGGCGTCCCGCCCGGCGGCGTACTCGGTGTCGGTCAGCAGACAGGACTCCAGCAGGCGCTCCAGCCCGTCGCGGTCCAGGCCGGGGGACGTGAACACCAGGTGCTGGCCGCGGTCGCCGTGCTCCGGGTGCCAGTCCAGCGCGGCGGCGGCCCGACGCACCGGCGGGACCAGGTCCCAGGCCGCGTCCGGCAGCGAGGCCAGCCATGGACCGGCCGTCTCGACGCAGAGCGCGCCGCCCGCCGCGTCCCAGTGCAGCAGGGTGTCCGGCCGGTCGGCGAGCCAGAACCGCCCTCTGCTGCGCACGGCGGCACAGGTCAGCTCCTCCAGCGCGGCGTAGAGCCGCTCAGGGTGGAAGGGGCGTCTGCGATGCCAGACGAGCGTGCTCACCCCGTGCGCGTCGGCCTCGGCGGGCAGCAGCGCACAGGCGGGGTGCTGGGCCGCGCCGGCGGCATCGACGTCGAAACCGGCGAGGGCGGCGGTGGTGAGGGGGGTTGGGGGGTGCGGCGGGCGTGGGGGCTGCGGGGAGGTTGGGAGCTGCGGGGAGGGTGGGAGCTGCGGTGGACGCGGTAGCTGCGGGGAGGTTGGGAGCTGAGGCGGGCGTGGGAGCTGGGTCGAGCGCGGTTGCCTCGGCGGCTCCGGTGTTCCTCGGGGCGCCGAGGGCTTCGCGGGCCCCGACGTGCCGGGGCCGACGGGTGTCTCCTGGACGCCCGGCGGGTCGGCTGGCGGGGCGGCTGGCGGATCGACCGGCGGGGCGGCTGGCGGGTCGACCGGCGGGTCGACCGGCGGGGCGGCTGGCGGATCGGCTGCCGGATCGACCGGCGGGGCGACCGGCGGATCGGCTGCCGGATCGGCTGCCGGATCGGCTGCCGGATCGGCTGCCGGATCGGCTGCCGGATCGGCTGCCGGATCGACAGGCGGCCCGGCTGGCGGATCGGTAGGCGGAGCGATAGGTGGCCCGACCGGCGGGCCGATCAGGACCCGGTGGGCCGTCGGGTGCAGTTGGGTCAGCAGCTCGCGGTCCTCGTCATCGGCCTCCGGGGATTCGGTGATCGCGAGGACCGGCGCGTACTCCAGCTGACGGGCGAAGGTGTCCGCGACCGTGCGCCGATCGGTCGCGGCTGCGGCGAGGCCGCGCTCGGCGAGATCGTCGCCGTTGGCGAGATACGGCAGCAGCAGTGCCGGATCGACGGCGGTGATCACGCCGGTCAGTCGCAGCCCGCCGGAGACGATCACCTTCGCCATCGCCCTGGGCTCGACGGAGTCCCACAGCTCGACGATCGCGAGCGGTGCGACCCCGTCCCGGGCGAGCCGCGCCAGTTCGGGGACCAGGTCCTCGCGCAGCGCGCAGCAGGCGCAGTCGTCGACCAGCGGCGCCTCGCCAGTGGCGAGGACACCGCGGGCGTCGGAGACGGTCCGTACGACCGTGCCGGCCGGGGCCGTCGCGAGGTCGTGGTGGAGCACGACGCTGCCGGGCACGTCGGCGAGCAGCCGGGCCACCGTGGCCCGGCGGGCATCGGCGTGCAGCCCGCCGACGATCACCACGGGGAGGTCGGGCACCGGCCTAGCCCTGCTTTCCGTACCGGCGCTCGAAGCGCTCGACGCGGCCCGCGGTGTCCAGGACGCGCGCGGTACCCGTGTAGAAGGGGTGGCTCACATGGGAGATCTCCACATCCACCACCGGGTAGGTGTGGCCGTCCTCCCAGACGATCGTCTTCTCGCTCGTCATGGTCGAACGGGTGAGGAAGGCGTGGTTCGCGGCGCGGTCGCGGAAGACGACGGGGCCGTAGGCGGGATGGATTCCCTGGCGCATGCGGTGCCTCAGCGCTCCTCTCGGAAGTCGACGTGCCGCCCGGCGACCGGGTCGTACTTGCGCAGGGTCATACGGTCCGGGTCGCTGCGGCGGTTCTTGCGGGTGACGTAGGTGTAGCCGGTACCGGCGGTGGACCGGAGCCTCACCACCGGACGGACTTCGTTGCGTGCCATGCTGCTATCTTACTGAAAACGATTCCCATTAACACCTTCCGGGGCAGAGAGGTACGTCACCACCACATGTCCGCACACTGCATGCTCACCGGCGCCCGGCCGGGCTTCGGCAACCGCATCTCCCACTCCCATCGGCGCACTCCGCGCCGGTTCGACCCCAATGTCCAGTCCAAGCGCTACTGGCTGCCGAGCGAGGGCCGGTATGTACGGCTGCGGCTCAGCGCCCGTGGGATCAGGACCGTCGACACGATCGGCGTCGAGGCGGCCGTCGCGCGCATCCGGGCGCGCGGGGTCAAGGTCTGAGGGGGGACGGATCCATGGCGAAGAAGAGCAAGATCGCGAAGAACGAGCGGCGCCGGGAGATCGTCGCCCGGTACGCCGAGCGGCGGGCCGAGCTGAAGGAGATCATCCGCCGGCCCGCCTCGACCGACGCCGAACGGCTCGCCGCCCAGCGCGAACTGCGCGGCCAGCCGCGCGACGCCAGCCCCATCCGCGTACGTAACCGCGACGCGGTGGACGGGCGCCCGCGCGGGTACTTCCGCGCGTTCGGCCTGTCCCGGGTGGGGCTGCGGGGGCAGGCGCACGCGGGGTATCTGCCGGGGGTGCGCAAAGCGTCCTGGTGAGGCGGAGGACAGGGTCCTGGTGAGGCCGACAATCCCGCGCGGGCGGGCCTCACCGGGGCCGGGGCGGACTGGGCGCGGACGGGCCCGTCGGGCCCGGGGTCATGGGGTTACGGGCTGGTAGCTTGCTGTGGGTCAGGACGTCCGATCGGCTCATTGTGGGGGCTTTCCGTGACTTCGGTGTCGAGTGGGCGTGGTGCTGGTCGGGGTCGGTGGGTGCGGTGGCCCGTCGCCGTGGCCGCCGGGGTGGTGGGCGTGCTCGCGGCGAGCGGGTGCGGCGGGAGCGGCTCGGACGACGACTCCGCGTCCTCGGCGCCTTCCCCCTCCCCCACCACCGCCGCCTCTCCCTCCGCCTCGGCGGACACCGGGGGCGCGTCCGGTGGTTCGGCGTCCGGCGCCGGGGAGTTGGAGGGCAGTTGGGTCACCACCTCCGCGGACGGCAAGGTGGTCGCCCTGATCGTCACGGGCGCGGAGGCGGGGCTCTTCGCGACCGGCGGGACTGTGTGCGGCGGGACGGCCGGGGAGGCGGACGGCGAGCGGGTGATCAGCCTTGAGTGCACCGACGGCGGCGACGACCGGGCGGCGGGCACGGTCGGCTCCGTGTCGGCCACCACGCTGGAGGTGATCTGGGACGGAACGCTCGGGACGGAGACGTACACCAAGACCGAGGGCGGACAACTGCCGTCGGGGCTGCCGACGCCGGGTCCGGGGCAGTGACCCGTCCGTCCTGGCCTTCGCCGGGTGGGCAGTCGCCGTCCGGCTGATGGATCAACGGGCCGGGGGCGGCGCCGAGTTCCCGGCCCGCCGAGATTTTCTTCCGGAGCGCCGTCGAAGGCGGAACTGGCCACCGGCTCCGGGCCTGGCGTCCGCCGACGGACCGCGAGCGCGAGGCGGATCGGGGTGGTGATCGCCGGGGTGGTCCGGACGGTGACCGCGAGCCTCGCCGCGCCGGGCAGCGGCTCCGGCCGGTCGCTATCCGTCGCGCCCCCGGGCGGGCGACCGCCCTCAGCGTCCGGAACCGGCTCGTCCGGCCAGCGTAAGCTCCTGCCAAATCATCGTCATCTGCCATCTGCCGTTCGTCTTCGGTCTTCTGTTGTCTGTTGTCCGTCGTCTGCTCTGCCACCCGTGGGGATCCCGTACATGCGCGCGCGTCCGCTTCCGCTCTCCGTTCTCGCCCTCGCGGGCGCTCTGCTGCTGGGTGCCTGTGGGGGTGGGGGTGACGACAGCGGTGGCGACGGCGGCGCTGCCGACGGCAAGGCGACGACGGCGGGGGCGCCCGGCGCGTGCGCGATCGGGGACCTGACGGTGGAGGCCGGTCCGGCCGCCGAGGCACCGGCCGACGGGGACACCGGCAATGTGCCGGTCACCCTCACCAACCGGGGCGCGGACTGCGTCCTGGACGGCTTCCCGGGCGTCCGTCTGGAGGGCGGAGACGCCTCCGTGGACATCCCGGCCGACGAGGCCGCCACCGCGCAGCAGCTGACCCTCGCGAAGGACGTCGCCGCGACCTTCACCGTGACCTATGTGCGCGGTACGGGCGGCGTCGACGCCGAGCAGTTGCGGGTCAGCCTCCCCGGCGGCGACCAAGGGGCGGGGCTTCCGTGGTCGTACGGCCCGGTGGCCGCCGAGGGCGGGGTACCGGAGGCATCGGTGAGCGCGTTCCAGCAGGCGGGGGACTGAGGCTGGTGACGAACGGTCCCCGGGGGCCGCGTTTCAGCGGGGCGGCAGCCCTCGCCGGGAGGCGACCTCCGCGCGGTCGGCGGCTTCGGAGCCCTGGGTCCAGCCGGCCGCGTCGGTGACTCCGCGGAGCCGGGACGTGGTGGTCTCGGGGAACATCCGGTCGGTCGCGTCGGTGACGGCCACCGCGCGGGTGGCGATCACAGGCAACAGGTCGTCGCTCACCGGGGTCTCGGCAGCCGCGGCGAGCCGGGCCCCCATGCGATGGGCATAGGCGGCGAGGAAGGACTGCCGGAAGGTCTTGGTGCGCTTGCGACCGCCCTTGCGCTGGGCGGCCTCGGCCCGGGTCATGGCGGTGTCGGCCTGGACCAGGAGCGAGGTGTAGAGCAGTTCCACGGCGGTGAGATCGGCCTCGAACCCGACGACCGTGGAGAAGCCGAAGGGTTCGTTCCAGACCGCCCGGCAGTGATTGGCGGTGGCGACCGCGTCCAGGAGGACGGCCTTGGCCTGCTCATAGGGCGGCTCGACGCCGATCCGGCAGGCGCCCGGCGTGTCGGGGGCGGGCGCCCGTGCGGCGAGCAGTGCCTCGTCCACGCTGTACCGGGCCATCAGTTCCTGAGCCTTGGCGGTGAGCGCCTCGGCCTCGTCGGGAAAGCCGGTGGCCTCGGCCTTGGCGAGCAGGGCGCGGATACGCACCAGGGTGCGGGACGGGGAACCACCGGGGGCTCCGGACCCGCTTTCGGCGTGGTCGTCGAGCGGCTCCAGGGCGGGCAGCCGCAGCAGCAGCCGGTACAGCTCCAGCACCGTCCCGGCGTGGGAGAAGCGGTCCGCGCGGGGCGGCGTACCGGCGGGCAGGGCATCGAGCTGACCGGCCCAACGGGCTCCGCGCGGACGGTCGTCGGGCGCCTGCGCGCGGATGAGAGCGGCGGCGAGGCGCGCGTGTACGTCGTCCAGTTCGCGGCGTACCAGGCGCATGACGTCGGCGGGTTGCCAGCCGCGCCGCCAGGCCGCCGCGATGAACTCCCGGCCGCGCCGGTCGAGCTCCGCGTCGGCGGAGGGGTCGGCGGCGAGGAGGGAGGCGGCGGTGTCGAGGGCGGTGTCGTCGCCGTCGGGGGCGTAGAGGGCGGCGAGGGCGCGGTCGACGGGGGTGGGCGGGGTCGTACTCACGTTCTCGATCGTGCCATGTGGGAGGGGGTGCGGGGTGCTCTCGCCGAGCGGGGTCGTCATGGGAGGGGGCTGTACAGCACGGCAGGGTGCCGTCGGCCGGCGAGGCTCGGCGCGTCAGCCACAGCGGCAGCGGCAGCGGCAGCGGCAGCTACGGCGGCAGCGGCGCCGAGCATGTCCATCTGGCCCTCGAAATTCCCTACATGACACCATAAAATCTCCCATCCCGGGCATTGTCAGACCCGGGTGTCACACTCGCAGCATGGTCGATCGCTGGGCACTCGCCGCGGTCGAGGGTGGTGGTGTGGAGGTCGCCCCCCTCGGCCCCGACGGGCTGCCCGGCGGGCCGGTGCGCTGGGAGGCGGACGCGGCCGAGGCGGTGCGGGCGCGGCCCGATGTGACGCGGTGGGTGTGGCGGTCCACCGGGGAGATGTATCCCGCTCTGCTCGCCGCGGGGGTGCGAGTGGAGCGGTGCTACGACATCGAGGCGGCCGAGACGCTGCTGCTCGGCCATGAGGGACGGTACGGGGAGCCCCGTTCGGCCGCCGCGGCCCTGGCGCGGCTGCGGGGCGGCCCGGTCCCGGCGGATCCGCCGCTGCGTCCGGCGGAACCGGGCGCCCAGTCACCGCTGTTCGAGCCGCAGTCGGCGCATGTGCCACTGGCCGACCTGCTCGCGGTGTACGTCGAGCAGCAGCGTCGGCATCAGCGCGCGGAGCACCCGGACCGGATGCGGCTGCTGACGGCGTCGGAGTCGGCGGGGACGCTGGTGGCGGCGGAGATGAACGCGTCGGGGCTGCCGTGGCGGGCGGACGTCCACCGGGAGGTGCTGCACGAACTGCTGGGCGAGCGGTACGCGGGCGGGGGCGAGCCACGGCGCCTCGCGGAGCTGGCGGAGGAGGTGTCGGCGGCGTTCGGGCGACGGGTGCGGCCGGATCTGCCGGCCGATGTGATCAAGGCGTTCGCGCGGGCGGGCATCAAGATCACCTCGACCCGTCGCTGGGAGATCGAGAACATCGACCATCCGGCGGTGAAGCCGCTGGTGGAGTACAAGAAGCTGTACCGGATCTGGGTCGCGCACGGCTGGTCGTGGCTGCACGACTGGGTGCGGGAGGGGCGTTTCCGGCCGGAGTTCCTGGCGGGCGGCACGGTGACGGGGCGCTGGGTCACCAATGGCGGGGGCGGGCTCCAGATCCCGAAGGTGATCCGGCGGGCCGTGGTCGCGGACCCGGGCTGGCGGCTGGTGGTGGCGGACGCCAGCCAGATGGAGCCGAGAGTGCTGGCCGCGATCTCCCGTGACCCCGGTCTCATGGAGGTGGCGGCCCGGGAGAGCGACCTGTACCAGTCGGTCTCCGACCACGCCTTCTCCGGCGACCGCGACCAGGCCAAGCTGGCGGTGCTCGGCGCGATCTACGGCCAGACCAGCGGCGACGGCCTCAAGAACCTCGCCGCGCTCAGACGCCGCTTCCCGCGCGCGGTGGCCTATGTCGACGACGCCGCCCGCGCCGGGGAGGAGGGCCGCCTGGTCCGCACCTGGCTGGGCCGCACCTGCCCACCAGCGGTCGGTTCCTCGCGGGACGACATCGGCGACGAGGCGGGCATCCCGATGGACGACGGCGAGGAGACGGCCGAGGGAGGGGGAGACGACGGCGCCGCGCAGGAGTGGGTACCGGGTTACGCGTCCCGCAACTCCCGCGCCCGGGGCCGCTTCACCCGCAACTTCGTCGTCCAGGGCAGCGGCGCCGACTGGACCCTCCTCCTGCTCGCCGCCCTGCGCCGGTCCTGCGTCGGCCTCTCCGCTGAACTGGTCTTCTTCCAGCACGACGAGGTCATCGTGCACTGCCCGGAGGACGAGACGGAGGCGGTGGTCGCGGCGATCCACGAGTCGGCCCGCCTGGCGGCCCGGCTGACGTTCGGGGAGACGCCGGTGCGGTTTCCGTTCAGTACGGCGGTGGTGGAGTGTTATGCGGAGGCGAAGTAGGGGTGGGGAGGGTGGGTGAAGGTACGGAAGTGGATATATGGGACGCCGGATCACAGGGTCACCGGCTCACCGGCTCACCGAACGGAGTGGACCGGCGGAGCCTCGGCTCAACCGAACAGCGAAGCCCCGAGTGGGCGGCCCCGGTCGTACCCCGGGAGGATCAGGAAGGACGCGCTGGCCGTCGTGGTCGTGAACGGCAGCAGCGCGTCGGAGGCGTCCATGCGGGAGAGCGTGGCGGTGAAGGTGCGCAGATCGTTCTGGAAGCTGATGAAGAGCAGACCGGGGGCGGGGTCGTCGATGCTGTAGGAGCGGCGGAGCATATGGCCGACACCGACGACGTTGGGGTTCGCCCTGCGGACATGGGCGTCCACGGGGACCAGATAGCGCCCGTCGGGTGTCTTGGCGCCCAGTCCGGGGGCCGAGGCGATGCCGCCACCGGAGAGGGGGACGCCGCTGGCCCGGCGCCGCCCGAAGACCGCCTCCTGCTCGGCGACGGACAGGGCGGCGAACCGCGTCAGGTCGAGTTCCATGCGCCGCAGTACGGCCAGGGTGCCGCCGGCGACCGCGGGCGGTCCCGCCAGCCACAGGTCACGTTCCTGCTCGGCGGCGGTGTTCGGGCCCACGATGCCGTCGATGAATCCGAGCAGGTTGCGCGGAGCGGAGCGGCCCTCGGCGACCGGCACCTCCGTACCGCGGCGTCCGAACTGCCGCCAGCGTTCCCGGACGCGGTCGCCGGCCTGGTCCAGGAGAGCGGCGGCGACGACCGGTACGAGCAGGGCGTCACCGGCGCAGATCTGGAGCAGCAGGTCACCGCCGCGCGCCCCTGCGGCGATCCGCTCGCGGGAGAAGCGCGGGAGGTCGGTCGCGCCGGGCAGGGCAGCCGTGCCGGACTGTGCCGTACCGGAGGGTGCTGTACCGGAGGGTGCCGTACCGGAGGACGCTTCGTCGGCAGACCCTGCCGCGCCGGACGGTGTCCCGCCGCCGGACGGTGCCCCATCGGCCCCCGCCGAACCCGCCCCGGCCGCCCCACCCGCCATCCGCACCAACCGTGGGCCCACACCCACGGTCACCGTCACATCGCCCGGCGACAGGCCCAGCAGCCGTGGGTCGGATCCGGCGGCGATGCTGCGGATGGCCTCGCCCAGTTCGGCCAGGAGGGGGCCGGGCGCCACCCCGGTGTCGAGGTCCGCCACCAGGGCCAGCAGATGGGTCTGGGCGATCCGGGGAAGCGTCACGCCCGCCTGATACCGGCCCGTCACCGCGACCGGCGCGGGCGCGGGCGCCGCCGACGCGGAGGCGTCCGGGCGACCGGGCCGGGCGGACCCCCCGGACCCCCCGGACCCCCCGGAGTCCCCGGAGTCCCCGGAGTCCCCGGCACCCCCTGGGTCCCCCGAGCACCCGGCGAGCACACCCGCCGCCACCGCCGCGCCCGTCGCGTCGAGGAACGCGCGGCGGGACGGGGGCGGGTGGTCGGGGCGGCGATGCATGATGCGTACAGTGCCACACCCGCCCCGCGACCGCCGCTCAACCGGCCTACTCCGGCCGGGAGTTCGACACCCCGGCGGCCGGTCCGGCGCCGTGCCAGACTGGGATCATGTCTCGATTAGCTCTTCGCGCGTTGGCGGCGGCTGCCCTGGGCGCCCTGACCCTGGTGACCGGCTGCGGTGGCGGCGGTGATGGCGGCGGCGGTGGCGGAAACGGCGACGACGGAGCGGGCGAGGGCCGTCGGCCGGACGGCACACGGGTGACGATCCGGGTGCCCGGCGACGCCCCGACGATCTCGGACGGGGTGTCCCTGGCCCGGCCCGGTGACCTGGTCCTGGTGGCCCCGGGCGTGTACCGCGAGTCGGTGCGGATCGACACCGAGCGCATCACCCTCCGAGGCGAGTCCCGGGCCGGGGTCGTCATCGACGGGCAGGTGCGGCGGCCGAACGGAGTGGTCGTCGCCGCGCCCGGAGTGGCCGTCGAGAACCTGACCGTGCGGAACAACACCCACAACGGCGTCCTGGTCACCGGCTCGGCGGCGGCGGTCAACAGCCTGCCGGGGAGCAGCGGCTATGACACCGGCGACGAACCCGTCACCCTCCTCAAGTCGTTCCTCGTCTCGCATGTGACCGCGACCCGCAACGGCCTGTACGGCATCTACGCCTTCTCCGCCCAGAACGGCGTCATCGAACACTCCTACGCCTCCGGCGGGGCGGACTCCGGGATCTATGTCGGCCAGTGCCGGCCGTGCCGGATCGTGGTGCGGGACAACATCTCCGAGCTGAACGCGGTCGGCTACGAGGGCACCAACGCCAGCGGTGACATGTACGTCGTCGGCAACCGGCTGGTCGGCAACCGCGTCGGGCTCACCACCAACTCCGACCACCAGGAGAAGCTGCTCCCGCAGCGCGACGCCGTCATCGCGGGCAACCTGATCGCGGACAACCAGCAGGAGCAGACCCCCGAACAGGCCGACGGCGGCTGGGGCATCGGCATCGGGGTCGACGGCGGCAGCGACAACCTGTTCGTCCGCAATCTGGTCACCGGCAACGTCAACGCCGGGCTGGTGATCACCGCGACCGCCGATCTGACGGCGGACCGCAACCGGATCACGGACAACACCTTCACCGCCAACGGCATCGACATCGGCTGGACCTTCCCCACGGCCACCCAGGGACAGGGCAACTGCCTGGAGGGGAACGAGCTGCGGACGACCGTGCCGGAGGGACTCGCGTCGAGCGCGTCCTGTCCGGTCCCCGCCACCTCCCCCACCCCCTCCGGCAGTTGGCGCAATCCGGTGGCGCCCCCGGGCATCCCGTTCACCGAGGTGGCCGCGCCCGCCGCGCAGCCGGAGTTCCCGGAGGCGGGCACGGCCGGCGCCACGGTCGTCCCGGAGGTTCCGGAACTGCCGGTCGTCGCCGACATCACGCTCCCGTCGCCGTCGCTGCTGGCCGGGGACGCCCGGGTACGGACCTCATGACCGACGGCCACCCGACCGCCGACCTCCCGAGCGGCGGCTACGACGCCGGGGAGGCTTCGGGCAGCGGCTGGACGGGGACGTAGGTCTGGGTGTCGAAGTCGAAGACCACGGGTCGGGGCGCGGAGGCGATGGCGGCCTCGACCCGGTACATGGTGCCGTCCGGGCCGATCCAGTAGCGCACGGTCTGGGAGGCACGGGGGGTGGGGTCGGCGCCGCGGGAACCGGGGTCGGCTTCGGCACTGGGGGCGGGGGTGGGGACGGGGTCGCCACCGGCACCCGCACCCGCGTCCGTATCCGCTCCCCCACCGAGATCGACGTCAGCACTGGGACCGTCACCGGCACCATCCCCGGAGCCGGAGCCGGAACCCGAACCGGAACCCGAGCCGGAGCCGGAGCCCGAACCCGAATCGGATCCCGAACCGCCCTCGGCCCGCGGTCCCCTCATGATGTCCGTCCGCTGCCCCCGCACCTCCTCCCGCCCCACCCAGGCCGCCCCGTTCTGCGGCAGCAGCGCGGAGTTGTCCGGCCGGTCGCTGCCGAGGTCGAGCGCGATGGCGAGGGCGCTGTCGAGGGTCATGCCGGATGCCTGCATCGGACGGCTGTACCACCCGGCCGCGGGCGGCGACGCCGGTGCCGCTGCCGGGGGATCCGCCATGGGATGGACGAGGACGGTGGTGGGGGTCCACTGGATCAGCCCGTTGCTGGAGGTGTCGCGCCCGCTCCCCCGCACCACCCCGTAACCGGTGTGGGTGCGGTAGTCGATGGAGCCGGTGATGATCAGTTGGCCGGTGACGTTCGGGACGGTGATCGTCACCGCCCGGCCGCCCGCCTGGTAGTTGAGGAAGCGGGTGACCGCCAGCCGGTTCACCTCGTCCGGGGTCAACGCCCGTGGCTCGGCGCGGTCGTCGCCGTCGCCGAGGAGGACGAAGGCGCTGGTCGCGGCGGTCGCGAGACAGAGGACGGCGGCTGCTGTCCAACGTAATCGCGGCCATCGGCGCGGCCGGTCCGCTGTCCCGGGCGTCCCGCGCCCGAGAAGGCGCCCCTTGAATCCGGCGCTCCGCGCCCCACCGACCCCCGCGCCGGCGCTCCGCGCCCCGCCGCCGAGTCGTCTCCGCTCGCTCTGTCGTCTCTGCCTGCTCCACATGCTCCGCACGCGGCGCGATCGTAACAGCTCTCTCCGAGGCACCCTCAAACTCCGAGGTTGCCAGACATGACGCTCCGTCAACTGTAGTCTCTGCGCGGGAGTTGCTGGATTTGCGTTAGCTTAGGACGAGGTAAAGGTGAGCTATGCGATTACGTGCACTACTGCGGATGGGGCTGTCCGGTCTGCTGCTCGTTGGGGGCGGCGCGGGGACGGTTCTGACCGGCGCCGGGCAGGCCGGAGCTGCTGCCCCTGACGGCACGCTGACCGTCGAGGTACTGCGGGACTTCTTCGGCACCGGCGTGATCAACACGACCATGGACGTGCCTCAGCGGGGCATGCGGGTCGAGGTCATCGACCTGGAGGGCAACCGGGTCACCGGTGTCACGGACGCCACCGGAAGGGTCGTCGTACCGTCGTCGAGCGAGCTGACCGGCGGCCGGTACCGGGTCGATGTCACCGTCCCGGCGCCCTACAGCGACTATCTCCGGGCGGCGCCCGCGTCGACCGAGCCGAACCACTTCGACAGCTTCACGTCGTTCGTGGACGTCTCGGACGGCAAGGACGACTCGGTGACCACCGGGGTCTGGAACCCGGCGGACTACACCCTGCCCGAGTCCCGGTACTTCGTGCCGGTCCAGAACGGCGCGAACGGGACGGACACCCGGGCGCTGGTGGCGTTCGGGACGGAGGTCCGGGGCAACTGCCCCGACCCGCAGGCGTGCCCGGAGGTCCTCAACACCCAGGACCAGGTGGGCACGACGTACGGGCTGGCCTTCGACCGGTTCCGTGACCAGCTGTTCCAGTCGTCGTTCGCCCGCCGGTACACCGCCTACGGGCCGGATGGCGGTAACGCGATCTACATCCAGCCCGTCGACGGCGGTGACCCGACGCTCTTCGCGACGGTGCCGGACGCCACGGAGACACCGCACGACACCGCCAATCTGATCAAGGACGCCGGGTTCACCGACGCTCCGGGCAAGGAGAGCATCGGCGGTCTGGCCCTGTCGGAGGACGGTTCGACCCTGTACGCGGTGAATCTGCTCACCCGTAGCCTGGTCAGCTTCGACGCGACGGGGCCCACGGCCTCGGCGCCCGAGGACACCGTGCCGATCCCCGACCCGGGCTGCGCGACGGACACGGACTGGCGTCCGTTCAGCGTGGCGGCCCACGACGGCAAGCTGTACGTCGGGGGTGTGTGCAGCGCCGAGAGCACACAGGACCGTGCGGACCTGAAGGCCGTCGTGGCCACCTATGACGGCGAGGACTTCACCACCGTCCTGTCCCAGCCGCTGGACTTCGAGCGCGGGGACGTCCTCGCCGGCCGTACCCAGGAGCAGGTCGACCACTGGAACCCGTGGAACACCGACCTCGCGGACTGGGACAGCTTCGACATCGGGGGCGCGATGATCAATCCGCAGCCGTCGCTGGCCAGCATGGCCTTCACCCGCGACGGTTCGCTGATCCTCGGCTTCCGCGACCGGTTCATGGACGTCGTGAGCTGGGGCGGACTGGACCCCAGACCCGGCAACAACACACCGCAGAGCGGCATGGCCGGCGGTGACATCAACATGGCCTGCGCCCGGCCGGACGGCGGCTACGACTGGGAGGGCACCGGGATCTGCCCCGACCACGCCACGGACCCGTCCCTCGACGGGGTCCAGCCCGCCAGCGTCGTCGAGTACTTCCCGGGTGACTACTTCCCGAACGGCGGCTCCTCGACCTCGCCGGGACCGCATCAGGAGTCGGCGCTGGGCTCGGTCGCCTACATCCCGCAGCAGCAGTGGGTCGTCAGCACCCAGATGGACCCGACCGGCCGGGTCATCACCAGCGGCACCGGCTACTACGACGTCGCCACCGGCCTCGGCCCCGGCAACGACCCGGTCAACAACGCGTACGAGTTCGTCGGCGCGGGACAGGGCGGGTTCGGCAAGGCCGGCGGTCTCGGCGACATCGCGTACGCGGCGGCCAACGCCCCGATCCAGATCGGCAACGTGGTCTGGTACGACGGCGACCGCAACGGCATCCAGGACCCGGGTCACGTACTGCTGCCGGGTGCCACGATCAACCTCCTGGACGCCGAGGGCGAACAGGTCGCCACGACCACGACGGACGCCGCCGGTGAGTACTACTTCGGCGGGGTCGGCGCGGAGTACGAGTTGACGCCGGGCGCCGAGTACACGGTGCAGTTCGATGTGTGCACGGCGGACACCAGCGAGGTGCCGGGTCAGCCGGCCGCCACCGACCTGCGGTTCACCCTGCCGCGCGCCGGTGACGACACGGTGCACGACTCCAACGTCACCCCGCCGACCACGGGCCGGCTCTGCAACGGGTACGCCCCGGTCACCGCACCGGCCGCACCAGGAGGGGTCGATCACACGATCGACGCCGGCGTGCACATCCCGGAGCCGGTGTCTCCGACGCCGACGCCGACGGCCTCCGAATCCCCGTCCCCGACCCCGACGGCCTCGGAATCGCCGTCCCCGACGCCGACCGAGTCCGACACCTCGGGCCCGAAGCCGACGGGCCCCGCGCCCAACGCCCCGGGTCCGGACGGCGGCCTCGCCGAGACCGGCATGTCCGGCCTCGGAGGTGTCCTCGCCCTCGTCGCCGTACTGGTGGGCGCGGGAGCGACGGTGGTGTACGCCAGCCGACAGCGGAGGGCCAGCCACCGCTAGGGCGGTAGCTCCGCGAGACGATGGGAGATGACTGTAGGTACCTCTATGTACCTCCTGGAGGTACATAGAGGTACCTGGAAACACCTGACGGGCCGGTGCACTGCACCGGCCCGTTCGGCATGGCTGGGCTGAACGGCCGGGCTGAACCGCTGGGCGGAACGGCCGGGCCGGGGTGGAGTCGCGGCGGTGGCTCGCTTCCCGCTCTGCCCTGCCCCGCACCTCGCCGTCTCGCCCGCGAGGGCCGACCCTCACATCGGCATGCCCCGCTCCGCCAGCCCGCTCTCGTACGCGATGATGACCAACTGCGCACGGTCACGCGCATGCAGCTTCGCCAAGAGGCTGCTCACATGGGTCTTCACCGTGGGCAGGCTGATCACCAGTCGGCCCGAGATCTCCGCGTTCGACAAGCCGTTCGCGATCAGCACGAGCACCTCCTGCTCCCGCCTGGTGAGGCCGACCAGTCGCGGGGCCGCCCGCGTCGTCTCGTCGGTGCGGGAGAAGTTCGCGATCAGGCGGCGAGTGACCGTGGGGGCCAGTACGCCCTCGCCCGTGGCGATGACCCGGATGCCGGCGACCAGGTCCGACGGTGAGACGTCCTTCAGCATGAAGCCGCTCGCGCCGGCCTGTAGGGCCGGGTAGACGTACTCGTCCATGTCGAACATCGTCAGGGCCAGGACACGCACACCCGTCAGCGTCTCGTCGGAGCAGATCTCCCGGGTGGCCGCGATGCCGTCCATGACCGGCATACGGAGGTCCATCAGGACGACGTCCGGGGTGAGTTCGCGGGCCAGTTCCACCGCTCTGGCGCCGTTCTCCGCCTCGGCCACCGTCTTCATTCCGGGGGTCGAGTCGATGAGGAGGCGGAAGCTTCCACGCAGCAGGGCCTGGTCGTCCGCGATCAGGACCCTGATCGCGGCCTCTGCCATTCCTTGCTCCTCGTCCCCTGGATACCGTTCATCGCCTTTCGAGCCTTGCGATGCTACCAGTCGGCTCTGATCAACTGCCTTTCTGTTGTGGCTCGTTGAGCAGCAGCGCCCCCGTCCCCGTGTCCCCGACGGTGACCGTCGCGCCGTAGTGGTCCGCCAGTCGGGCGAAGTCCGTGAGGATCTCCTTCGCCATGGTCGGAGCCGCCATGCGCGGGCGGCCTCTGCGGTGGACCGGGTGGCCGAAGCCCAGGTCTATCGGGTGGAGACGGGCCTCGATCAGCCTGCCGTCGTCGAAGGTGAGCACCGGTACCAGCGACTCCCAGTACTGGCGGTGCGGGGCGAAGAGGCGGCGGCCGTGGGCGCTCCGCTCGGCGAAGTAGCGGCCCGGGGTGAGCTGTTCGGCCGAGGTGACGTTCGTGTAGTCCTCGGCGGGGATCCGGTCCGCGAGGTCGATCTGGGTGACGATGTTGCCCAGGCTGTAGAAGATCGGTTTGTTGCCGTGGAGCTCGACGCCCCGGAGGAGATGCGGGCCGTGTCCGACCACCAGGTCGGCTCCCTCGTCGATCACCCGGTGGGCGAACTCGCGCAGGAACTCGCCCGGCGTCCGCGGGGTCGGGCCCGGCTCGTGGGAGTGCACGCTGACCATGACCAGGTCCGCTCGGCGTCGGGCCTCGGCCACCCACCGAGAGATGTCGTCCAGGTCCTTCGGGTCGCATGTGGTGGTGAAGCCCGGGGCGTCCGCGGCCTGGAAACGGGTGCCGAACAGGGTGAGCCTGTCGGGCGAGGGCATCGCGGGGTCGAAGCCGAGCAGCGTGCGCGCCTCGGTCCGACGGGCCCTCAAGCCTGTCTCGCCGTCGATCTCCCTGAGCATGTCCAGTTGAGCGGGCGTGACCTTCAGCGTCGCGCGGTGCCGCAAGGGGTTCAGGCCCGGACGGCCGGGCAGGTCCGGGGACGGGGGCGCCGCCTCGTGGCCGGGCAGGAACGTCGTACTGCAGGAGATCAGGGCGAGGCTGCCGCCGGGGCGGTCGACGTAGACCGGGCGCCGGGCGGCGGTGAGGTCGGCGCCGATGCCCGCGAAGGGGATTCGCCTCGCGGTCAGGAGGTCCACGGTGCCGAGGACGCCGTTCGTGCCCATGTCCAGCGCGTGGTTGTTCGCGCAGCCGAGCACCGTGAAGCCCATCGCCGTGATGTCGTCGATCACTGCGGGGTCGGCGATCAGGCCGCCGCCGCCCGCCGCGTTGTGTATGGGGTGGCCCTCGCCTGTCGCGGGGACCACCTCCAGGTTGGTGAAGGCGAAGTCCGCCGCCCGAAGCACCTCGCGGAGTTCCTCCGCCGCGGGGTCGGACGTGATCAGCGCTCCCCTGGTCGCCATGCAGTCGCCGGAGAGCGCCACCGTCAGCCGGGTCATCCCCTGGCCTCCCGCACCGCGCGGGTCAGTGAGGTCGCCGCGTCCGGTCCGGTGACCTCGATGCGCTCGCCGTCGACCAGGACCGTCGGGGTCAGCGCGACCCCTCGGGACGCGGCGACCTCGGAGACGTACGTCGCCCAGGGGGTGTACGCGGCCTGCCGGACGCAGGTCGCGAAGCCGCCGTCGGTGATGCCTGCCTCCTCTCCGGCCGCGATCAGCTGGGCCTCGCTGAGCCCGGGACCGCCCTCCGGGGGCTGCCGGTCGAACAGCACCGCGGAGTACTCCTCGAACCTGCCCCGGTCCGCCGCGCAGGCCGCCGCCGACGCAGCCCGGGTCGAGTAACCCTCGGGGCTGCTGCGACCGTCGAGGAAGGCGACCGGGTGGTGGACGACGCTGACGTCTCCCGCGGCCTTCAGCGTGTTCAGTTCGGCGGCCAGGGCCTTTTCCGTGTTCCGGCATTCGGGGCAGAGGTAGTCGAGGTAGAGGTCGATCCGTATCGCGCCCGTCGAGGCGGTCAGCCCCGCCTTGTCGTCGGTCGCCTCGGCGGGGACCCGGGCCGGTGCCTCGCCCGGCTCGGTGTTGTTCGCCCGGACGAGGCCGGCGCCGACGAGCGCGGCGGCGACCACCACGACGGTGGCCACGAGCGACACCAGCAGGGTGCGCCGCCGGCGGTGCCGCTTGCGCACCATCTCCCGCACCATGACGTCGGTCGGCTGTATGCCTGTCACTCCTGTCACTCCTTGACTCACTCCTTCATGTCCAGGACCCAGCGGTCCAGCGCGTACCGGGTTCGTGGATTGCGGACCAGGAAGGCCGCCGCGCCGAGGAAGACCAGGTCGCGTGCGATGTCGATGACGTAGCCGCGTTCGGCACCGCTCGTCAGGGTGCCTCCGCTGCTGAAGCAGCCGCAGTCGATGGACAGTCCCCTGGCCCATACCGAGGTGATGGCGGCTATGTACAGGACCATCAGGGCCACGGTGGCGACCGCCACCGCCCTGGTCGCCAGGCCGACGACCAGGAGCAGGGCGAGCGCCAGTTCGATGAACGGCACGACACCGCCGACCAGTTGGGCGGAGTCGTCGGGGACGATCCGGTAGAGGGCGACCGTGCGGCCGGACTCCGTGAGATCCCGGATCTTCACCAGGCCCGCGTAGCCCAGGACCGCCGCGAGGAGGAGCCGTGCGGCCGTGCCCACCCAGGGTTTCCGCACCCGTGCCTTCAGGTCGTGCACCGCGTGCGCCCTCCTCCCCTCCCTCACGACGTACGGGAGAACCGGTAGGTGGCCAGGCCCAGCGCCACCGCCGTGATGGCGGCCAGCAGGCCCAGCTCCGCGAGCACCGGCGGGTTCCAGTCGCCGAGCAGCAGACGGGTCTGTTCCGAGGTGAGGCTGTCGGGGCCCGGCAGGGTGCGGCGGACCGCGTCGACGCCGTAGGTGAGCGGGTTCAGCTTGACGACGGTGTCGAGCCAGCCCGGCAGACCGTTCGGCGGGAACATCGCGCCGGAGAAGAACATCAGCGGCATCATGCTGAGGTTCACCACGATCTGGAAGGTGTCGACCTGCTTGATCGTGACCGCCGCGAGCAGCCCGAACGCCGTGAACATCAGCGAGACGAGCAGCATCTCCAGGAGCACGAGCAGAAGCATCGGGGTGTAGCTGATGCTCGCGATGCCTCCGACCGACAGGACCATGAGGCCGTAGATCCCGCCCGTGGTGGCCCCGCCGAGCGCGAGGCCGAGCACGATGCTGGAGCGTGGGAACGGTGAGACGAGCATCTGGCGCAGGACGCCGAGTCTGCGGTCCCAGACCAGGGAGATGCCCACGGCGATCGCCGGGGCCTGTACGGACATCACCAGCACGCCGGGGAACAGGTAGGCCCGGTAGTCGTTGAGCTGGGCCTTGCCGAGGGTGGAGGACGCGGCGTCGAGGCCGGTGCCCAGGACGACGAGGAACAGCAAGGGGGTCACCAGGCCCATGGCGAGGCGTACCGGGTTGTGCCGCAGCCGTGTCATCTCGCGGCGCCAGAGCAGGGCGTACGGCCTGAGCGCGTGGCCGCGCCGGTCGGTCGGCGCGCTGTGGGGTGTGGTGGTGGTGTCGGCGGGTGCGAGGGGTGCCATGTCGGTCCGGCTCATCGTCGTCCCTCCCCGATGGTGCCGAGTGTGGGGGCGTGCGGCGCGCTCTCCCTGATGGCGGACCCGGTGTGGTGCAGGAAGACGTCGTCGAGCGTCGGTGGGGTGACGGTCACCGAGCGGACGGTCGGGCCCAGTTCGGCGCAGAGGCGCGGGACGAGGGTGGCGCCGTTCGACACCCGTACGCGCAGGCCGTCGGGGCCGGGTTCCGCGGTCAGGCCGAAGCGGTCGGACAGGGCTTCCGCGGCGCTCGGGTCGTCCTCCGTGCGCAGGACGACGAGGTCGGCGCCGATGACGGACTTCAGTTCCGCGGGCGTCCCCTCGGTGATCGCCTTGCCCCGGTCGATGATCGCGATCCGGTCGCAGTGCTCGGCCTCCTCCAGCTGGTGCGTGGTGAAGAAGACCGTGATCCCCCGCTCCCGCCGCAGCCTGTCCAGGTGCTCCCAGACCGCCGCGCGGGTCTGCGCGTCGAGGCCGGTGGTCGGTTCGTCGAGGAAGAGGACGCGGGGGGAGCCGAGGAGCCCGCGGGCGATCTCCAGACGGCGGCGAAGGCCGGTGGAGAAGCGCTGTACGGGGATGTCGCCGCGCTCGGACAGCTCCATCAGGTCGAGCATCGCGGCGATCGCGGTCCGTGCCTCGCGGCGGCCGAGCCCGCACAGGTCGGCCTGGAAACGGAGGTTCTCGGCCGCGGTGAGGTCCATGTCGAGCGTCGACTCCTGAAAGACGATGCCGATGCGACGGCGGACCTCGGCGGGCCGGGTCGCCACGTCGAAGCCGGCCACTTCCGCCCGGCCGGCCGTGGGTGTGAGCAGTGTGGTCAGCATGCTGATCGTGGTCGTCTTGCCGGCGCCGTTCGGGCCCAGGAAGCCGAACGTGGCGCCTTCGGGCACCTCCAGGTCCAGGCCGTTGACCGCCGGTGAGGTGCCGTAGTACGCGTACAGGCCCTCGGCCCGGATCGCTGTCATGAGCGGCTCCTCCCGTCGGGCCGCCGCACCGCCAGGACGGTCCGGAACACGCTCAGCTCGCCCGGCTCGTCCACGGGCCGTCCGTCGACCTCGACCCAGGCATGCGCGCCGAAGGGCTGGATGCGGAACCCGGTGCACCAGTCGGCCCACCTGCCCCGGGCCCGGACGAGCAGGAGGGTGGCCACGGAGCGCTGGAGGCAGCCGAGGCCCGCGCAGCGGGTGCTGACGGAGACGACCGACCGCCGGGCACGCGCCACCTCGCCGTACGCGGCGGGCCGGGTGCCCTTGCTGATCACGCGCAGCACCCGTTGCAGCCGTGCCGGGGGCAGCCGGACCAGGAGGCGGGCCGCGCCGGCCGCGCATCTGGGCGCGAGCTGCCGGTGCGGGGGGAGGCGCGGGGCCTGTTCGGCGACGGCGGGGGTGGTCACCGCGACACCTCCAGGAGGTGGGCCGCGCTCAGCGATTCGATGAGGGCCAGCACGTCCCTGTGCGCCTGCTCCTCGCTGACCGGGGCGACCTCGGCGAGGCTCGCGGCGGTCGCGTCGGGGGTCGCTCCTTCGAGGAGGCGGCGCAGGATGGCGGAGCCGGACCGGTTCAACTGCCAGTAGCGGCCCCGGCGCCCGTCGAGCAGTACGGCGCCGGTCTCCACGGAGGTGAGGGTGACATCGCGGGCGAGCCTCAGCTTCACGTGCGTTCTCCCATGTCGTGGGGGTGTGGCCGGGAGTGCGTCCGGAGCCAGCTCTCGCAGGCCACGGTGGTCTCGATCGGGTGGAGGTGATGGGACATCGGCCCGGGGTCGAGCACCGCGGACCGGAACGCCGCCGGGTCCACGAGTCCGAGCCGGGCGAGGTGCGAGTCCTCGCACAGCTCCAGGAACCGGGCCCGGTTGCGTTCGAGTCCCCGGAACGCCTCGGCGCTGAACTCGCCCTTGTCCCGGCGGTCGAGGATGTCGGCGGGTACGACGTCCCGTACGGCGGCGGCCAGCAGCGGCTTGAACCGTCCGGGCGCCAGGCGCTGGTCGATCGCGGTGGACAGCGCCGCCTCCAGTACGCGGTCGTCGAGGAAGGGCGCGTCCCAGACGATGCCCCGGCCCGCGCCCGTGCCCGCGAGGGCCGTGTTGACCTGACGTACCGTCTTCCCCTCGAAGACGATCGACGCGAGCGCCTGATGGCGGGCCCGGTCGGCGTCCAGCGGCTGCGGCGTCTCGTCGGCGGCCGTGGCGAACAGCTTCCGTACGGCGGCCACGGCGTCCGGTGTGGCCCAGGCGGGCATGCGGGGCGCGAACACCCAGCCGAAGTCGGGCTCGTCGAGCCGTGCGGGCGGGGTGCTGATCCGGGCGGCGACCGCGGTGAGGTTCTGCGCGAACGTCGACCGGTCCGCGAGCGACCGTACGGTCGCGGCCAGCGACCAGCGGTTGGCAAGGCGGTAGCGGTTCACCAGCCTCAGCCCGCTGACCGGGTTGGCACGGGCCAGGGACCAGGCGCAGGCGGGCATCCGGCCGAACAGTTCGTCCCCGCCGAAGCCGGTCAGATGCAGGGACGAGCCCTCCGCCGTGGCCCGTTTCGCCAGGTCCTTGATGTGGGCGAGCCCGGAGGCCCAGGTCGAGGGCCCTTCCGGGGCCGACGGCGGATGCTCGGCGGTGTAGCCGACGTCGAACATGTTCTCGGCGCGGTCCGCGGCGAGCATGTGGTGCCGGGCCCTCGGCAGCATCGCGGCGGCCTTGCGGGCCCAGGCGGTGTCCTCGTTGGCGTGGTCGAGCGGCATGACGTGGTACGTGACCAGATCGGCGCCCGCGCTGTCGGCGAGGAAGCAGAGGGAGGTCGAGTCGAGGCCGCCGGACAGGTCGGCGCTGATCGTCCGGTCAGGGCGTGCCCGGGGGGCGAGCGGGTCGGAGACTGGGCGTACCCGGGTGTCGATCGCACCGGAAACCGGGCGCACCCGGGTGTCAATCGCCTCGGAACCCGGGCGTACCCGGGTGGCGATCGCCTCGGACAGCGCCGAGCGGACGGCTTCCGCGCCCTGCGCGAGCGACAGGGACGCCTCCGGCAGCCGCCACCAGCGCCGCTGCCGTGACCGGCCGTCGGTGTCCAGTTCGAGCCAGTGCCCGGTGGCGAGCGCGTCGATGCCCCGGCGGACGGTACGCAGGGAGAGCGGCCAGGGTGCTCCGCCGGGCGCCAGCAGCCGCGCGGCCAGCACCGTCTCGTCGAGGCCGGCGTCGGTGAGGCGCAGCAGCGGTTCCATGCCGCTCGCCGCGACCGTCACCCGGTGGACCTCGGTGGTGAAGATCTGCCGTACGCCGGACACGGATCCCTGGACGCGGGTCCTGCCGTCCATCGAGACCGCCAGATGGAAGAGTCCCGGCAGCCGGGACGCGAGCGTGTCCACGTCGTGCAGGGAGCGCATCCGGTCGAGCGCGGCCGTCGTCGCCGCCCGGTCCAGCCGGGTGCGGCCGAGGAGCACCATCCGGCGCGGGCCCGCTTCGACCACCGTGACCTCGTCCTCGGGCCAGGTGCCGACGATCCAGGGCCGCCCCGACGCGTGGTCGATCCGCTGGGCCGCCCTCAGCTCCGCGGCCGGGCGGGCGCCCGCGGGGCAGTCCGGAAGAACTGTGAATTCCATGTCGCCTCGTTCCCCGGGCGGTGCCGGTGCGCCGGAGCGCACCGGCACCGGTGCGATCACCAGAAGCAGACGACGGCGTAGCCACAGCCGGCGAAGTCGCCACAGCTACCGACACCGAGGCACTTGGTCAGCTCGTCGAAGTCGCCGATCTCCTGGAGGGCGGGGGGCTCGTAGCTGGCGGACATGGTTCCTCCCAGATGGTCGGTCGTTCGGGCCGACCAGTTCGGCCCGTGACCTGTCCAGGAAGTTACGAGGAGGCATGTCCCACTGGCATGGGCCAAGTGCCTCATGCACGTCCCGTCACATGTCCCAACGGCGGTGCCGGACATAGCCGACGGCGAGCGCCGCCGCCGTCCACACGAGCAGCACCGCGAATCCGGTGTACGCGTCGTCCGAGTGGACGGTGAGCATCCGCATGCCCGCCTGGTCGGGGAAGTACTGGGCCACCTCCTTCGTCGCTCCGATGACGGAGAGGATCTGAGTTCCGGCGAGCACCATCGGGAGCAGTACGGCCAGGGGCAGGACGGCGCTGCGGGCCGCCGCGGCCACACCTGCCGCGAACAGGCTCATCAGCATCAGGTAGACCACCGCTCCGGCCAGGGCCCGGGGGACGCCGTCCGCGTCGATCGAGCTGCCGTGGGAGCCGAGGGCGACCTGTGTGACCAGGTAGCTGACGACGATGACGGGGGCCGCCACAGCCGCGGCGGCGAGGGCGGTGACGGTCATCTTGGCCGCGTAGAGCCGGCCTCGCCGGGGCACGGCGAGCAGCGAGACGCGCATCATGCCCGAGGCGTACTCGCTGGAGACGATGAGGACGCCGAACACGAGCAGGGCGAGCTGGCCGTAGAGGATGCCGTCCAGTCCGGCCTGCTCGGGGGTGAAGTCGGAGCGGAGCCCGGGGCTGTCGGACTCGATCGCGCCCTTCGCCGACCAGCCGCCGAGGGCGCCGATGCAGACGCTGACGGGGACGAAGAGCAGCAGTGCGACGAACGTGCCGCGGATGCCGCGCAGCTTGGTGATCTCGGCCCGGATGGCCGCGGCCGTCTCAGACATGGGTGGTGCTTCCTCCGTTGCCGGTGAGCTTGAGGAAGGTGTCCTCAAGGGATGCCATATGGGTGCTCAGCTCTTCGAGCGGGAGCCCGCTCGCCGCCGCCAGCCGGCTGATCTCGGCCGCCGGCATGCCGTCGACTTCGATACTGCCGTCCGCAGCGCGCCTCAACTCGGCGCCCCGCTGCCGCAGTTCGGTGTTGAGCCGCAGGGGTTCCGGGGTCCGCACCCGTACATAGCTCCGACCGTGGCGCTCCAGAAAATCCGACGTCGCGGTCTCCGCGAGGAGTTGTCCGCGGTTGATGACGACCAGCTGGTCCGCGACCATGGACATCTCCGTCATCAGATGGCTGGAGACGAGCACGGTCCGGCCCTCGGCGGCCATGGAGCGCAGCAGGTCACGCAGCCACCGGATGCCCTCCGCGTCGAGGCCGTTGACCGGCTCGTCGAGCACCAGGACCGGCGGGTCGCCGAGCAGGGCCGCGGCCAGGCCGAGCCGCTGGGCCATGCCGAGGGAGAACGTGCCGATCCGGTTCCTGGCCGCCGCGGTGAGGCCGACCGTCTCCAGGACCTCGCCGACCCGTTTCCGGGCGATCCGGTTGCTCTGCGCGAGCCACAGCAGATGGTTGGCCGCGGTCATCCCGCGGTGCGGGGCCGACGTCTCCAGCAGGGCACCGACATGCCGGGCGGGGTACCTCAGTTCGTGATAGGCGCGGCCTTGCACCGTCGCGGATCCGGTGTCGGGGCGGGTGAGGCCCAGCACCATCCGCAGTGTCGTGGACTTCCCGGCTCCGTTGGGGCCCAGGAAGCCGGTGACGGTTCCCGGCCGCACCGAGAAGGTGAGACCGTCGACGACGGTGTGCTGGCCGTATCGCCTGGTCAGGTTCTGGACGTCAATCACACGGTGAGTCTCGTCGGGCGTCCCGCCGACCGCATCGGTCCCGGGGCTGGACTGCCGGACGGCCTTCGCGCGCCGAACCCATACCTGCGGATGAGTCCGGGTCAGTACGGCAGCGTGGCCACGACCCGGAAACCTCCGCCCGGGGCGGGTCCGGCGCTGAGTGTGCCCCCGTGCGCGGCGGTCCGTTCCTTCATCCCGACGAGGCCCATTCCGCCGCCGGGCACGGTCGGCCGGTGCCCCGCCCCGGGCCCGTCGTCCGCGACGTCGATCATCACCATGCCCTGTTCCGCCGTGAGACGGACCCGGCAGCCGGTCGGCGCGGCGTGCTTGACGACGTTGGTCAGCGCCTCCTGCACGATCCGGAACGCGGACAGCGCGACCCCGTCCGGGGGTTCCTCCGGACACCTGGACCGCAGGTCGACACGGACGCCGGCCGCCTCGGCCGTACGGACCAGAGCGGGCAGGTCCGCCAGCCCGAGAGCCGGCCGGAGGTCCTGGGCCCCGTCGTCCGGCTCCCGGCGCAGCACCCTGAGGGTGGCCCGCATGTCGCTCAGCGCTCTGCGGCTGACATCCTCGATCACCTTGAGTGCCTCCTGCGCCTCCTCCGGGTGGGTGACGACGACATGGTTGGCGACTCCCGCCTTGATCGCGATCAGGCCCACGCTGTGGGTGACGACGTCGTGGATGTCACGGGCGATACGGAGGCGTTCCTCGACCTTCGCCTGCTCGGCGGCGTGCTCGATGGCGCGCCTGGTGCTCTCCCGCCGTTCCCTGACGGCCGATCCGGCCGCCCAGGTGGCGCCGAGCACGAGCAGCCCGAACAGAACCTGCACGACCCTGGTCCCGCCCTGGTAGCTCTGTCCTCCCGTCGCCGTGAGCAGGACGGCGCCCACCGCGCACAGGCCGGTGATGAAGGCCGCGGACAGCCCCGGCCGTTGTCGCCTCGTCGTGGCCACCACGTACAGGGCGTACGCGGTGGCGAGAAACGGGATCGGTCCGACGCCGACGGCCAGCGCGACGCAGGCGGCGGCCAGGACGAACCCGAAGACCGGTACGGGCCAGAGCCGCCGGACGACCAGCGGAAGCGCGGTGCTCAGCGAGAGCAGCCACATGGTGCTGCCGCTCACTCCGTCGGCGAGGTCCGGCCGCAACAAGGTCACCTGCGGAAGCAGTACGAACCCGAGCGCGACCGGCACGTCGAGCATGATCAAGCGCCGCTTTTGGGGATCACCCATACCGTGAACGTATTCGTTCGGTTCATGCTATGTCCAACGTAATGGCGCGATTACCTCTCTACCGGCCATACGGGTCCGCCTTTTCCGGGAGTTCGCCGTCACTCTAAATTGACCACATCACCGCCACCAGGCGGGCACCCGATCACCACGACCGGAAACAGACCTTCCCCACACAGCCGCCAAGGCCCCCTCGCCCGGAACCACCGGCCACATCACGCCCCTGGACCGAGAATCGCCCCTAAGTGGAACCCGTCATTTCGCTTGAGAGGCTACCTTGCGCGCCGGTCGAACACCTACGCATACTCGGCATCAGCCGCATGTAGCACACACCGTACTTCTCATGAACACAAATAATGGCACCGCCTTCAATTCATCGCAGCCAAAATAGGCATACCACTCCAGCACTCCCGCCCTCCCGCCCTCCCGCACACCTGCACTCCTGCACTCCTGTTCGGCATGGAAACAAACCAGACACGGGGGTCACATCAATCCATGAAAAGCAACGTGTTCATCATCAGCGACAGCCCGATCACCGTTGCGGGAATTGAAGCAATCATCGATCAGGACGAGAAATTTTCCCTCGTGGGGCAGGCCGCGGGAAGCTCCGACGGCATACGACGTCTCGAAGACACCGCATTCCAGCCGGACGTCGTCATACTCGGCGAACCGTCCTCGAAAAAAACCATCTGCGAGACCGTACAGCGGATCTTCTCGAACTATCACCGCGAGAAGTTACGACCCAGGATAATCGTGGTGTCGCAACAGGATGACGACGACGTCATCGTCGCCGCTCTACGGGTGGGCGTGAGCGGATATCTCACGCAGATCAGGTCGTCCGAGGAACTGCTCCATGCCATTCAGATAGTCGCCGAGGGCGGCGCCGCATTCAGCCCGACCATAGCTTCCCGACTCAGCCGGTACTTCTCCAAGATGCAGAGCGGACCGAACCTGACGGAATTTCCCGACCTCACCAGCAGGGAGCTGGAGATACTGGAATTACTCGCGCGCGGACTGGGAAACCAACAGATCGCCCGTAGGCTCTTCCTGGCCGAAAAGACAGTGCGCAACTACATCTCCCGGATTTTCACAAAACTGGAGGTGCACGACCGGGCCACGGCGGTGGTGGTGGCCCGCGACGCCGGCCTCGGCGGACTCACGGGGCCGTCGGCTCCGCAGGGCATCTGACGCCGTGGCCGCACGCCCCCGGCGGACCGTCAGTCTGCCACCGCCGGTCTGGTCGGATCACTCCCTCGTCAGCAGGGTTCGAGGTGGCTGGGGCCGGGGCGGGCCGGGGCCGAGGCCGAGGCCCGTCGGCGGAGCGGGCGGGGCGCCGTCCGTACGACGACACGGCTGGAGCCCGGTGGGACATGAGACAAGAGACGTGAGGCAAGGGACAAGGGACAACACGGCTGACATCAGCGCCGTCGCGCGGAGGAGGCACGTTCCGGAGCCCCCAGTGACCGCTTCTTGTGAGCCGACCGCCTGTCCTGTTCGGTGGCGAAGGGGACTGCGGTAGGTCCAGTTCTCCAAGTCGTCGAACTCATAGAGGAGTGGGGCGTCGCGGCCGTTGACGAGTGCCGAGCTGGCTGGCATCCGCCGGGACCAACATCCGCCAGCTGCCGTCCTGCTGCCAGATGTAGGGGTCCCGGTACAGGATGGTGCCGACGGGGCGCTATGGGAGGAACGACGACGCTGACCGTCTGATTTGATCCAAATGCGTCCGCCGGGCCGATGCGCGACTCGGCGAGGGTGACCGGCTTCCCCCCCCCATTACCTTCTTGGTGGCCCCGCAATGGGGCGCCCGGCCTCCGGAGTTGGCATGACTCTCTCCCCCTGTCGAGTTGATGGCTTGGGG
>NZ_JBEXLA010000033.1:0-123724 GCF_040609715.1 Streptomyces sp. NPDC004610 | reverse complement strand
CAACCCGCTACGACAAGACCGCCGAGTCCTACCAGGCAGCCGTCACCCTCGCATCGCTCCTGATGTGGGCGTGACAATTGAAGACAACTCCTAGCAGCGTGAGGCGGAGACCGGAATCGTGGATCGCATCACATCCATCGAATGCGACCTGGCCAGCATCGAAGCCCCCATGCACTGCGACGTGTGCAAGAAGACGATCACGGCGCTTCTCTACCTCGACGAGCAAGCCGCGGCGAGGTAGCGGGTACGGAAGAGGCCCCCGCTCCGGCACGCGACCCCGCCCAGGGTTCGCCAGCCGGAACGGGGGCCTTTTGTGGTGGTGAGCAGACCGTTCCCCACGACATCCGAGGGAGGAAAGGGGCAGCGCGCCGCGCGCCAACTCCCCTGTCCAAGGGCTTAGTTATGGGGTCCCTGTGAAACGGAGGAGTCATCTCCCCTTAGTGTTACGCTCGCCGAAGCGGAGAGAGGATCTCCGTATCAGTGTGTGTCTCTGGAGGTACGTCATGCCCGAGCAAGTCACGTCCGCCGCCGCAGGCCGGAACGCCACCCGACCCCGGGGGAACTCGCGGCGCACGCGGGTGAGCGCCGCGGTCGCCGCGGGGCTGGCGCTGGCCCTCTCGGTCGGTCCCGTCGTCACCGCGAGCGCGGCGGAGGCCACGCTGTCGGCCTGCCTCGACAACCCGCCGACCCCCGCCGGGGGACAGCCCCCGGTCGCGCAGACCATCGCGCCGAGCAACACCAGCACCAGCACCGTGATCCAGCCGACCGACGAGCTGATCCAGTGCGGGAGCACCGAGCTGGCCACCTACAACAACGTCGTCTACTCCACCCCGACGACGGCCAGCGGCACCGAGACCCAGCTCATGGCCGACATCCAGGTACCCGCCACCAGCGGCAAGAAGCCCCTGGTCATCTATCTCACCGGCGGCGGCTTCATGGCGTCCAACCGGACCGACAACCTCAGCCAGCGCACCTATGTCGCCGAGCAGGGCTACGTCGTCGCCAGCATCTCCTACCGGACCGTTCTCAACGGCGGCGCCACCTACGAGGACGGCGTCGCGGACGTCAAGGCCGCGATCCGCTATCTGCGCGCCCACGCCGACGAGTACGGCATCGACACCAGTCAGGTCGCGGTCTGGGGCCAGTCCGCCGGCGGCTATCTGGCGGCCATGACCGGTGTCACCAACGGCCTCCAGAAGTTCGAAGAGGGCGACCACCTCGACCAGAGCAGCTCGGTGCAGGCCGTCATCGACGAGTTCGGCCCCGCCAACCTCTCCCGCACGGGCTCCGACTACGACCAGGCCACCTACGAGGCCAACATCGCCCCGGGCAACAACCTCGCCCAGTGGGTCTACGGCCCCGGCACCACGAAGTCCGTCGCCTCCTACACCCCGAAGGTGGCCGCCGCCGACCCCGCCACCTACGCCAGCAAGAACAGCCCCGCGTTCGCGCTGTTCCACGGCAGCGCGGACCAGCTCGTCTCGCCCAGCCAGACCCTGAAGCTGAGCGACAAGCTGAAGGCCAAGGGCGCCGACGCCACCCGCTATGTCGTGGAGGGCGCCAACCACGGGGACATGGCCTTCATGGGCAACACCGAGTCCGTCAAGGACTGGTCCAGCGTCCCCGTCATGAACGCGATCACCGGCTTCCTGGACGCGAAGCTCGCCTGACCGGTGGGTGAAGGACGGGTACGGGGTACGGGCCGACGGCTCCGCATTCCGTACCCGTCCCTCCCAGCGGCGGTGGTGGTGGTGAAAGGATCCGGCCCGTGCCGGACAGGACAGGGCGTGGAAGCGATGACGGAACAGCAGGCACGCCTGGAGAGCCTGGCGCAGGTCGTGGTGGAACCGTTGCACCGGTATCTGCTGCGCCGCACCCACCCCGACCTGGCCGAAGACGTTCTGGCGGAGACCCTGCTGGTGCTGTGGCGCCGCATCGACGACGTCCCCGGGTTCGGGCCGGATCGTCAGCCCCCCGATCCCGGGCTCCCGCCCGATCCGGGTGACGTACTGCCGTGGTGCTACGGCGTGGCCCGGGGCTGTCTGGCCAACGCCCGCCGCGCCGAGGGCCGCAGGGTCCGGCTGCTGGAGCGGCTGATCCGCGGGCAGGAGCGACGACCCGCGGTCACCGCCGCAGCCACCGATCACAGCGATCACAGTGACCTCTACGCCGCCCTCGACACCCTCACCGCCCTCGATCGCGAGGTCGTGCAACTGTGGGCCTGGGAGGAACTCACCCCACGCCAGATCGCCGAAGTCACCGGCCTGACCCCCAACGCGGTGAGCATCCGGCTCCACCGGGCGAAGAAGAGACTCGCGGCGCGGCTGGGACGAAAGGATGCCGAACGGCCCGGACACAAGAGGGATGAAGGAAGGAGCAGTCAGTGAATGACGATGAGTTGCTGGCCCGGCTGAGGGCCGCGGACCCGGCACTGACCTCAAGCGCTCCGCCACCCGACATCGACCGTCTTGTGGAGGCCACCTTGAACACCCCGGACACCCCGAGCACCCTGGATACCCCGACCACCCCGACCACGCTGGATAGCCCGACCACCCCGGACACCCCGACCACCACCCACCTCGCGCAGCCGCAGGCCATCGCCCGGCGCAAGCGCCGCGGGCTCCTCGGACTCGCCGCCGCCACGGCCCTGCTCCTGCTCGGCGGCGGTATCACCGCCGGAATCATGGCCGCTGACGGCGGCGGCGACACCACCCCGGACGCGACCGGCCCCCTCACCCTCGTCGCCGACGGCACCCCCGCCAAGTGTGCCGAACCCACCCCGGACACCCTGCGCGGATACCCGACCCTGTTCCAAGGGACGGTCACCTCCATCGAGGGGACGACGGTCACCTTCCGCGTCGACTACTGGCTGACCGGCGCCGATGGCGCGGAAACGGTGCTGCTCGAAAGCGACCCGGACCGGCCGGAGGCACTGACCTTCACGGCCGGTGAGCCCTACCTCGTGGCCGCCGAGAACGGCGTCGTCCCGCCCTGCGGCGCCAACTGGATCTCACCCGAGGCCGGCGCCCAGTTCCGCGAGGCGTTCAGGGCGTAGCCCGCAGCGCCCGCAGCCCCCGAAGTGTCCGACGCGTCCGCGCCCCGCCGGTCACACCGTGAACTTGACCGCCTCCAGGAAGCGCGTGTTCTCCAGCGTGCCGCCGAAGATGAACCCGGGGCGCGGATCGGCGCAACCCTGACTGCCCCACTCGTAGCCGCGCACCTTCGCCGACGGGCAGATCCGGCCGCTGCCGACATTCACCGCGAAGCCCGTCATGTACGGGCCGGACGTCTTCCCGATGTAGAAGTCCTTGCCGTCACCGGTCACCGCGGTCCAGCTCGGCGCCCACTTGCCCTCACCGTTGGTCGACTCGGGGTTGTGCATGAAGGCGCTGGCCGCCGAGCCACTGACGCCGTACGCCGCGATGTTCAGTGCCCTGATCGCCTTGTTCTGGCCCGTCGTCCCGGCCAGCGTGCCGTCACACACCGGCTTCTGCCAGCCCTGCCCCGCCACGAACGCCCGGTAGCAGATGTGCCGCCCGTCCGGATCGCTCTTCGCCAGCCGCTTCACCGCACTGGCCGCGGTCTCCACCGCCGGTTTCTGCGTCACCGTCTCCACACTCCGCGGCGCGGTCGCGGTCACCGTCACCGGGGGCGGCGGCGGTGCCTGCTTCCCACCGGGCTTCCCGCTCCCGGACGCCTCGGGGCTCTCCGACGCCTTCGGGCTCGCCGACGGCGACGGCGGACTCACCGACACCGAGAACGTCGGCGCGGGTACGTCCTTCTCCACCGAGGGGCTCGCGCTCGCCCGCGTACCCGAACGCGCCGACGCCTCCTGGGAGTCGCCCCCCGAACCGCCGCTGCCGACGATCACCAGCGACACCACCACGATCCCGGCCACCGCCAGCGCCGCCGGAGCCACCACCAGCGGACGCTGGAGCAGCCCCGAGGGCGTGTACTCGTCGTCCGACTGCCGCGCCCGCTCCTTGCGGTCGAGCCGCCGGACCAGGGCGGGGGGAAGGGTACGGTTCAGGGCCGAGGGGGACGCCGGGGCCGGGGCCGATGCGGATGCGGATGCCGATGCGGGGGCGCGGTCATCGCCCTCGCCCTCGTCATGGTCATCGTCATCGTCATAGTGATGCTCGCGGTCGTCGTACCGGTCGTCCTCGTCGCCGGTCATGGCCGCCTCGACCGGGGGCTCCGCCAGAGGTGGGGGCTCCGGCAGGGTGTACGCGGCCTCGGCGTCCTCGTCGTCGTCCTCGCTCTTCGTCCAGCCGGGCGGGACGCCGTCGTCGTCGTCCTCGTCGTCCGGCTCAGGGGCCGTCGCATCGGGGCCGGGGTCGTCCTCGTCCCCGTCCTCCGTCACCTCGCGTTGTTCCAGCAGGCGGCTGGAGCCGTCCGGGGCCACCTCGATATGGGCCACGTACGCCGCCGAGGGGTCCGAGATCGTCGCGGTGACGACCGTGCCGCGCACCAGGGCGCGGTCGTGCAGCGCGTCCAGTACCGCCGCGTCCGGTGCCTGGCCCGCCACGAGCGGCACGGGAGTGCCGTCGATCGCGGCGGAGCCGTCCCCGGAGATGACCACCGCGAAATGGTCGTCCCCCGTGATCGGCTCGTCGAACTCCCCACCCCGGCTCATGCGCACTCCTCTCCGACGCCTGCGACGCCTGTGATGTCCTCCGCGCTAGCGCAACGGCCCACGGGCACCGGGCGGTTCAATGCGCACGGGAGTTTGAACGGTCGGTAGAGTGCGGCGCGTGAACACCCGGGATGCGTTGGTGTCGTTCGCCGTCCTGGGCCCGGTCCGGGCCTGGCGGGGTGGACGGGAACTGGAGCTGGGCTCGCCGCAGCAGCGCGTGGTTCTCGCGACGCTGCTCATCCGCCGGGGACGGCCCGTCACCCTCCATGAACTCCTGGACGCCGTCTGGGGCACCGCGCCACCGCAGGCCGCCGTCTCCGTCCTGCGGACCTATGTCTCACGGCTGCGCAAAGTCCTCGATCCGGGGCGGGACCCGGAGGCCGGGGCGCCGCTGATCGTCTCGGTCGGCGACGGCTATCTCCTCCGGGCCGACGAGGACGCCCTCGACCTCACCGTCTTCGAGCGGCGCGTCGACCGGGCGGCCCGGCTGCGCGCCGCGGGCGAACCCTCCGCCGCCGCCGCCCTTCTGCACACCGCGCTCGACGCCTGGCAGGGCGCCGCCCTGGCCGGACTGCCCGGCGCCGCCGCCGAGTCCGAGCGGGCCCGGCTGACCGAGATGCGGCTTGCCGCGCTGGAGACCCGGCTCGACATCGACATCGGCCTCGGCCGCCACCGCGAGGCCGTCCCCGAGCTGATCTCGCTCACCGACGCCCACCCGCTGCGCGAGGAACTCGGCCGCCTGCTGATGCTCGCCCTGTACCGCTCCGGCCGCCGCGCCGAGGCCCTCGCCGTCTACCGCCGGACCTGGCACACCCTGCGCGACGAACTCGGCATCGAACCCGGCCCGCCCCTGCGGCAGTTGCACGACCGGATCCTGACGGCGGCGGCCGGGCCCCCGGCGGCACCGGGCGGCAGCAGCAGCACCGAGGACGCCGATGCCGTCGCCGTCGCCGTACCTCCTTCCACCGCCTCCGAAGAGCCGGACGACGGCGGGACCGAGCCCGTCTCCCCGGCCCGCCCCGCCCAGCTCCCCGCCGATCTGCTGACCTTCGTCGGCCGGCGGGCCGAACTCGACCAGGTGCGGGCCCTGCTGCCCCGGCACGGCGGCGCCCCGGCGACCGTGGTGATCAGCGCCATCGGCGGCATGGCCGGGATCGGCAAGACCGCGCTGGCCGTGCACTGGGCCCACGAGATCGCCGACCGCTTCCCCGACGGGCAGCTCTACCTCAATCTGCGCGGCTTTGCCCCCTCCGGCACGGTCATGGCCGCCGGTGAGGCCATCCGGGTCTTCCTCGGCGCACTCGGCGTCCCGCCCACCCAGATCCCGGCCGGACTGCCCGCCCAGGCCGCCCTGTACCGCACCCTCCTCGACCGGCGCCGCATGCTGATCCTGCTGGACAACGCCCGCGACACCGAGCAGGTGCGTCCGCTGCTGCCCGGCGCGGGCGGCTGCCTGGTCATCGTCACCAGCCGCAACCGGCTCACCGGCCTGGTGGTCGGCGAGGGCGCGCATCCGCTGACCCTGGACCAGCTCACCCCCGGGGAGGCGCACGATCTGCTGGCCCGGCGCCTCGGCGAGCGGCGGCTCACGGCGGAACCGGCCGCGGCGGCGGAGATCGTCGCCCGGTGCGGCCGGCTGCCGCTGGCGCTGGCCATCGTCGCGGCCCGCGCCGCCGCCCACCCCGGCTTCCCGCTCGCCGCCGTCGCCACCGAACTGCGCGACAGCCATGGCAGCCTGGACGCCTTCGAGGCCGGGGACGACGATCTCGGCACCGATGTCCGGGCGGTGTTCTCCTGGTCGTACCAGGCGCTGTCCGCACCGGCCGCGCGGCTGTTCCGGCTGCTGGGCCTGCACTGCGGACCGGAGCTGTCCGCGCCCGCGGCGGCGGCGCTCGCCGGACTCGCCCCGAAGGAGGCCCGGCGGCTGCTGGGCGAACTGACCCGGGCGCATCTGCTCACCGAGCACTTCCCCGGCCGCTACACCCTGCACGACCTGCTGCGCGTCTACGCCGCCGAACGCGCCGACGCCGAGGAGAGCGCCGACGCGCGCGGCCGGGCCGTCGACCGGCTGCTCGCCTGGTATCTGCACACCGCCGACGCCGCCTACCCGCATCTCACCCCGAAGCGGCCCCGGATCCCGCTGGACCCGCCGCCCGAGGGCTGCCGGCCGCTGGAGTTCGCCGCCCATGAGCAGGCGTTGCAGTGGTGCGAGGACGAACGGGTCAATCTGGTCGGCGTGGTGCACGAGGCCGCCGCGTCCGGCCGCCCGGGGATCGCCTGGCGGCTGGCCGCCGTGCTGTGGGGGTTCTTCTATCTGCGCAGTCATCACAGCGACTGGCTGGACACCGCGAGCACCGGTCTGGCCGCCGCCCGCGCAGCCGGAGACCGGCGCGGCGAGGCCCGCGCCCTCGCCGACACCGCGGCGGCCCTGCGCGCGGCCACCCGCTACGAGGAGGCCATCGAGCATCTGCGGCAGGCGAAGGCGGTCTACCGGGAACTGGGCGACGCCCAGGGGCGGATCTCCGCCGTCTCCAATCTCGGCGACGCCTATCTCCAGGCCGGACGGCTGCCCGAGGCCGTGGACCACATCCGCCGGGGCCTCGCCCTGCACCGGTACGCGGACAACATCTGGGGCATCGGCATCACCCTGGCCAACCTCGGTGACGTCTATCAGCGCCTCGGCCGCTTCCCGGAGGCCGTGGACTGTCTGGAACGGGCGCTGACCGTGCTGCGCGAGCAGCGCAACCGCTGGGTGGAGGGCGTCGTCCTCGACATCCTCGGCACCGTCCACGCCCGGCTGGAGGAGCACTCCACCGCCATCGAGTACTACGAGGAGGCCCTCAAGACGCATCATGACGTCGGCAACCGCTGGGGCGAGGGCCACACCCTGGGCAATCTCGGCGATGTGGAGCTGGCCTGCGGCGATCCCTTCGCGGCCCGGGTCAGCTGGGAACGCGCGCTGGAGATACTCGCCGAGTTCGGGCACCCGGACGCCGAGGGGATCCGCGAGCGGCTCGCCCGGCTCTGACACGTCCGTCACCCCCCTCACCTGTCCCGTCCCCACCCGTACGCACCTACAACGGGCCCACGGGTGAGGACGGTTCAACGGGCAGTGGCTCAGCCCAGCGCCCGGTACGCCTCACCGGAGGCGTTCGGGACGGCGCCGGTGTAGAGGCCGGTCCCGAAGGTGTCCGTGGAGAGCGTGAACCAGGCGTAGCGCTCCAGGAAGCCCAGCCCCTCCAGCATCTGCGTGGACGACGTCACGAACGCGGCCTGCTCCGGCGCGCCCGGCAGCCGGGCGGTCCCCGACGACCAGTCGATCAGGCCGTACTCGGTCAGCCAGATCGGCTTCTGGTAGCGGTCGTGCACCCGCTGGAGATAGTCCCGGAGGTGGTTGACCGCGTCCGGGCCGAAGTCGGAGCCGTACCAGTGCACCGGGATGAAATCGACCTTCAGCCCGCGCTGCTGGGCGCCGGTCATGAACCGGTCCAGCCAGCCGCCCGCGACATCGGCGTTGGCGGCGACCGCCGGGGCGCCCAGGCGCAGCCCGGTCGACTGGAGCCGGGGCCACAGGTCGAGGGCCTGCTCGGGGGTCATGTTGGCCTGGCCGCCGTGGTCGGGCTCGTTGAAGCCGAGGAGGGTGGTGCCCTCCTGCCGGGCGGCGTTCAGTTCGGCGTCGGTGACGGAGCCGGCACCCCAGATCATCGGCACGAACTCGACGCCCTCGGGCCTCGCGACCGGCCCGGTGGAGGAGGCCCAGTTGTAGTACCAGGCGGCGCCGGAGTCGACGATCGCCTCGCTGATCCCCGGCTCGGGGTTGATGCTGACACCCTTGGCGCCCGCGCCCTCCCGGTCCGGCGCCTTCGGCTGCTCGGGGGCCCGCTCCACGGCCTCGCGCGGCTCGGTCGGCGCGGAACCGCCGGACGCGGCGGCCCCGGTGCCGAAGGTGACCGTCATACCGGTGCACTCCGCGCACTGCCGGACCGTCTGGTTGCCGGGCTCGGTGTCCTGCTTCGACCAGGCGTACGCGGTCGGGCACTGCCCGCTGATCGCGTCGCTGTAGGGCGTCTTGGCGTCCCGGTTGGGATTGACGCAGACCAGAGCTTTGCCGGTGGCCGGGTCCTTGGTCAGGTTCTCGGCGGGGCAGGCGGAGATCAGATCCTTGGCGCACCCCATCGTCTGGCAGGCCCCCGACTCCGGCACCTGCACCCCGTCCGGGGTGATGGTGATCGGCACGGACACCGCGTTCACATAACTGACGTTGTACCAGGGCGCCAGCGCGTCCTTCGGATCGAAGTTGAACTCCGCGAGACTGGTGGGCTGCTCACCGGTGGAACACCGGTCGGCGTACGGTCCGCAGTCCCCGACGACGCACTTGAACGTCGACCCGTCCTCCCCGCCGCACCCCTGGCGCGCGAAGAACTTCCCGCGCCAGTGCCCGGCCCCGGCGTGCTCCGGGACGGTGATCGTCGCCGACTGCCCGGGGTCGAGCTTGGGCAGCCCGGTCAGGACGGCCGACCCGTCGGCGTTCACCGTCGCACCGACCCACAGCGGCTCGTCCGTACGGTTCTGGAAGGTCACGGTGCGATCGGCGCCGCCGGTGCCGGCGGCGTTCGCGCTGTTGAGGGACGTACCGTCGGAGCGCTGCCACTGGATGACCGCGGTGGTCCCGGCGACACCGGCGATCACCAGCAGCAGGGCCAGCAGTAGTTGAGTACGTCTGCGCAGTTGGCGCATCGGGCTTGCCTTTCGATGGGGGTGGGTCGGTCGGTCGGGTGTGGGGGGAGTCAGCGCCGTCCGGGGCGGCGGGGGGTGTTCGGGGTGTTGCCGGTTCCGTGGGTACGGGGCCTGGGCGCGGGCGTGGGCGCGGGGGAGTCGCCGCCACCCGTTCCGAGCGAGCCCAGCGAGGTCCCCCTGAGGAACTCCCGTGCCTCGGGCGACAGCGCGGCGGTGACCTCGGCCCCGATACCCGACGAGGCGTCGACCGGGGGGAGCTCCAGGGGCACGAAGGCGGTGGAGGCGGGGGGTACGGGGGATATGGGGGGTGCGGGGGGTGCGGGCGAGGTTGGCCGCGCGGGCTCCTCCAGGGGGAGCTTCGGCGGCGGTACCGGTGCCTCGGGCTCCGCCGGTACGGGCGTCTTGGGCGACTGGGGCGACTGGGGTGACTCGGGCGTCTCCGTGCCGTTCTCCGGAGGCGTCCCCCGGCGTTCCCCTTCCCGGCGTTCCCCTTCCCGGCGGTCGGCGACCGTGGCGGCGAACGGGTCCAGGTCCGTGCCGGGGCCGGGGTGCGGGACGGCGGTGGGGTGGTCCGGAGTGCGGGGGGCGTGCGGCGGGACCGGCGCGGGTGCCGGGCGTTCCCAGCGGGCCTGTGCCATCCGGAACTGGTGGGCGTCGGCGGCCATGATCCGCTCCCGGGCCCGGTCCAGGGCCACCGCCGCGTCCCGCAGCGCCGGATCGCCCGGCAGCGGGGGGACCATCCGTCCCCGGGGTCCGTCGAGCCCGGCGGCCCCGCGCGGCGCCCGCCGGGAGAGATCCTCTCCGGGCTCCCTGAGGTCCCCGTGATCCCGGTGATCCCGGCGGTCCTGATGGTCCTGATGGTCCTGATGGTCCCGTTCCTGGGCTCCTCGGTCCTCGGGGTCCCGGCGGCGTCGTCGCCGCAGCGTCCGGAGCAGAGTCCGGAACAGCTCCCGCAGGGCCATCAGCAGGCGGAAGGTCAGGTCCACCACCCGCACCCAGCTGCCCTCGGCACCTCGGGGCTGCCTGCCGGGTGCCTGGTGGTCGCTCTCGTCGTCGGCCACCGCGCAAGTCCTCTCTCCCGCCGGAGGTGCTGACGCGAGCGACAACGGCTGCGTCCGGGCGAACGGTTCAAATCGCCGGTACGGAGGGGCTGTTGGGGTGGTGCCGGGGGGTCAGTGACCCCGCCGCCCCCGGTCCGGGCCCGCCCCTTTGGTCACCCAGCGCATCCAGGCCGGGGGCTTCGCCGCACCCTGCCGGGTCGACTGCCGGGCCGAGTCCCGGGGCGGTTCCCGGGGCGGATCGCTGGGCACCCGGTCGACCCGGGTCAGCGGGACACCGTCGTCCGAGCCGGCCGACGCGGTGCTCGGGGTGCGGCTCTGCCCGGCCGGGGGCGCGGCGGACTCGTACGGGGTGTACGACCGGGCGGCCCGGACCAGGGGGACGGACGCCGCCGAGGAGGTGCTGTGGCTGCCCCGGCGCTCCTGCTCCGCCCGGATGGCCTCCAGTTTGCGGTCCAGCGTCGCCATCGCCGTGCCCTCCCGTCCCGGGTCGGCGGGCAGATCGGCGGCGCCCGACGACGGGCCCGCCCCGGCCGAGTCATGGCTCTGGGTGCGGGTGAGGTGCCCGGACACCAGCCGGGAGATCTCCTCGGGGCTCGCGGTGAGGACCGGGTCGTCGGTGAAGGGGTCGGACAGGGTGACGAGGACGTTCGGGTCGTCGAAGAGCGTATGGAAGTCGTGGAGCGAGTACCCGCCCGGGGAGTCCGCCGACGCCCGGTCGGGGGAGTCGCCCGCGTGGTTCGCCCGCTGCCGGTGGTGCCAGCGCTCCTGGCCGGCCCAGAAGTCGGGGTCGGTGGGGGCGCCCACCCGGTCGAAGGAGCCCTGGGAGCGGACGTCGTAGCTGTCCGCCAGCTCCAGGGACCACTGGCGGGAGTCGGACGGGCTGCCGGTCAGCCGCATGACGTTGATCCGCAGCCGGTCGACCTGGCCGGTCTGGATCCGGTCCCGCAGATGCGGCCACTCCAGCCGGGTCAGCACACTGTTCTGGACGATCCCGCCCAGCACCATCGCCTCCGGCTCGCCCTCCAGACCGCTCGCGAAGCGGATGGCGAACTGCTCCCACAGGGAGCTGAGCGCGGGCAGGCTCGACCAGTTCTCGCCGCCGAAGTCCTTGCGGTCGAAGAGCTTGCCCGGGACCGACTTCTCCAGGATCAGTCCGTCCTGCGCCTCGGCCGCCGCGGCCGGGTGGTACGGCTCGGTCTTCATCCACAGCCAGCCGTGCCGCCGGGCCTCCTCCGCCTTCGCCCGGCGGTCCCGGCGGAACGTCGGATCGTCCTTGTGCCGCTTCCACCAGCGGGCCGGGACATGGAAGGCGTGCTTGCGGTCGAAGTGGGCGACCAGCCGGTCCACCTGGTCGCCCGCCCAGTCGGGGCGGGGGGCGTGGCCCTGGTTGACCCAGAGGCCGTTGGTGTTCACCTGGGCCAGGAAGCCGTGCAGATCGTCCATGAACTCCCGGTCCCGGTGCAGGCCGTACTCCTTGACCTGGCTCAGCAGCCGGGCCTTGTCCTCGTCGAACCTGAGCTGGCTGAACGGTGGCATCCGCGGATCCCTTCGGGTGCGTCAGGCCCGTCGGCGGCGCTCGGGCGGCGGCGGGCCGCCGAACGGGTCGAGGGCGTCGACAGGGGGGTGCTCCTTGGCCCGGTGCGCGCCGGGCTTGCAGCCCGCGAAGGGGCCCATCGGGTCGCGCAGCGCGCCCATCACCGGGCCCAGATAGTCCCGGTGCCAGGAGGCGGGCCCGGTCAGCCCGGCACCGGGAGCGGTCAGTTCCTCCCAGGCCAGCCACAGCCCGTGCAACTGGGCGACCGCCTCCGGGTGCTCCCACCAGCGCGGGCACCAGGGCGCCGACGACGACACCTCACGGCCGTAGACGGGCAGCAGCACGTGGTGCGCCCACAGCGTCAGCCGCCGCAGGGCCTGCGCGTAGGCGGCGCCCTCCAGATAGAGGATGAAGGGCGGCGGGGCGGACGGCGGTGGGGGAGGGGGCGGGGGCAGCGGGGGCGGGGCGTCCCGGGGGCCGGGCGGGCTGTCGACGGACATGGGGTGTGCCTTTCTCGGCTGTTCCTGTTCCTGTTCCTGTTCTCACGTCCCCGGCCGCACCACCCCGAGGATCGGCATCGAACCCGCCGGGGCGATCGACACCGTCCGGCCGGGGCGGGGCGCGTTGATCATCCGGCCGTCGCCGATGTAGATCGCGACATGGCTGGCGTCGGGGTAGTAGACGATCAGATCGCCGGGGCGCATCGAACCGGCCGGGATCCGGGTCAGGCCCTGCCACTGCGCCTGCGAGGTACGGGGGATGGTGACGCCCGCCGACAGCCACGCCTGCGAGGTGAGCCCGGAGCAGTCGTAGCCGCCGGGGCCCTCCGCGCCCCAGATGTACGGCTTGCCGAGCTGGCGGGCGGCGTACTCGACGGCCTTCTTCCCGGCGGCCGTCGTGGTGGTGCCGGCCGTGTCCAGGACCCCGGTGTCCACCCAGGCGTCCTGCGCGGTGTCGGCGTCCCGGGCGTCCAGGTCGTCCAGGGTCCGGAGCTGCTCGGCGGCGAGCCCGGCCTCCAGTTCCTCGGCGGCGGCGATCCGCTCCTCGATCCTGCCGCGCTCGGTGTCGCGGTCCTCCCGGTTCTCCTTCAGCCGCCCCAGCACCTCGGACGCCTCGCCGCTCCGGGCCCTGAGGTCCTCGCCGGTCGCGGTGAGCGCGGTGACCAGGCCCAGCGTGCCCTGCTGCGCCTGCCGGGCCAGGGTGGCATCGTCGAGGGCCCGCTCGGGGTCGTCGGCCAGCACGAACTGCACCTCCACGGGCAGGCTCGCCGCGGTGCCGGAACGGTACTGGGCGCGGGCCGCCGCCCCGGCCCGCCCGGTCAGCCGGGCCAGCTTCCGCTCGGCCTCGCCCACCTGGTCCCGCAGGGTGGCGACCCGCTTCTCCTGCCGGGTCACCTTCTCGTCGGCCGCGTTGAACTTGTCGGTGGCGACGGCCGCCTCGCGGTACAGCCGCTGGAGTTCCGCGCGCACCTCGGTGAGCGTGGCGGGGGCGGGCCCGGGTTCCGCGGCGGCGGGCCGCGCGGCGGCGGCCGTCAGGGCGAGGGCCAGCACGGCGACCGTCGTCAGGGTCCGGTGGCGCCGGGCGCGCGGTGTCCGTCTCAGCGGGCCCATCGGGCCCATCGGGCCTATCGGGCCTATGGGGCCTATCGGGCTCGTCGGGCTCAAAGGGCTCAGCGGGCTCGTCGGGCTCATCGGGGGGCGGGGCTCCTCTCACGTCTCAAGGGGGCAGGCGTGTGGTCCGCCCACACAACGGAGCCGTGCCGCGTGATGGTTCAAGGCGGCGGGAACCGTTCGGGGCCCGGGGCCCGTTGTGGAGTCGAAGAGGCTGCCACCGGCCGTCGATGAGGGCCGCCACCGGCCGTCGAAGACGGCTGACCGGCCGATCGATGAGGGCCGCCACCGGCCCGTGAGAGGAGCCGTATGGGTGCCGAATGGGCCGGGCCCGCGCTGCTCGCGCTGTGCACGGGAAGCGGGCTGTGGTGTCTGGTGCTCGCCCTGCGGGCGGGCGCGAGGGCGCTGCGGCTGCGGCTGCGCGGACTGCGGGCGACCGGGACGGTCCGGCCCCGCCCGGCCGCCGACCGGCGCCCCGGCGGCCTGGTGGCCTTCGCCGACCAGGGAGGCCGCGAGCAGATCGTCGACCCGGGGGCGTACGCCCCGCTGTGCGGGCTGCCCGGGATCGGCGCGAGTGTGCCGGTGGTCTATCCCCGGGCCCGGCCCAGAGCGGCCCGGCTGTGGACCGTGGCGCATCTGCTGGCCCCGTCCTTCGGCTGGTTCGTCTCGGCGACGGTGGCCTTCGGCACCGGTCTCGCGGTGACGCCATGAGCGGAGCCGAGGGCAGGGGCGGGGGCGGGGGCGGGGGCAAGGACCCGGCCGGGAGCGGGCGGGCGTACGCGGCGAGCGGGGCGAGTGGGGCCGGTGCGCCCGAGCCGGACGCGCAGGGCGCGCAGGACACCGCGGGCGACGGACGTCGGGTGGTGGTGCTCGACGCGCTCCGGGGCTTCGCGCTGCTCGGCATACTGATCGTCAACGCCCTGATGTCCGCCGGGCCGTACTACACCTTCGGCGGCGGACCCGACGCGAGCGGTCTGGACCGGGTGGTCGCCTGGCTGGCCGGGGCACTGGTGGCGGGCAAGTTCTATCTGCTGTTCTCCTTCCTCTTCGGCTACAGCTTCGTCCTCCAGGAGCGGTCGGCCCGGCGGGCGGGCGCCGCGTTCGCGCCCCGCCATCTGCGTCGCACCCTGGGCCTGTTCGCCCTCGGTCTGGCCCACGCGGTGCTGCTCTACTCCGGCGACATCCTCATGGCCTACGCCGTCCTCGCCCTGCCCCTGTACGGGCTGCGCAACCTGGCGCCCGGCACCGCGACACGCGTCGCGGTCGCCCTGGTGGTCGGGCTCGGCGCGCTGCTGATGCTGGAGGGCGTGCTGTCCCTCGCCGTCACCGAGCCGCAGACGCTGGCCGCCTTCGCCCCCACGGTCACCGACACCGTCGCGGCGTACCGGGGCGACTTCGGCTCGGTCCTCGATGTCCGGCTCGACCATCTGCCGGGCGCGATCGGCGCGAACATCCTCTACTCGCCGGACATCTTCGCCGCGTTCCTCGCCGGTCTCGCCGCCGCCCGCGTCCGGCTCCTGGAGCGGCGGGCCGGGGACCGGGTGTGGCTGCGCCGGACCGCGCTGCGCTGGCTGCCCCTCGGTCTCGCCGGGGGCGCCTTCGCCGCCCTGTGCACCACCGGACCGCTGGACACCCGCTGGTTCTCCATAGGCCAGGCGGTGTCGGTGCTCACCGCCCCCGCCCTCACCGCCGCCTATGTCTGCGGGCTCCTGCTGCTGCTGGACGCCGCCCGCCGCCCGGCCGCCGTCCGCGCCGCCGGGGCCCTCGCCGCCTCGGGCCGGATGGCCCTCACCCACTACCTCACCCAGTCCCTCGTCCTCGCCCTGGTCTTCACCGGCTACGGCGCCGGCCTCTACGACCGCCTCGGCACCGCCACCGTCGTCGCGGGCTGCCTCGTCCTCTACGCGCTCCAGCTCACCGCCGGGGACCGGCTGATGCGCCGGTTCCGCTACGGGCCCGCCGAACTGCTGCTGCGCGCGGTCACGCTCGCGCGGCGTCCCGGGGATCGCCGCCGTAACGGTCCTGCCGGTCCTGCGGCTCCCGCCGGTCTTTCCGGCCCTGCCGGCCCTTCTGATCCTTCTGGTCCTGCCGGTCCTTCTGGTTCTTCTGGTTCCTCGGGTTCTTCGACAGCGGTACTCCCGGCATCGGACGGGCCGCCGCCCGCTCGGTGATGGCGAGGGTCTCGGCCTTCGCGGCGGCCGATATGGCGGCGGCGCCCGGCTCCTTGTACCAGGGGCGCAGCCGGATCAGCGCCGGGCGCACCCCGGTGGCCAGCAGCAGTGCCGAGCCCTTGGGCAGCGCCCGGATCCGGTCCGGCGGCAGCACCGCCTCCTGCCGGTAGGAGTAGGAGCGCGAGGAGCCGTCCCGGCTGTGCGAGACGCTCGGGGTGCGGACATCGTGCTGGCCGACCAGCGTGGAGATCTTCTGCACGAAGTCGGCGTCGTCCAGGCCCGCGCCCAGCAGCTTCACGGTGGCCGCGCTCCACAGCGCGTCCATGCCCATCTCGCCCCAGACCCGGGCGCCCTGCCGGTAGCTCTGGAGCAGGGTGACCACATTGATGCCGCGCGAACCGAAGTGCGAGTACAGATCGGGCAGATCGGAGATGCGGCAGACGTTCGCGGCCTCGTCCAGGACCGCCGTCAGCGGCGGGTCGAGACGGCCGCCCATCCGCTCGGCGGCGACCACCCCCGCCCGCATCGTCGCGTCCGCCATGCCCGCGATCACCCCGGCCGCCGAACCACCGCCGTCCTTGGACAGCAGATACAGGGTGTCGGTGCCCAGCACATGCCGGTCCGGGCGGAACTCGGGCAGTTCCGGGTCCGGGGTGACCCAGGCGAGGATCTCCGGGTCGAGCAGACAGGACACGGTCTGCCGGGCCGTCTCGTAGATGCCGTCCCGGGTCTCCACCGCGCCCCGGATCGTGCCCTGCAACTGCTCGGCCATCGCCGGGAGCCCCACATCGCGCAGCAGATCGATCGGGGTGCGGTCGGCGGGGTCGGCGAGCCAGCCCAGCAGCTCCGGGATCGGCGCCCGGCCGCGCGCGGCGGCCAGGAACAGCGCGGTCAGGGTGTTCTGCGCGGCGGCGATCCAGAAGTCCTTCTTCGCGGTGTCGTCGTTGACGGACGCCACGAAGTGCCCCGACAGGCGCCGGGCGCCCTCGATGGTGTGGCACTCGTCGAGCATGTTCCACCACATGGCGCGCGGCGCGTGCGCGATGCCCTGCGGGTCGAACGTCCACACCGTGCCCGCCTTTGCCCGCTGGGCCCGGGTCACCGCGTACACATCGGACTTGTTGGAGGTCAGCAGCACCGCGCCCTGCGCGCGCAGCACCCGGGGGATCGCGATACCGGTGGACTTCCCGGCCCGCGGTGCCATCAGGTCCAGTTCCACATCCTCGTAACTGCTGCGCAGCTCAGGCCCGCTGGGGTCCAGATCGCCGAGCAGATTGCCGGTCTCGTCCGGGTGCAGCTCCCGGCGGCCGGTGAGGGAGGGGCGCAGTTCGCGGGCGCGGGCCTCGACACCCTTCGGGGCCATCCCGGCCAGCTCCCTCGCCCCGGCCAGCCCGCCGGGCCTGCTGAACCGCCCCCTGACGAACCGCACCGCGAGCACCACCGGCGCGCACACCAGCGCCAGCATCAGCAGAATCCCCCCGTACACGGCGGCCGGCGGGGTCCCCGGCCACAGTGCGCCCGTCCCCTCCGAGGTCAGCGCGCCCGCGCTGGACAGGGAGAAGGGCGGGGCGTCCCAGCCGTGCCCGGTCAGCCCCGCGCCCAGCGTGCCGCCCGCCCACGCCACCGTGAAGCCCACCAGGACGGCGCCCACCAGCGCGGCGACGGCCCACTGGACCTGTTCCTGCCCGAGACCGCCGCCCGGCCGCCCGCTCATCGGGCCGTCCCCGTCTCCTCGTTGGGCGTCCAGCGGGTGTTGGTGTTGTGCAGCCGGCGCTCCGCGTCCGTGATGGCGACCTTGATGGGGATACCGGGACGGCCACCCACCTTGATCAGGAACCGTCCCCGGCCGGGCGGCTCCTCGTTCTCCCCGCTCATCCCCCAGCCGGGCGGCGACGACCACGACGACACCAGCTCGATCTCCCGCCGGGACAGCCCCACCACCCGGCCCAGGTCCTCCATCTCCGCCTTCGGCAGCCCCGCGCACACCACCATCCCGGCCCGCTCCACGAAGCCGCGCGCCTTGGCCCGGTCCGCGTCCGTACCGAGCGCCTCGGCGTCCTTCAGGGTGTGGGTGATCTTGGCGTCGCCGAGCCCGAGCGACCGGTTGAGCCGGGTCAGCGCGTCGATCCGGTCGACGATGCCGGACGCGGCCCGCAGCGGACGCCACAGCTCGTCCAGCACCGTGAAGAACCAGCGCCGGGGCGCGAGTCCGGCGTCCGCGAGGGCGTGCGAGGCGGCCACCGTGCCCAGCCCGTCCGACCACGCCGCCAGCATCGCGGCGGCGGTCAGCTGGGTGTCCGCCTCCCCGATGCCGGAGATGTCGATGCAGACCGCGGGCGCGTTCGGGTCGATGTGCGTGGACGTTCGGGAGGCGAAGGTGTCGCCGAGCGGGCCGTCGAGAATGCCCAGCAGCGAGCGGTGCAGCGGGTCCACGGCGTCCCGGTAGCGGGTCACGTCACCCCGGTCCAGGGTCACCGCCCGCACCCGGTCCGGGCCCTCGGACAGCACCCGCAGCACATCCGGCAGCAGCACCGGGCGCCCCTGCGGGGGGTGTTCGCGCAGGTGGTGCAGCACCGCCGACAGCACCGACTGCTCATGGTCGTCCATCGGACGTCCGCGCACGATGGTGATCAGCGCCGCGACCATGTTCAGCACCCGGCCGTGCGCCTCCGCCCGCAGCACCTCGCCCGCCTTGCCGCCGATCCGCTCCGCGGCGGCGCCCATCGCCCCCGGGTCCAGCACATTGATGCCGCCCCGGCCGCGCCCGATCGAGATCACCTGCCCGCCCAGTGCCCGCACGGTGTCCGCGTAGTCCGGCTTGAGATCGCCGAGCACCAGCGGGACGACCCCGGTCGCGGCCAGCCCGATCAGCATCCGGTTGATCAGCGTCGACTTGCCGAGCCCCGGCATACCGAGCATGAACAGCGAGGGATTGGAGATGTAACGGGCCCGGGTGAACCAGTTCAGCGGATCCCCGCACACCGTGGCCCCGGTGAACAGATGCTGCCCCAGCGGCACCCCCGTCATCGGCGACCCCGAACCAGCGGCGAACGGCCACATACCGCACGCCTGCACGGTGGTCGCCCGCCACATGGTCGGCGGGTCCAGATATCCGACCCGGCCCCCACCCGCCCCCAGCCACCCGCGCGGCGGCACATACGGCTCCCGGGGCCGCGCCCCCGGCCTCCCCTTCCGCACCACCGTCTCCCGCTCCGGCAACCGCCCCGCCTGCCGCTCCTCGGCCAGCCGATCGGCCAACTCGGCGTGCTTGCGCTCGCGACGACTGCTCATGGCGTGGCCTCCCGGGTGGGTGCGGGTGGGGGTGGGGGTCAGTGGGTGGTGCGGGTGTGCCGCTGGCACCGGGGGGTGCGTCGGGGGTGCTGGGGAGAGGGGTGGTGGCGGTGCGGCGGCCGGGCGCGTACGCCGTCCGTCCGTCGGCCGGTGTGCCGCCCGAGCGGGCTGGAGGGGTGGCCGGTGCACGGGGCGCGTGCCGCCGGGGGGTCGCGGCTGCGGTGGGCGTGCGGCGTCCGGACGCCCGGTGGCGCCCGCCTGCCGGGCGGAGCCGTGGGTGGTGCTTCGGGGGGTGCTTCGGGAGATGTCCTGAGCTGTGCCTCGGGATACGTCTTGGGATGCACGCCGGGATGCGTTCCGGGCGGAGCCCCGCGCGGAGCCCCCGGAGGGCATCTCCCCGGAGGGCATCTCCCTGGAGGGAGCGCCCTCGGCGGGCCGCCGTGCGGTCGGCGTCGCTGGTCGCGCGGCCAGGCGCGGGCCGGTCCACCGTGACACCGGCGTCCGTGACACCGGCGTCCGTGACACCGGCGTCCGTGACACCGGCGTCCGTGAGGCCGCCCGTCCGCGACGCCCTCGTCCGTGACACCGGCGTCCGTGACGCCGCCGTCCGCGACGCCCTCGTCCGTGACACCGGCGTCCGTGAGGCCGCCGTCCGCGACGCCCTCGTCCGTGACACCGGCGTCCGTGACACCGCCGTCCGCGAGGCCGCCGTCCGTGACACCGCCGTCCGTGACACCGGCGTCCGCGAGGCCGCCGTCCGTGACACCGCCGTCCGCGAGGCCGCCGTCCGCGACGCCCTCGTCCGTGACACCGCCGTCCGTGACACCGCCGTCCCCGACGCCCCCGTCCGTGACACCGCCGTCCTCGACACCCCCGTCGGCGACACCCCCGTACCCCTCCCCACCCCGCGCGGACGCGCAGCCCGCGGACGCGCCCCGCTCACAGCGCCTCCTGCAACTCGTGCGGGACGAGGGTCTGTTCCCAGGGCAGGATCCCCGCCGGGAGGGTGCAGGTGAACGCCGCCGCCTGCATCCGGTCCGCGGGACGCATCAGCACCCGTGCCGCCGCCGTCAGATTGCGGACCGCCACGCTCGCGTCGGCCAGTTCGTCCATCGTGTCGACGGTGACCGTCAGCATCAGCGAGAACTCCACCAGCCCCGCGCCCGACGCCTCCTCCGCCGCCGTCTGCTCCGCCGCCCGCATCTCGGTCGCCGCTCGCGCCTGCACCATGCCCTTGCCGGACGTCGCCATGAACTGCGCGCTGCGCCGGTCCGACTCCACGATCCGCGCCGACGTCGCCGGGTCGATCGGCCGGTACACCAGCGCGACCCGCTTGCGCCGGGTGCCGGGCGCCGCCTCCAGCATGCCCCGCAGCACCGAGGAGCGGACCGTGCCGCGCGGCGCCAGCGTCATCAGCCAGGTCCGCGACACCCCCGAGTCGTGCTGGTACGCGCTCACCGTCTCGACGGCCGCCGCCGGACCGGCGTCCTCCCACTCCAGCCCCGTACCGCCGTGCTGGGCCCGCGCGGTGAGGACGTCACCGGCCACCGCCGGGTCGTAGGCGACCCGGACCACCTCGGCGATCCGCTCCGCCGACAGCGGGTACGCGGCCCCGCCCCCGGCCGCGACCAGCCCGCTCAGCAGACCCGGGATCCGGATGGCGAGGTCGGCGATCACCTCGTCCCGCTTACGGCGCTGACCGCCCGGGACGCCATAGGTGAGCGCCACATAGGTGTGCATCTCGGAGGACGCCGTCGGATAGCGCTCGACGACCTCCTCCATCACCGCGCGGGCCGCGGCGGGGGCGTCGGGGTGGATCCGGGGCAGTACCTCGTGGGCGAGCCGGGTGCCCGGGTCCGGGGCGGTCTCCACGATCACCGTGGCACCCCGCAGCCCCGGTTCGTGCGACAGCCGGGCCAGCCACTCGCCCCACAGCGCCACCCATACGTCGACCTGGTCCGGGTCGATCAGCGCACCGCCGTCGGGTTCGCAGCCGAGGACGATGGTGTAGAGGTTGCGCGCGGGGTGGTGCAGCACACCGAAGGGGCGGTCGTAGGCGTCCCGTCCCTCGGTCGCGGTCACCTTGTTGAGCAGGCCGGGCGGCCGGAACCGCCCGCCGGGCCGGGCCGACATCGGCCCGGAGACATACAGATGCGCGCCCTTCGACTTCCGGCGCAGCCAGCCCACCCGCAGGGTGATCAGCTGGTAGACGTTGCGGCCGTCCTGGGTGCGCAGGGCGAGCGGGGTCAGCATCACGACCGTGGGCACGGCCACGACCATCGCGGCCTGGAGCGAGATCAGGGACGCCAGCAGGGTGATGACGAGGCCGCCGAACACCCCGAAGGTGCCGATCAGTCCGAGCGGCCCGAGCCCCGGCCGCCGTGGCCTGCGCCAGTTCCCGTAGGTCGGATGGGTGGCGGCTTCGCTGGACATGGGATGCGGGGCCTTTCTCAAGGGGGGAAGGGAGGGGACCGCCGGGCTCCCAGGGGGCGGGGGAGCCCGGCGGCCGTCAGAGCGGGGGATCGATGTCAGGGGCCGGGGTCATGTGTTGTGCCCGAGGTTGCCGTCGCCCTCGACGGCCTGGGTCGCGCCCTGGGCGACGGCCTGGGTCCCGGCGGCCAGTACGGCACCGGCCGCGGCGGCAGCCGCCCCCGCGGGTCCCGCGACCGACGCGGCCCGCCCGGCACCCGCAGCCGCACCACCGCCTCCGCCACCACCGCCTCCGCCGGAGGCACCGCCCGCGCGCCCCGCGCCGGACGGCCCACCCCGATCGCCCGAGGACCCTCCACCCGACGACCCCCCGGAACCGTTCCCACCCCCCGAACCGCTCCCACCGCTCTGCCCGTTGCGCCCACCCGGCCCCTGGACGCCGCCCCCGCCCGAGGCACCGCCCGCCCCGGACGACCCCCCGCCGGTCGCGGACGCCCCCGAGGGCCCGGCCTTGCCCAGCCCCCCGGCACCCCCGGAGGCACCGCCGCCGCTGCCGCGCCCGGCGAGCTGGATGGCGCCGGAGGCCAGACCACCGGCCACCCCCACCGCCTCCCCACCCGGATTGGCGCCGCCCAGCGCCGCGGTGGCGGGCACGATCAGCTTCAGCAGCGCGGGCAGCGCCACCGCCGACAGCAGCATCACGGCGATCCCGGCGATCCGGGTGTGGATGGTGCCGTCCGCCTCGCCCTGCACGCCCTTGCCCGCGCCGGTCATCACCGAACCCGCGTACAGGATCAGCCCCGCCGCGGGTTTGTAGAGGAGCCAGGCGATCAGCCAGCCGATGTGCTTGCGCCACCAGCCGGCGCCCCAGTCCGTCATGGACGCCGCCGCGGCCACCGGGAGGGTGCCCAGCAGCACGATCATGACGCCCATCCGGATGTAGAGCAGGATCGTCTGGAGGATCCCGGCGATCAGCAGCAGAAAGGCGAGGATCAGCTTGACGAAGGCGCCGACCCCGCCGATGTCCGAGCAGCCGCCGATCTGCTTCAGCTGCGCCTCGGCGCCCGCGTTGAACAGATGGGTCGCGTAGCTGTCCGAGAGGACGACGGCCGCCCCCACGATGGTGGTCGCGGCGGTCGAGACGAGGACGACCCGCAGGATGCCCTTGAGCGCGGTGATCCCCGCGTTGCCCTTGCGTTCGACGGCCATCTTCGCGGCGGCGAACAGCAGCGAGCCGACCGCCAGATACACCACGAGCCACCGGGTCTGCCCGCTGACCTGCTGGGAGGTCGTCATCGATTCGAGCGTCGGGATACCGGTGATGATCGCCCCGTACACCTGGACCGCCGCGAACAGCACGAAGTCCGCGATCGTGGACAGGATCGTCCCGATGGGGTCGCCGAGGAAGCTGAAGAAGCCGAGGATGGCGTCGATGACCGGATTGCCGGTCTTGCAGGTCATGGTGTTCCGGCCCCCCAGAGCAGATAGCCGTTGGTGTCCTGGACGGTCGTCATCTCGGTGTAGAGGGATCCGTCGATCAAGGGCCGCACCTTCCAGTCGCCGTCGCTCCAGCGGACCTGGATGGAGGTCGCGGTGAAGCCCTGACCGCCCTTGATGAGCAGCGAGACGGTCGCCGCCTCGGGCGTGTACGCGGTGAGCGAGAAACCGACGTACGAGGAGGCGGGCGAGCCGTCGCGGCGGCGGCTGGTGTCGGGGCTCAGCGAGCGCTGGAACTCGAACATGTCCCGGCCCGCCCCGGGCACCAGCTGCTGCTCGGTGACGGTCCGCCAGCCGGACTCGCTCATCTGGCTGGGGATCACGGTGGCGGCCAGCGCGGCGCCCGCCGGGGTGTGCGCGAAGCACCACCACAGGTCGCCCTGGAACCGGGTGGGCCCGGCCGAGGCCGACACGGGCACCCGCCCGACGCCCAGCGTGCGCCACTCGATGTCCCCGGGCCCGGCCTTCGGCGGCATCTCACCGGCGCTGTCGTCGGTCGTGCAGCCCTCGGGCCGCCCGCCGTCCGCCAGGGGCGCCCCGGCGGACAACGGCCCCTCGCTCGCCGCCGTCTCCGCCGGGCCCCCGCCGACCCCGCCGGTGGCGGCCGAGGTCAGCGCGACCAGCCCGCCGATGACGACGACCAGGGCGAGGAAACCGGCCGACAGCTGCCAGCCCGGCTGCCTCCAGTACGGTCCGGACTCCTCGGTCCGCCGCTGTCTGCGCAGGAACATCCAGATGTGCCCGTCTCTCGTCGCTCGGCCTTCGTCTTCCGTTCCGCCCGGGTCCGGGCTCAGGTGAAGACGAAGGAGACGATCGGACCGGCCGTGGCCACGAGGATGCAGCCGCCGAGCACCATCCCGAGGCGGCTCATGTGCTCGGAACTCTCGCCCCGCTTGACGGAGATGGCCATCATCGCGCCGGTCACCAGCACACCGGCGACCCCGGCGGCGGTACCGGCCCAGGCGACCAGGTCGAGAACGGTGCCGACCTTCTCCATCAGCGGTTCGGGAGCGTCGCTCTCCGGTTCCGGAACGTTGGCGAGGAAGTGGGCGGTCGTCTGAAGGAGGGAGGACATGAGGATCTCCGGGGGAAGGGAAGAGGGGAGGAAGGGAGGAAGGGGGTCTGGTGGAGAGGGAAGAAGCGGGTCTATTGGAGGGTGAGGTCACCGAGCCACGAGACGAGCGGGCCCGCCGTCGTGGCGACGATGCAGGCGACGGCGATGATGAAGACACCGCGGAAGTGCTCGCCCCCCTCGCCCGGATCGCCGCGGCGCAGCTGGAGCGACATGTTCATCCCGACGACCATCAGTCCGAAGACCCCGGCCGCCGAGACGCACCAGGCGAGGGTGTTGAGGATGTCGGCGCCGGCGTCGACCTCCTCGGGCAGGGTCGGGCTGAAGTACGACGCGCTCGGGACCGGCTGGGCGAGAAGCTGGAGCAGATTCACGACCGGCCCCTCTCCCGCCCGGCCGGGGCGCCGACCAGATCGCCGAGCCGTTCGAGCTGGACGGGCAGCCGCCGGGGCTCACCGCCCTCCCGCCAGGCCGGGATCCAGGGCACCCGGTGCACCCGGGCGACCGACCGGACGATCCGGATCCGGCGCAGCAGACCGAGCGGCAGCATCCCGGGCGCGTCGGCGATCAGCACCACACAGAGCAGGTCCAGCCCGCGCGGGGCGTGGCCCTCCTCCAGCGACCGCAGCGCCTGCGACATCGAGCGCAGCCCGCTCGCGCTGGTCCGCCCGACGAGCACCACCCGCCGGGGCTCACCCCGGCCGGGGTCCGGCCACCGGGCGCCGAGGTCGACCCCGCCGAAGACCTCCACCAGGGAGGTCACCCCGGCCCCGCCGTGCGCCTTGACCCAGCCGACCGCGTCCCGCGACGTCCCCCGCACCGGCGCGGCCCGCCGGGGCGGCTGCCCCCAGGTGCCCTCGGGCACGGCGGGCACCGCCCCACGCGCCCGCGCGGGCGCCGTACGGCGGGCAACAGGGGCCGTGCGGACCGCGGGCGCGGGCGCTGGGGCGAGGACAGGCGGCGCCTTGGACGTCGTACGGCGTCCGGTGGTGCCGCTGTCCGGCAACGGGGTGCTGGGGGCGGGGGCGCTCGGGCCGCTGGATCCGCTCGGCGTGCTCGGTCCGCGTTCCCATGACTGCGGGCCGGCCGCCGTTCTCGTCGCGCGTGTGCTCATCTCTGTCCCGCCTCCCTCGCCGCTCGCGTTCGCGCCGCTCCGGCTCATCTGATTTCCACCGCTTTGAACTCTTCTGGCTCGGGGCCCGTTGGTCTGTCGAGCCCGGCGGACAGCACAACGGGCGGTCCGGCCACGGCGGTTCAAGGCGAGGGGAAGAAGGCGCGCGCGGATGGGAGACAGCGGGGAGGGCACGGCCTCGAAGGCCGTCCAGAACACTCTGATCGCGGGCGGCGCCTGCGGCTGTCTGATGATGCCGCTCGTGCTGGTCGGCGGGGCGGTCGTGGTGATGATCTTCGGCGGCCTGGGGGTCCTGCTGGCCCCGCTGATCGCGCTGATCCTGCTCTTCGGCGGCGGGGGCGGCTCCTCGGCGGGTCCGGACGACGCGGACGAGGTGATCGAGGTGTTCGAGGGCGACGGCAAGGGCGCCCTGGAGTCGTCCACGGTCCCCGCCGATCTGGTGGACCCCATCGAGGAGGCGGGCGGGCTGTGCGACGCGATCGGCCCGATCGTCATCGCCGCCCAGATCGAGCGCGAGTCCGGCTTCAACGCCGCGATGGTCGGCGCGAAGGGCCAGGAGGGCATCTCCCAGCTGCCGCCGGACGTCTTCCGGCGGTACGGCGAGGACGAGGACGACAACGACAAGACCTCCGCCTTCGACGCCGCCGACTCGATCGTCGCCCAGGGCCGCCATATGTGCGCCCTCGCCGGGGAGGCCCAGCGGATGGTCGACGCGAAGGAGACCGACGACAGCGTCCTGGACCTCACCCTGGCCGCCTACCACGTCGGCATGGAGTCCGTCCGCGCCGCGAAGGGCGTACCCGCGACGAGCGAGGCACAGGGCTATGTCGCCGCGATCCGCGCCCAGTTCGCCAAGTACGGCGGCCTGGCCGCACCGCCGTCCGGCGCGACCCCGGGCGTCACCCCGAGCCCCACCGGAAGCATCACCTGGAGCCCCACGCCCGCCGTCCCGTCGTCCACCACCACGACCTCACCACCCCCCGCATGAGGAGCACGACAGCCATGGACCGCTTCGAGGTGTACCTCTCCGACGAAGGCCCGGCCGAGATCGACGGCGAGCCGGTCCGCACCGCCCCCGGCAGGTCCGTCCACGAGGCGGTGCTCGACCGCTTGCAGCGCTACGCCCAGGAGCGGGGCGAACCCGTGGAGGCGATCGTCAACCAGGGCTCCGGCCTGGACGACTTCGCCCTCCAGGTGTCACCGGACGGTTCCAGCCGCTTGCTCCTCCCGGCGGACCCACCGGGAACGACCGAGGAGGCCGAGGGGGAGCGGGCGGCCGAGGGGGACGAGGGGGACGAGGGGGCCGAGGGGGAGCGCGGTGAAGAGGCCACCCCGGTCTCCGCCACCTCCGCCACCTCCACTACCTCCGCAGCCTCCGCTGCCTCCGCCCTCGCGGCCGTCGTCGGCCGGGCCAGGGCGGCGGCCCGTGAGACCCCCGCCGCCCCCGCCGCCCCCATCGCACCGGCCGCCCCGGACTCCGGCGGCCTGCCCCTCGCGTTCACCAAGCGCATCGCCCGGGTCAACTCCCTGGCCGCCGACGGCCGATTGGAGGACGCGTACGCCGCCGCGACCGCCCTGCGCAAGAGCCTCACGCGCGAGGTGGGCGCCGACGACCCGCACGCCCTGGAGGCCCGCTCCCTGGAGGCGTACGTCGCCCATCTGGCCGGCGAGCACCGCGAGGCGGTCGTCCTGGCGCTGGGGGTGGCCCGGATCCGGTGCGGGGCCGGGGATCTGCGGGCGCCGGGCGATGTGGCACGGGCGGCGGCCTTCTGGCAGCGGCTGGACGACGACACCGCGGCGGTGACCCACGGCCTGGAACTGCTCCACATGTGGGACGCCCTGCACCGCCGCGGCCTGCTGGCCCCGGGCCACCGGCTCATCGCGGAACGGGTACGGGGGTATGTGGACTCCCTGACGCCACTGGGCCCACTGGGACCGCTGGGGCTATTGGGATCGCGGCAGTCGCCGGAGCCGCCGGAGCCGGCGGAGTCGGTGAAGCCGGTGAAGCCGGTGAAGCCGGTGGAGTCGGCGGATTCTGCCGATTCCGCGGAGCCGGTGGAGTACGCCTGAGGCGCCGGTATACGCGAGGGACGGCCGCGTACACGGGACGTCAATCGCGCATGGATCGCCCCTCGGAACACTCCGTTCCCCAGGACGGCCCCGCTCCCGGTCACCCGGACCGGCTCCGGTCGTCCCGAGGAGCTGGAGCACACCATGAACGTGACGGTCATCGGATCGGCGAGCGCGACCTCGCCCGAGGAACGGGCGCTGCGCGATCTCTATCTGGCCCATGGCCCGGCGCTCTACACCTATGTGCTGCGCATGCTGGGCGGTGACACGTACCGCGCGGAGGACGTCGTCCAGGAGACGCTGCTGCGCTGCTGGAACACCCAGAACCTGGCCGACGGCGAGGGGATGGCCGTACGCCCCTGGATGTTCCGGGTGGCCCGGAATCTGGTCATCGACGCGCACCGCACGCGGATGGCCCGGCCGCTGGAGATCAGCGGCGACACCTGGCTGGGGGAGTGGAGCGCCGAGGCGGACGACATCGAGCGGATGCTGTCGTCGGTGGTGGTGCAGCAGGCGCTGGAGGCGCTGACCCCGGCCCACCGCGAGGTGCTGCGCGCGACGTTCTTCGCCGACCACACCACCCGCCAGGCGGCCGAGGCGCTGGGCGTCCCGCAGGGCACGGTCAAGTCACGGGTGTACTACGCGCTGCGCTGCCTGAAGTTGGCGCTGGAGGAGCGGGGGGTGGGGTGAGGGGACCCTCCCGAGCCCCCCCGAGCCCCCTAGCCCCCGACCCCGGTGCCCACCCCCACCCCCACGCCCACGCTCATCCCCATCCCCATGCCCATCCCCGCCCCCACGACCTTCCCGTACTGCTCCCTGACCTCCCGGTAGCGGAGCAGTTCCGCGGCGACGGGGTCCAGGACGCGGGCCCGGCCGCAGGCCGCCGCGGACTCCCGCAGGCGCCGTTCCGCCTCCAGGCCGTAGCGTCGGGCCGGGCCGCGGGCCGCGAGCCGGCAGCTCCACTCCACCAGCGGCCCGCCGACGATCCCGACCACCATCAGCAGCACCGGCACCCCCAGGTTCGGGGCCATCGCCCCGGCGATCTGGCCCACCAGCCACAGCCCGCCCGCGATCTGGAGCAGCGTCATGGCGGCCTGGGCGAGGACCGCGACCGGCCACCAGCCGGGCCGGGGCGGACGCCCCGAGGGCAGCCCCGCCTGCGTGGCGAGTTCGTCGAGGGCCTCCGGCAGCCCGTGCGCCCCGCGGGCCGCCGCCTCGCGCACCGCGAGCGCCCAGGGCGCGGGCAGCCCGGCCGAGGCCCGCTCGGCGACGGTCCGTACCGCCTGCTCGACGCGCTGCCGGGCGGTGGCCTCCTCGTCCGCCTGCGCGCGCAGCGGGAGCCGTCCGGTGGAGTGCTCGCGGCCCCGGTCCTGGTACCAGCGCCAGAGCCGTAGCCAGGGTGTGCCGCAGGCGCGGTTGGCGTTGCGGCGCCAGGCGCGTTCGGCGGCCTCGCCCGCGGCGCCCGCGCCCACCGAGTCGGCGAGCCGCGCGGAGAACTCGTCGCGGGCCTCCTCGCTGAGCCCGGCGCGCCGCCCGGTCGCGTACACCGGGCGCAGCCGGGCGGCGGCGGCGTCCATGTCGGCGGAGATCCGGCGCGCGGCGGCGCCCCGCTCGGCCACGAACTGGCCGAGCGCCTCGCGCAGTTCGTCCAGCCCGTCGCCGGTGAGGGCGGAGAGGGCGAGGACATTGGCGCCGGACTCGCCGTACTCGCCGAGCGCGATGCCGTCCTCGTCCAGGAGGCGCCGCAGATCGTCCAGGACCTGTTCGGCGGCCTCGCCGGGCAGCCGGTCGATCTGGTTGAGGACGACGAACATCACCTCGGCGTGTCCGGCCATCGGCCGCAGATAGCGCTCGTGCAGCACGGCGTCCGCGTACTTCTCCGGGTCCACGACCCAGATCACGGCGTCGACCAGGGCGAGCACCCGGTCCGCCTCCTCGCGGTGCCGTACGGCGGCGGAGTCCAGGTCGGGCAGATCGATCAGGACGAGTCCGCGCAGCTGTGCCTCGGCCTCGGCGTTGTGCAGGGGGCGGCGGCGGAGCCGTCCGGGGATGCCGAGCCGGTCGATGAGACCGGCGGCGCCGTCGCTCCAGCTGCACGCGATGGGCGAGGAGGTGGTGGGCCGCCGGACGCCGGTCTCGGAGATGGTGACCCCGGCGAGCGCGTTGAACAGCTGCGATTTGCCGCTGCCGGTGGCTCCGGCGAGGGCGACGACGGTGTGCTGCCCGGACAGCCGACGCCGCGCGGCGGCCTCGTCCAGCACCTGCCCGGCCTCGGCGAGGGTACGGCTGTCCAGCCGGGCCCGGGACAGCCCGACCAGCTCGCGCAGCGCGTCCAGCCGCGCCCGCAGGGGCCCCTCGAACGCGAGGGGGGTGACGGGGAGGGGCGCGGCGGCACCCCCGCGGGGCTCCGCCAGGGCCGGTACGGGCCGTTGCGCGCCGTCGCCGTGCGGGTGGCCGTCGCCGCCGTCCTCGGGCACCCGCCGCGCGATGAGCCCGTCGTCCCAGGCGGGCCCGGCGTCGGGCTCGGGGAGCGGCGGGGAGGCAGGGGCGGCGGGCAGGGGCGGCGGCGCGGTGGGGCGGGGCGGGACCGGGGGAGTGCGCTTGGCGACGGTCACCGTGCGGCGGGGGGTGGCGGTGCGCTCGGGAACGGCCTCCCGGGGGGTCGCTTTCGCGCCGATACCCGGCGCGGAGGGGCTCCCCTCAGGGCGGGGCGAGGGCTCGGCGGGCGGGGCAGGGGATTCCGGCGCGGTCTGGCCCTCATCGGGCTCATGGGAGCCGCCCGAAGCATCCGAGGCGCCCGAGGTGTCCGAGGTGTCCGAGACGCCGGACGCGTCCGAAGCCCGCTCGCCCCGCTCGCCCCACTCTCCACCCCCACCTACACCCGCACCCGCACCTACACCCACACCCACACCCCCACCCTCCTCATTACTCTCCCCCCGTTCGGCGTGGTCCGTCTGGTCCTGGTCGGTGATGGCGGTCACCGGTCACCTCTCCTTCTGAAGTACGGACAGCGCGGCGATGAGTTCGGCCTGGGGTTCGGCGTGGACGTTGAGCCCGTCCAGCGGGGCGAGACGGCGTTCGCGTTCGATGTGCAGCACGCGGTCGACGTACTCGCCGAGCAGCCGTCCGCCCCGGTCGCGCAGCCGGAGCGCGCCATGGGCGCCGAGCCGCTCGGCGAGGCTCTCCCCGGCGGTGCGGGCGCGGCGTCCGCCGAGCAGGGCGGTGGCGACGAGGGCGGCGATCAGCTCGGGCTCGGGTGCGGAGCCGCGGTCGAGGTCGCGGATCTCGTCCTCGGCGTACTCCTCCAGCTCCCGGCGCCAGCGGCGGACCGAGACCCCGATCCGGTGCTCGGCGTTCTCGGGCGGGGCGTCGCGCTCCACGAGCCCCGGGGCGCCGGAGGCGGGCTCGCGGCGCCAGGACTCGTCGACCCGTTCGTCGGCGGCGGTGACGGCGCAGGTCAGCAGCTCGCCGAGGCTCTCGACGAGGGCGTCGAGGAGTTCGTCGGCGGAGCAGTCGAGGGGGAAGGCGCGCCAGCGCTTGAGGGCGTCGCCGGCGAGTACGGCCCCGGACTGGAGTCGGCCGCGCAGACGGGCGTGCTCGCTGTCGTAGGCGTTGTCGACGGCGGAGGTGAGCCGCAGGGCGGCGGAGTACTGGGCGGCGGCGGCACCGGCCAGCTCCGGCATCCGGGACTTGAGGGAGTCCAGGACGCCGTACGCGGTGCGGGTGACGGTGTGGCGGCGGGCGCCGGGGTCCTGGGCCTGGTGGAGCAGCCAGGTGCGCAGGGCGGCGACGGCGCTGGCGGGGAGCAGGCCGCCGCCCCCGGCGGACTCGGGCAGCTCGGGCACGGTGAAGCGGGGCACGTCGCCGAGCCCGGCCTTGGTGAGGAGGGCGCCGTACTGGCGGGAGACCTCGGCGACGACCTGGTGGGGGACCCGGTCGAGGACGGTGACGAGGGTGGCGCGGTACTCCTTGGCGGTGCGCAGCAGATGCCAGGGGACGGCGTCGGCGTAGCGGGCGGCGGTCGTGACCATCACCCAGATGTCGGCGGCGCAGATCAGTTCGGCGGCCAGGACGCGGTTGTCGGCGACGAGGGAGTCGATGTCGGGGGCGTCGAGGAGGGCGAGGCCGGGCGGAAGGGTGTCGGCGGTCTCGATGCGCAGGACGCGGGTGGGGTTCTCGCCGGGGAGCAGCAGATCGTCGCCGGGCTCCTGGTGGGGCACCCAGACCCGGGTGAGCTGGGGGAGGACGCGCATGCCGCTGAACCAGTGATGATCCTCCGGATGGCAGACGAGCACCGGCGTCCGGGTGGTCGGCCGCAGTACGCCCGCCTCGCTGACCCGCCGCCCCACCAGGGAGTTGACGAGGGTGGACTTCCCGGCGCCGGTGGAGCCCCCGATGACGGCCAGCAGCGGTGCGTCGGGCTCTCTGAGCCGGGGCACCAGATAGTCGTCGAGCTGCGCGAGCAGTTCATCGCGGTTGGCACGCGCGCGTGGGGTCCCCGCCAGGGGCAGCGGGAAGCGTGCGGCGGCGACACGGTCGCGCAGGGTGGAGAGTGCGTCGAGCAGCTGAGGCCGTACGTCCAAGGTCACCACATGCGAAGAATGCCCAATTTTAGGGGAATTCTGAAGCATATGCGCATGTCTGCGCGCCGACCGGACACAAGGGGCGGAAGGGGCGACTGGGGATCAGTCACAGTCGAGGCATAACGAGTGCACAACACCCGGGGCGTAAGACGTCAAAAGCGGTGCACGATTCGTACCTGCCTGCGATTATCAGGACCGCTTCACCGAACCTCCACATCGAGCCACGGAGGCGAAGCAGCAGGGGCAGGGAACCCGGAGCTTTATCCTTGTCCCCGGCAACGTCACGGATCAGCCCGCACCCGGGCACCACGACAGAGGCCACACCGGGCCCCCGTAGCTCAGTGGATAGAGCAGGCGCCTTCTAAGCGCTTGGCCGCAGGTTCGAGTCCTGCCGGGGGCGCCCGTTTATGCAGGTCAGAGGCGGCTTTAAGCCCTCCGCAAGATCACTTGTGGAGGGCTTTTTCGCTGCCCGGTAGCATACTTTGCCCCGTTTTCTACCCTGATTTTGGGCTCCCCGTCCCACATACGTTCCCCACTTCAGGGGACATTCCACGGTCAGCCTCCAGCCGCGAGAGAGTAATACCTGGTCAGAGCCATTCTGATGGCCCATCGGGCACACACAGAGCGAGCGCCGAGGCGGCGCCTGCCCTGTTCATGGCTGCTGGCTCAATCTGCTCCACGCCTGTCCTCGCAGCGTCATACGCACATAGATTCAACTCCGACGTAAGCAGCCCGACGTCGATGCGGGCCGAAGGACTACACGGGGGAACAAGGACCATGGTCAGGGCTTGGACAGTCCGCGGGGGCCAGTACGGCGAACGCGAAGAGCAGGCGCTGGACGAAGGTGTGGTGATCGCCGGCTGGGAGGAGGTCGGGGACCTGAGCGGCTGCACGTCGATCGCTGATGTGGGCGAAGTTCTGGCGCGGGCCTACCCGGAGGAGCCTGCCGGCCGGGTGGACAACTGGAAGCACCAACTGTGGCGCTTCATCACGATGGAGACCGGAGATCTGGTCGTGATGCCCCGCAAGTTCCTGGGAGTCGTCGCCATCGGACGGCTGAGCGGCGGATACGAGTACCGGAGCGAGGCTGCCCCCGGCTTCCGGCACACGCGCAAGGTGGAGTGGGTGCGCAGCCAGGTCGAGCGGGCGGCGATCGGCGGCGACCTCCGCGACAGCATCGGCGCGTTCCTGACGGTGAGCGAGCTGAGCCGCCGTGACGCGGCACACCGTGTCGAGACGCTGGCGCAGACCGGCGTCGATCCGGGCTACAAGGGCGCCGTGGAACCCCCTGGGGACCCCGAGGCCCTTGAGCAAGATGTGCGCGACGAGGGGACCCGACAGCTGACCGCCCGGGACCTGATCGGCCTGTGGGGCTGGCAGAGGCGCACCGGCGACGTCATCGACCTCGTTGACAGAGAGCTCGCGGCTCGCGGACTGCAGGTGGCACCGCACTTCACGGAGGTCCAGCTCGACGGCCTGATCACGGTCTCCGCGGAGGAGACCACGCTGACCGGAGAAACGGTTCAGGAGCCACCGGGGACAGAGCTTGGTCACACACCCACAAGGGTGGCGGGCGAGGACCTGAGCAGACACTGGCGTATCGGCAGCCTCCCCTTCGCCCGGGATGTGGTGACAGTCGGCTTCGACGAGCCACTGAGTCGCGCTATCACGCGCATGGTCCAGGGCGACTTCTCGCAGCTGCCGGTGGTGAACCGGAACAACGTGCTACGAGGGGTCGTTACCTGGGAGAGCATCGCCCGGGCCCAGTTGGGGCATCGCGGCGCGACTACAGCTGCAGCCCTGAACCCTCACCCGCTCACCGCTCAGGAGCAGGAAGAGCTGTTCGTCCGCATCGACGACATCCAGCGCCACGGGTTCCTGATCGTCACCGATGGCGACAACCTCGTGCTCGGCATCCTCACCGCATCCGACTTGGCCGATCAGCTCAAGCTGCGGGTCGAGCCGTTCATCCTCCTTGGCGAGGCGGAACGGCGTCTGCGCCGCCTCACCGACCGTCTGCCCGTGGACGAGCTGCCCACCGGTTCGGGAGTGCGCAAGACGCGCGCCGCAGGCAAGTACCTCACTCTGGGCCAATACCCGGAGGTCCTCAAGGACGACACCTGTTGGGCGACGTTGGCGTGGCCGTACGAGCAGGACGACCTCGTGCGCCGGGTCACTGCCGTCAAGGAGTACCGGAACGAACTCGCTCACTGGGACATGGACGCTCCGGAAACGAAGACCGCGGCGCTGACGGAGACCAAGCAGTTGCTGAGCCTGTTGAAGTTGATCGACCACGATCCACGGCCGTGAGGAGCTGACACCCTGGGCCGGCCCGTCTGCCCGTCAGGCGCCCGGCCCAGGGTCGTCGAAGCCGAGCTCGATCACCGCGAGCGCCTCGGCGATCTCGACCGCCATCTCGTCTTCCGGCCCACTGACCAGGACCACGTCCTGATACAGGGGCTCCAGCACCTCTCTGGCCTCCGCCGTCCGCCCCTGCGCAAGCAGCAGCATGCCGATGTTGTGCCGGAGCTCCACCGCCTCTTCGCTCGCGTCGCTGTCAACAGCCCGCACGATGAACAGCCTGGTGTTCCGCACCAGTCCCGGCCAGCTGTACAGCACCACGCACCCCTACACCCATGCCGTGGTGGAGTTCGACCGCGCCCCGGCCCTGGAAGTGCATCTCGGCGTCCAGGTCCAGGGGAACTCCGGCGTACTGCACGAGTGCGACGTCCTGATCCTGCCCGCCGACGAGGCAGAGCTCTCACGGCAGATCCGGATGGCGCCGCGGGGCAACAAGTGCCTCTTGGCCATCGAGTGCAAGTACTACACCGCCAGCCGGGTGGGCATCGGCCACGCGCGCAACTTCGAAGGGCTGCACAGCGACCTGCGGACCGCACGCAACCTGTTCGTCTCCAACACGGGAACGTCGAGCGTGGTCAAGTACCTTTCCGCCCGCAAGCGAGGATACGAGCGTGAGGTCGTACCGGCCAACGTCAACACCGTCGGCTACACCCGAGGCCACATCCGCGAGGCGTTCAAGATCTACCTCGGGAAGACCGCTCCATCCACGGTGATCTGAGCCGAACCGCACACTTGACTTAATGACACAATTATCGTGTCATTAAGTCATGCTGTACGCCACTCCCGCCCTAGACACCCACGACCAGCGCGCCCTCGACGAGATCGAAACCATGCGCCGCTCCCTGCGCCACATGCTCCGCGCCACCCCGCGCTGGACCCGCCAGCTACGCCGCAATCTGACCGCCCGCGCCATCGCCGGATCCAACACCATCGAGGGGTACGCCGCGACGGTCGACGACGTGGAAGCCCTCATGTCGGGCGAGGAACCCCTGGAGACCGGAGCGAAGACGCGTGCCGAGCTGGAGGGCTACCAGCGCGGCATGACCTACATCCAGGCCCTCGCCGACGCCGGAGACGACTTCCGCTACGACGCCGGCCTGCTCAACGGCCTGCACTTCATGCTGCAGGGCCACCACCTCGACAAACGCCCCGGCCGCTGGCGCGACGGACCCGTCTACGTCACCAGCCCCGACGACCCTCTCGTCCCGGCCTACACCGCACCGGACCAAGCGGACGTTCCGGCTCTGATGGCGGAGTTCATCGACTGGCTCAACGAGGGCGACCTCGACACACCCGTCCATGTCCGCGCCTCCATGGCCCACCTCAACCTCGTCAAGATCCATCCGTGGAAAGACGGCAACGGGCGCATGTCCCGCGCCCTGTCCACCCTGGTGTTCTCCCGCGAGGCCCTGATGCCGCCCGAATTCTCCTCCATCGAGGAATGGCTCGGCCGGGGACAGAACACCTACGCCTACTACCAGATCCTGGAGGATGTGGGCGGACCGCACTGCAGCCCCGAACGTGACACCCGCCCCTGGATCCGGTTCTGCCTGACCGCCCACCACCGCCAGGCCCAGCAGGCCCAGCGCCGCTTCGACGTCATGTCGCGGGCCTGGACCCGTCTGGTCGAAGGCGTCGAGGCCACCGGTCTGGACGAGCGGGTGGTCTATGCCCTGCTGCCCGCCTTCTCCGACGCGAAGGTGCGCCGCACCGTCTACCAGCAGGACGCCGACCTCAGCGACCAGCAAGCCATCCGCGACATCCGGGAGCTCGTCGCCCGCGGCTGGCTCGTCCCCCACGGAAAGGCCCGCGCCCGCCACTACGCCCCCGGGCCCCTCATGGGCCCGGTCCGGGACGAGGTCCGCCAGTCCATGGAGCCGTACACGGACCCCTATCGGCGGGAGCGGTGACCTTCAACGGCGATGACGCGATCAGAGTGGCCGAGGCGTCCGGCATCTCGTCGAGTCGCTGCCGCAGATCCTGCTCTTGACCACTGATGCACTGCGCGTACGTGGCGAACAGCATGGCAACGCTGGTGCCGGCCCACTCAGCCACCTGAGCAGGCGGAATGCCGTTGTTCAGCCACATCGTCAGCCTGGTGTGCCGAAGGTCGTACACGCGTTGTCCTGCCAGTGACGCGTACACGTGAGGTGGCAGGGTTGCCCTGCGGGCGTGATCCCACATACGGCGGTAGACGGAACCGGCGAGAACTCCGCCGCGTTCCCCGGGAACGAGTCGATCGTCGGGAAGCAGGCTCGCCTCCCGAATACGCGCCCGCAAGAGCGTGGACAAGGTCGGAGGGCACGGCACTACGCGCGTTTCACCCTCTGCTCTGGCTTTCAGACGTCGCTGATCGTGCCGGGTTCCACCGTCGGTCCACGTGCGCCCGATCTCAGGCTCGGCAGTGCGGACCACAATGTCGGCCCACCGCCCTACCCCTGAGGCAGGCAGGACAAGGTCCGAGACACGCAGCGCGACCGCTTCTTCCGGACGTAGCCCCGTGAAGTACAACGTGGCGAAGAATGCTTGCAGTCTTTGCCCGCTGCGCGGCTGGCGGCGGATCCAGTCGAGCAGCTGCGCAGCCTGCCGCTCGTTCAGCAGACGGCGTCGGTCGATCGCACTGGCAGACCGCTGCGTGAGGTTCCGCGACTCGGGAACAGGGTCGGCCGGCAGAATGCCGCGGACGATCGCATACCTCATCAGCAGATGCGGGACCCGTCGATGCCGTTTCACGGACGAAGCGGCGGCCCGTCTCCCGTCCAGCAGCGTCCCCAGTACCAGCAGCACATCCTGGACGATGAGCGGATCGGTCCAGGCGTCCATGGTCGGAGTGTGCCGTCGCACCCAGCCGAGCACCGCGACCACGTCATCCGGGGCCTCGCCGCGGCGTTTGGTATTGAAAGCCCAATCGCTCAGGGCCGTACGCACCCGGCGGGAAGGGACGCCCGGTGGATCCCGCTCCATCAGCGCAGTGGTGACGATCATCAGCGTGCGCGCCGTGTTCTTCCGGTGATTCGCCGACACACGCGGCCACTGGGCGTCCGTGAACTGGACGGCGAAGTCGTACCACCCGGCCGAGGAAGCTTTCGGCTCATGCCGGTCCGGCAAACCGGTCGACATGTTGAACGGCTCTCCGGCGTGCGTCGCGGTCACCAGCTCCGCTCGGAAACCGTCGGCCGGCGCGAACGTCTGGAACGTCTTGCGATGACGCTTTCCACCGACGGACCAGCTACGGACTCTCCCTCCATGATCCCACCACCAGCAGGCGAGCAAGATCGTCCCACTTGCGTCCCCCAAAACGGCTGACGATGCGTCACTGATCTATAAAATGCCAGGTCAGGGCGGTAGAGGCAACGTCAGAATAAGTGCCTTCTAAGCGCTTGGCCGCAGGTTCGAGTCCTGCCGGGGGCGCCATTGCTGTCGCGTGACGGCGGTGACGTTTTCGCGGCTGGGACCGCATCCTCCGCCCCCTTCACGCCAACCGGAGAACGGCTCTCCGCATTTGCGCTGTCCGGGCCGACGCCCGCCGGAGTCACCTTTCCGCGCATGGCCGCCCCCTCCCGTGTGCCCCCGGGCCCCTCTCCGCCGCCCGGATCCGAAGCTCGCCCTGTCCCGACCCCCGTTGATGGATACGGTGATCCCTGCAACCCGTGCGGATCGGCGGGATGACATCGGGGGGAACGGAATGGCTGACGGGCCGCGACTCGCGGAGCTGTATTTCGGGCGCGAGGACGCCGAACGGGATGTGAACGACGGGCTGCTGTTACGCGGGGCGTTCTTGCCGACGGCCGCCTACCGCGGGGCGATCAGCGGGCGGAAGATGCTGATCATCGGGCGGAAGGGTGCCGGGAAGAGCGCGATCTGCATGCAGCTGCTGGCAGACGGCGTGCACCCCGACGGGAAGATCCTCATCACGCCGGACGAGACAGCCGGTGAGGAGATCCGGCGATTCGAGTTGCAGGGACTGCCCGGGGACACGGCCAAGGCGCTGATCTGGCGGTACGTCTTCGCCGTGCACGCGGCCCGCTACCTGGTGTCCCACGCCAAGGAGGCGCACGGCGGCAGGCCCGGCTCGATCAAGGCGCTCGCCCGCTTCCTGAAGCAGAACGACGAACTGTCCGACGGCCGGCTGGGGGACCGGCTGGCGCAGGGAACCAGGGGCCTGCAAACCTCCCTCTCCCTGGAGGCGTTCGGCGTCAAAGCGGGCGTGGATCTGGCGCAGTCGCCCTCGGAGGGCGCGCGAGCCGCCCGGCAGCTCGACGTCGTCGAGCAGGGCGTGACGCAGGCCCTCGCCGACCTGGGCTGCGACGGCACCCACAGCCCGCTGCTGCTGATGGTGGACCAGCTGGAGCAGGTGTGGTCGGCCGAACCCGACAGCAACTCGATGGTGATCGGGCTGCTGCTGGCGGCGAAGCACGCCGCGGGTCTCTACGGCCGATCGGTACGGCTGCTGCTGTTTCTCCGCTCGGACATCTACGACTCGCTGTCGTTCGGCGAGGGCGACAAGTTCCACGGCGACGAACTGCGGATCGCCTGGACGGAGCAGTCCCTTCGGGACCTCGCGCTGGCCCGCGCGCGGGCTTCCCTCGGCGCCGGACTCGGGGAGGCGGAACTCTGGCAGGAGATCTTCGCGGAGAACGTACGGGGTGAGGAACCCGCGACCTATCTCTTCCGCCGCTGTCTGCCACGGCCCCGGGACGCCATCCAGTTCCTCAACCTCTGCCAGGAGACGGCCTGGCTGATCAACGGCCGGGACCGGATCACCGAGGAGGACGTCCTCCAGGCGGGCCGGCAGTTCTCCGCGTGGAAGCTCAACGATCTGGCCCTGGAGTATCTGGTCGCGCATCCCTTCCTCAAGCGCCTCTTCCCCCTGTTCCAGAACACCGGATACCGGGTCACCCGGGCCGCCCTCGCCACCCGCTTCGAGGCGGCGGCCGAGACGCTCCACCGGCTGTTCCCCGCGTACGCCGACGCGCTGACCCCCGCCGGCGTCATCGACGTCCTGTACGGGGTGGGCTTCCTCGGGGTCCGGCGCGGGAACGACGTGGTGTTCGTCGGCGGCGACGACCTCCCCGCGCAGCCGCACGAGACGCAGTTCGTCGTCCACCCGTGCTTCCGGGAGGCGCTCGGGGCGACCACCGCGATCGATCTGCGCCCCTACGAGCCGTCCTCGGCGGGCACCCGCATCGTCACGGGCAACATCAGTCCCGCCGCCTCGGGGGCCACCACGGTCACCCGTGCCGTCCAACTGCAACGTGAACTCGTCCGTTCCTGCCATTCCGTCCTCGGCCGGCTGAGCCGCGCAGTGGGGCTGCCGCCCGATGTCAGCGACGAGATCCGCGGCCAGGTCGAACGAGTGCTGGACGACGCCAACGGCCTGCTCGCGCACGCCGGGTTCGTCGACCCCGACGGCCATCTCCTCACCGTGGCGCACTACTTCACCGGCCTCGCCGCCCAACTGATGCACAGCGGGCTGGACGGTACGACAGGCGCCGAGGGCGTCGCCCACCGCATCGAGGAAGAGGTCCGGCGCCTGCGCCGACTGGCGGGCGGCTCATACGGCAGTTCGGGCGACTCGTACGGAACCTGAACCGCCCGCCGACAGGGAACACTACTGAGGGACTTCATGGACAGGCTGCCGTACGACGGTGGCCCACTCCCGGTGATGGAGGGAACGGGTGCAGGGCGTACTGCTCGCTGAGCGGTTCCGCATCAGCGAGCGTGTCGGTTCCGGCGGTATGGGCGAGGTGTGGTCGGCCCAGGACGAACGCATGCGGCGCAAGGTGGCTGTCAAACTCGTCCAGACACTGCGCCTGGACGAGAGCGAGACCCAGGCCAGGTTCCAGCGGGAGGTACAGCTCGCGGGGCGGCTCTCCCATCAGAACATCGTCACCGTGCACGACTGGGGCGAGGAACTGGTCGGCGGACGCCGGACCCTGTACGTCGTGATGGAACTCGTCCCCGGCGTCTCCCTCCATCGGCGACTGGCGGAGACCGAGCCGCCCCCTTGGCCGGTCGCGGTCGGGTGGGCCGGGCAGATCGCCCAGGCGCTCCACATCGCGCACGGCCGGGGCGTGATCCACCGGGACATCAAGCCCGCCAACGTCATACTCACCCCCGACGGTCTGATCAAGGTCCTCGACTTCGGTGTCGCCAAGTTCATGGGCGACACCATGAGCGTCCACGGACTCACCGTCGCGGGTGCTCTGATCGGCTCGCCGCCCTATATGTCCCCGGAACAGGCCGAGGGCGATCGGGAGGTCGATCACCGCAGTGATCTCTACTCCCTGGGCTGCCTTCTCCACCACGCGGTGATCGGCGAGCCTCCCTTCACCGCCACCAATCCGCTCGCGGTCCTCCGTATGCAGGCGGACAAGACTCCCGTGGCGCCGATCGACCGGAATCCCGCCCTTCCTCGCCCACTGAGCGACCTCATCATGAACCTGCTCGCGAAACGGCCCGAAGACCGCCCCGCGGATGCCGCCGCCGTACACGCCGCGTTGAGCACGCTGTTGGTGGACCATGTGGTCACGCTGCCCGACGAGAGCCCCCTGGACCTCCTCCAACCCGGGCACACCGACCCGCTCGCCGGAGGAATCCTGGAGAGGGCGTGGCAGATCTGGCGGTCGACAGTGAGGTACAGCGCCGACCGGCGCGAGGAGGCAGACCGATGGCGGGACGAGGCGGTCGCCGAGGCCGAGAAGATCCGCGCCGAGGCCCGCAAAGCGGCGGTCCAGCTGATCGAGGAGGCGGCCGAGACCGCCGAGGAACTGCTGGTGAGGGCCAAGGCCGACGCGGACGAACCGCGGCGGGCCGAGGACTCCCTCCGGCCTTCCCGCGAGGAAGCCGTCCGGCTCGCCGGCGACGAGTACCTCGCCGAGGCCCAGGCGAAGGCCGAGGAGATCGTCACGGTGGCCAACAGTGAGGCGAGCAAGCTCCGTATGGCCGCCGTGAGAAGGGCGGAAACGCTTCTGAGGGAGGTCGACGACAAGCGGCTCACGATGATCAGAGAGGCCGAGGACATCAAGGCCGAGGCGGTCCAGGAGGCCAGGCGCACGGTCGAGGAAGGCACCCGCGAACTGGAGAAGGTGCTCCGCCGCCGGGAAGAGGTCAAGGTCGAGATCGACCGCGTGCAGGACGTCCTGGAGGCGTTGGAGTCCTACGAACGACCGGCGGCGCCCCAGGACGAATGAGTCACGCGACGACTCCGGAGGAGACGCGTCGCATCGGGATTGGTCCAGACTTATCTACACGCCGGGCGTTCGCGAAGTTTGCTGAAGTGATATCGAACCAGCCGCTCTGAACAGCCCAAGATGCCCTTGTCATCGCACTCGCGATCACCTCCGCCCGCCCCTCCCCACCGCCTGGCGTGAAATGGTTCGTCAAACTGACGCTCGAACGGTCGCCCGCTACTGTCCCGGGTCGTGGTGGAAGCGCCGGAGAACGAGGAAAGCGAAGCGGGAAGCGGGGACGGCGAGGGAGCCGGAACCGGGAACGGAAACCGGCATGCACGCGGAGCCGGAACGGAACCCCTCCGCTTCTCCCTCCTGGGCCCCCTCACCGCCCACCGCGGCACCACCGAACTCCCCCTCGGCTCCCCCCAACAGCGGGCCGTCCTCGCCATGCTCCTCATGCGCGGAGGCCGCGCGGTCGGCGTGTCCGATCTCGTCGAAGGAGTCTGGGGCACCGAACCGCCCCAAGGCGCCGTCTCCGTCCTGCGGACCTACGTCTCGCGGCTGCGCAAGCTGCTGGAACCCGTCCGCCCCGCCGGGCAACCGCCCGCCCTGCTGACCTCCCTCGGCGACGGCTACGCCCTGCGCACCGACCCGCTCGCCACCGACCTCGCCGACTGCGAGGCGGCCGTGGCCCGTGCCCGGCGCGACTGGACCGAAGGGCGACGGGAGCGTTCCCTCGCCCTGCTGCGCTCCGCCCTGGACACCTGGGAGAACCCCGCGCTGGCCGGCGTACCGGGCCCGTACGCCGCCGCCCTGCGCGCCGATCTCGCCGAGCGCCGGCTCGGCATCCTGGAACTGCGGCTGCGCCTGGAACTGGAACGGGGCCGCCACCAGGCCGTCGTCGCCGAACTGCTCACCCTGCGCGACACCCACCCGCGCCGCGAAGCCCTCTGCGAACTGCTGCTGCTGGCCCTCTACCGCTGCGGTCGCCAGGCCGAGGCCCTGGAGGCGTACGCCCGCACCCGCCGCCATCTGGTCGACGAACTCGGCATCGAACCCGGCCCGCCCTTACGCGCGCTGCACGCCCGCATCCTCTCCGGCGACCCCGGACTCCGCCCGGCCCCCGCCCCGCGCCGCCCCACCGCGGTACGCCCCTCGCAACTGCCCGCCGACCTCCCCACGTTCACGGGCCGCCGTACCGAACTCGGCCATCTCACGGCGCTGCTCCTGGGCGCCGGTCCGGCACCGCCCCCCACGGGGAGCCCGTTCCCCGCCTCACCCCCCATGACCATCGCCGTGATCAACGGCATGCCCGGCGTCGGCAAGACCGCGCTCGCCCTGCACTGGGCCCATCGCGTCGCCCACCGCTTTCCCGGCGGGAGCCTCCATGTCGACCTGCGCGGCCACGGCCCCGGTCACGGCCCCGGCGGCGGCCCCCGGGAACCCGGCGAGGTTCTGGAGGCGTTCCTCGCCGCGCTCGGCGTCGCCCCGTCCGCCGTGCCCGCCGGGCTCGACGCCCGCGCCGCCCTCTACCGAGGTGTCCTGGCGGAGCGCCGCGTCCTGATCGTGCTGGACAACGCCCGCGACCTCGCCCAGGTGCAGCCCCTGCTGCCCGGTGCCACCGGCTGCCTGGTCGTCGTCACCGGGCGGTCTCCGTTCAGCGGGCTGGTCGCCCGGTACGGGGCCTGCCCGCTCGCGCTGGCGCCCCTCACCGCCGCCGACTCCCGCGAGATGCTGGCCCGGCGCCTCGGCCGCGCCCGCGTCACCGCCGAACCGGACGCCGCCGACACCATCGTCGAACTCTGCGCCCGGCTGCCGCTCGCCCTCGCCGACGTGGCCGCGCGCGCCGCCCACCACCCCGGCTTCCGGCTCGCCCATCTCGCCGCCGAACTGAGGACCTGCCACGGCGGCCTCGACGCCTTCACCGGACCGGACACCGGCTCCGACGCCGGCACCGGCACCGCCTTCTCCTGGTCCTACCGCGCGCTGTCCCCCGAGGCCGCCACGCTGCTGCGCCGGCTCGCCCAGCACCCCGGCCCGGACCTCGGCCTCGCGGCGGCCGTCGCCCTGGCCGCCCTGCCGGGCCCCCGGGTCCGCGCCCGGCTGGCCGAACTCACCGGCTCCGGTCTGCTCCACGAGACGGCCCCCGGCCGCTTCGCCCTGCACCGCCTGATCCGCCTCTACGCCCTGGAACGCGCCGCCGAGCAGGACACCCCGCCCGAACGCGCCGCCGCCACGGCCCGGTTGCTGGACCACTGTCTGCACACCTCCCACCACGCCGCGGCCGTTCTCGGCCCGCCGCCACGGCAGGCGTTCCCGCTGCCCCCGCCGGTGCCGGGCAGTGCCCCGCTGCGGTTCGGCGACCGCCGCCAGGCCGCGAACTGGCTGCGCGCCGAACGCCGCACCCTGCGCGCGATCGTCGAGTACGCCGCCGCACACGGCCACCGCGACCACGCCTGGCGCACGGCCCACGCCCTGGACCCGCGGCTCGACCGCGCCGGTATCGCCGGCTGATCCGGAACTTCCCCTTCGGGTGGCGAGGTTTTCCACAGGTCCCGGAGCCGTCCACAGGCCCCGGCGGGATGTCGGTCCGCGGCGGCAGTCTGATCGCACGGCGCTCGCCCCGACGGCGAACGCCCGGGACAGACACCGCCGTACGGGACGGACCCTTCGGCGTACCCGGAAGGGAAAGGGAAGAGGACCATGAACGAGACGCTGGTGTGCGCGGTGGGGAATGTGGCGACGCAGCCGGTCTACCGGGAGCTGGCGGCCGGACCGTCGGCCCGTTTCCGGCTGGCCGTGACCTCGCGCTACTTCGACCGGGAGAAGCGGACCTGGGCCGACGGGCACACCAACTTCTTCACGGTGTGGGCCAACCGCCAGCTCGCCACGAACGTGGGCGCGTCGCTGGGCGTGGGCGATCCGGTGATCGTGCAGGGCCGGTTGAAGGTGCGCAGCGATGTCCGCGAGGGGCAGAGCTGGACCTCGGCGGACATCGACGCGACGGCCATCGGACACGATCTGGCGCGCGGCACCTCCGCGTTCCGCCGCGCGGCCCGACCGGAACCGGCGGTCACGACGACGGACCCGGCCCGCCCCGAGCCGGACTGGGAGACACCACCGTCGGAGGCGGCGACGACGGCACCCACGGACCCGGCCACCCAGAAGACCGACGACGAGCCCAGCGAGAGGACCAACGACGAGCCCGGCGACAAGAGCACAACCGATTCCACCCCCGATTCCATGCTCGACTCCCCGCCCGAGTCCATCCTCGACTCCACGCCCGAACCCGTCGCCGTCACGTAATGCCACCATCCGCACCGCACTGAAATGAATCACGGCTTATCGGCGAATACACCCAGGATTAGGCTCTGAACACCCCTGGGGATTTGTCGATAAGCCCAGTTCAAGTGCGCGCCGGCGATAACGATTCCGAGTCGGATCGGTTGCCCGTGGAGATCACTGGGAAGCGCGGTTCGTTCTCGTCCTTAGGATGCCGAACATAGCTCCAGGGGCTGCTGATGCTGCTGGTGGGACCACACCCCCCACATCAATGGGTCCTGCTCGAAGGGGAGTTCCGTGTTTTCTTCGTTCTGCGTGCCGCTCCTGTCCACCGTGCGGGGACGCGGTCCGGTCCGCCGGGCCGCCGCTGCCTCGCTGGTGGGCGGGGTCATGGCCGTCGGCGTGCTCGGCGCCGCCGGTCCGGCCGCCGCGGACGGGACCCCGGCGGCGGGCCAGGGTGGCGCGGTCGCCACGGTGGGCGCGCTCAAGACGTACGGCGACGCGGTCATCCATGACGAGGACGGCGACCACCGGATCTCCGCCGGGCTGTTCGAGATGTCCGTCGAGGGCGGCGGCATGCTCCAGACGTACTGCGTCGATCTGCTCAACCCGACGCAGCAGGACGCCAAGTACCACGAGACCCCCTGGAGCGGCACCTCGCTCGGCGCGAACAAGAACGCCGGGAAGATCCGCTGGATCCTCCAGAACTCCTACCCCCAGGTCAACGATCTCGCGGAACTCGCCCGCAAGGCGGGCCTCGGCTCCGGCCTCACCGAGCAGGACGCGGCGGCCGGGACCCAGGTGGCGATCTGGCGGTACTCCGACGCAGGCAAGGGCGTGCGGGTCGAGGCGCTCGACCCGCAGGCCGAGCGGCTCGCCGACCACCTGGAGCGCAGCGCCCGCTCCACCGCCGAGCCCAGCGCCTCGCTGACCCTGGAGCCGCCCGCCGTCTCCGGGGCGCCGGGCACGCCGCTCGGCCCGGTCACGGTGCGGACGAACGCCGGGAGTGTGACGGTCGCCCCGCCCGCCGACGCCGCCACCTCCGGGGTGCGGATCGTCGACGAGGAGGGCGAGCCCGTCACCACCGCCGCCGATGGCACCCGGCTCTACTTCGATGTGCCCGCCGACGCCCCGGACGGCACGGCGGAGCTGACCGTGCACGCCTCGACGACCGTCCCGGTGGGCCGCGCCTTCGCCTCCGAGAGCCGCAGCCAGACCCAGATCCTCGCCGGGTCCAGCGAGTCCTCGGTCACCGCCGGTGCCTCCGCGACCTGGGCGGCGAGCGGCCCGATACCGGCCCTGTCCGCGCGGGAGAACTGCGCCGAGGGCGGCGTCGACATCACCGGAGTCAACGCGGGCGAGGAGCCCTTCGTCTTCGAACTCCTCGGCGTCGTGCACACCATCCCGGCCGCCGCCACCCGCACGGTGACCGTCCCGCTCCTGGAGGACCAGGCGTACGACTTCACGATCACCGGTCCCGGTGGCGTGGAGCGGCGCTTCAGCGGGGTCCTGGACTGCCTGACCCAGAGCACCGACACCGGCGGCGTGAACACCCAGATCCTCAGCGAGCCCAGCCCGGCGACCGTCGGCGGCACCTCCGAGGAGCTGAACCTGGCCGCGACCGGTTCCTCCGGCGCCGCCCCGCTGATCGGCGGCATCGCGATCGGTCTGGTGATGATCGGCGGCACGGCCCTCATCGTGCTCCGCGACCGCGAGAAGAAGCCCGCCCACCAGGACTGACCGCCCGCCCCTCTCGTCCCCCCTTCCCCCTGCCCCCACCCCCGTACCGCCCGTACCCGCCCGAAACCCGCAGGTCAGCGCCGGTCATCGGAACGGGTTTTCATCAGGGGGTGGCCGTCGGGCAAGATGGGGTGTATCTGCCCACTGCCAGATTTCAAGCTGCCGGACGGTTTCTCTTGGCTGAGTACATTTACACCATGCGCAAGGCGCGCAAAGCGCACGGCGACAAGGTGATCCTCGACGACGTCACCCAGAGCTTCCTTCCAGGTGCCAAGATCGGCGTCGTCGGCCCGAACGGCGCCGGCAAGTCGACCGTACTGAAGATCATGGCGGGGCTGGAGCAGCCCTCGAACGGTGACGCGTTCCTCACCCCCGGGTACACGGTCGGCATCCTCCTCCAGGAGCCGCCCCTGACGGAGGACAAGACCGTCCTGGAGAACGTCCAGGAGGGCGTCGCCGAGATCAAGGGCAAGCTGGACCGGTTCAACGAGATCGCCGAACAGATGGCGACCGAGTACACCGACGCCCTGATGGAGGAGATGGGCAAGCTCCAGGAGGAGCTGGACCACGCCGAGGCGTGGGATCTGGACGCCCAGCTGGAGCAGGCCATGGACGCCCTGGGCTGCCCGCCCGGCGACTGGCCCGTCACCACCCTCTCCGGTGGTGAGCGCCGCCGGGTCGCGCTGTGCAAGCTGCTCCTGGAGTCGCCCGACCTGCTGCTCCTGGACGAGCCCACGAACCACCTCGACGCCGAGTCCGTGAACTGGCTGGAGCAGCATCTGGCCAAGTACAAGGGCACCATCGTCGCCGTCACCCACGACCGGTACTTCCTGGACAATGTGGCGGGCTGGATCTGCGAGGTCGACCGCGGCCGGCTGCACGGCTACGAGGGCAACTACTCCAAGTACCTGGAGACCAAGGCGGCCCGCCTCAAGGTCGAGGGCCAGAAGGACGCCAAGCGGCAGAAGCGCCTCAAGGACGAGCTGGAGTGGGTCCGCTCCAACGCCAAGGGCCGCCAGGCCAAGTCCAAGGCCCGCCTCGCCCGCTACGAGGAGATGGCCGCCGAGGCCGACAAGATGCGGAAGCTGGACTTCGAGGAGATCCAGATCCCGCCGGGCCCGCGTCTGGGCAGTGTCGTCGTGGAGGTCGAGCACCTCAGCAAGGCGTTCGGCGACAAGGTCCTCATCGACGACCTCTCCTTCACCCTCCCGCGCAACGGCATCGTGGGCGTGATCGGCCCGAACGGCGCCGGCAAGACCACGCTGTTCAAGATGATCCAGGGCTTCGAGCAGCCCGACTCCGGCACCATCAAGGTCGGCGACACGGTCAAGATCTCCTACGTCGACCAGAGCCGCGAGAACATCGACCCCAAGAAGTCCCTGTGGGCCGTGGTCTCGGACGAGCTGGACTACATCAACGTCGGCCAGGTCGAGATGCCGTCCCGCGCCTATGTCTCGGCGTTCGGCTTCAAGGGCCCGGACCAGCAGAAGGCGGCCGGGGTCCTCTCCGGCGGCGAGCGCAACCGCCTCAACCTGGCGCTCACCCTCAAGCAGGGCGGCAATCTGCTGCTCCTGGACGAGCCGACCAACGACCTGGATGTGGAGACGCTCTCCTCGCTGGAGAACGCGCTGCTGGAGTTCCCCGGCTGCGCCGTCGTCGTCTCCCACGACCGCTGGTTCCTGGACCGGGTCGCCACCCACATCCTCGCCTACGAGGGCGAGTCCAAGTGGTTCTGGTTCGAGGGCAACTTCGAGTCGTACGAGAAGAACAAGGTCGAGCGGCTCGGCGCGGACGCGGCCCGGCCGCACCGCGCCACCTACAAGAAGCTGACCCGGGGCTGATCGATCTTGCGGCACCTCTACCGCTGCCCGCTGCGCTGGGCGGACATGGACGCGTACGGCCACGTCAACAACGTGGTCTTCCTCCGCTATCTGGAGGAGGCCCGTATCGACTTCCTGTTCCGCCCGGACAAGGACTTCCAGCAGGGCTCGGTGGTGGCACGCCATGAGATCGACTACAAACGCCAGCTCGTCCACCGCCACACCCCGGTGGACATCGAGCTGTGGGTCACCCAGATCCGCGCCGCGTCCTTCACCCTCACCTACGAGGTGAAGGACGGGGACGTGCTCTACGTCCGCGCCTCGACGGTCATCGTGCCCTACGACTTCGAGGCGCAGCGCCCGCGCCGGATCACCACCGAGGAACGCGAGTTCCTGGAGGGCTACCGGGACGACGCGGAAGAGGCCGTCGCGGCATGACGGTGCTCCACCTCGCCGACGAGGGGGAGGCGGCGGATCTCGCGGCCTTCCTCTCCCGGCTGCTCCACTACGACCGCGCCGCCGCCGTCCGCGTCCAGTCGGGCGGCACGACCCTCGCCGTCTTCGGCCGCCCGCCCTCCTTCGAGGTGCTGGCGATCCGCGCGGTCCGGCTGGCCAAACCGTATGAGAACGGGCTGGACAGCACGCTGGATGTGACGGTGTCCGCGGGGGAGCTGCTGGAGTCCGTGGACGAGGCGGCGGCGACGGCGACCGTGCCGCGGTCCGTCACCGGTCCGCCCTGGGCCGGGGTCCTCCCCCCGCGCGGCGGCTGGCGTCCCGAACCCGGGCTGCCGGGGCCCGAGGCGCTGCTCGCCCTGGTGCGGGCGGCGGTCGCCGAGTTCAAGGCACGCACCCAGGAACTCGCCCCGGAGCGGCGGATCCGGGCCGAGCTCGACCGGATCGGCCGGGAGATCTGGTCCCGCACGGTCGGTGACACCGGCCTCCCGGTCCGCGCGGTGCACGCCGCCCAGTCCCTCGGTTTCCTGCGCCCCGGCGCGTCCGGCGACACGGCCCTCTTCGTCTCCGGCACCTGGCTGCGGCTACGGACGGCGTACGGCTCGGTGGCGGTACGGCAGGTGGGCGCGGCAGCGGGCACCTTCGGCCTCAGCGTCCGCTGACCCCTCCGGGCGGGGGCTCGCGCAGATCCCGCCAGTCCCCTCAGCTCCGGGTCCCCTCTGCCCCTCTGCCCCTCGGGCCCTGGGTCCCGTCAGTCCCCTCGGTCGGGGCGTCCGCTGTCGTCGGGACGGACGGCGATATGGTCCTGCTCCAGTTCCAGCGCCACCCGGTCGCGCATGCCGAGGGCGGCGGTGTAGTCGGCGGGGAGCTGGAGGCGTCCGGCCCGGTCCAGCATCGCGTACTCGCGGGCCACGACCGTCTCCTGGCCGGTCGCCGCGTCGATCTCGCTGCGCCGGAGCACCTCCGTGGAGGTCCGCCCGTCACGGATGGCGACCGTGCGGCGCACCTCGTTCGCCACGGCCTGGTCGTGGGTGACGATCACGATGGTCGTGCCGAGCTGCTCATTGGCGTCGCGGAAGGCGCCGAAGACCTGCTCGGCGGTGTGGGAGTCGAGTTCGCCGGTGGGTTCGTCGGCGAGCAGGACATCGGGGTCATTGGCGAGGGCGACGGCGATGGCGCAGCGCTGCTGCTGGCCGCCGGACATCTGGTGCGGGCGCCGGTCCCGGCAGTCGGCGACCTGGAGCAGCTCCAGCAGCTGCAGCGCCCGTTCGGTCCGGTCGCGGCGGCGCGCGCGGGCGCCGGAGAGCTGCATGGGCAGGGTGACGTTCTGGGCGGCGGTCAGATAGGGGAGCAGATTGCGGGAGGTCTGCTGCCAGACGAAGCCGACGACATCCCGGCGGTAGGCGAGGCGGTCCTTGGCGGTCATGGACAGCAGATCGCGGCCGGACACCCGCGCGGCCCCGGCGGTGGGGGTGTCCAGCCCGGCGAGGATGTTCATCAGGGTGGACTTGCCGCTGCCGGAGGCGCCCACCAAAGCCATCAACTCGCCCTTGCGGACGAGCAGGTCGAGCCCCTGGAGGGCCTGCACCTCCACCCCGTCGGTGGTGAAGATCCGGACCAGCCGGTCACAGGTGATCAGGGCGTCATGGCCGAAGGCGGGGGAGTCCCGGGCGGCGGTGACGCGGGCCGCGAGGTCCGTGAGGGTGGGCTGTTGTTGTTCGGTCGTCATGGGGCTCCGAGGTCGGTGAGGGCTGGGGTGCGTGAGGGCGGGGTGCGTGCGGGCTGGGTGCGTGCGGGCTGGGCGTGCTCAAGGCGGGGTGCGTGAAGGCGGGTCCGTGGGCGGGGTGCGTGAGGGCGGGTCCGTCGGCGGGGTGCCGTCGAGGTCGGCTGCTGTCGGGGTTGGCCGCCGTCGGGGTTGGCCGCCGTCGAGGTCGGCCGCCGTCGAGGTCGGCTGCCGTCGGGGTCGCTCGCCCCCGGGCCTCGGCAGGATGTCTCACCGCGCATCCCCCGCCCGCAACTCCCGTACCGCCCCCCGCCGTCCCGTCCACCACGCCTGTGCCGCCGCGACGGCCAGTGTCAGCAGCAGGACGCCGATGGCGGGTGCGGCCAGGGAGACGGGGTCGGCGCGCAGCTCGGGCGGGACGGTGACCACCTCGTTCGGGGGCAGGGCGAGGGAGGTCAGGTCCAGACCGGGGGCGAGGACCTGGATGGTCGCCCAGCCGGTGAGGACCCCGCCGAGCGCCGCCAGCGCGGCCTGCGGCAGGGACTCCAGGATCAGCAGCCGGCGTCCCTCGGCGCGGGTCAGGCCCATGGTGCGCAGCCGGGCGAGCAGCGCGGTGCGTTCGGGGGCGGCCCGCAGCAGCGCCAGCAGCAGGGCGAGCGCGGCGAGCCCGGCGCCGGACAGCACGGCGGCGGTGTAGAGGCGTTCGACCCCGGACTGGAGGGGGGAGTCGACGAACCGGTCGCGTTCCTCGGCGCGCAACTGGACATGGGCGGGACCGCCCTTGGCGGCGGCGCGCAGCGCGTCCCCGTCGACCCCGGCGCCGGTGACCAGGACCGCCGTCGGCCGGGCGGCGGCACGGTCCAGCCCGGCGCGGTCCACGACGAGGAACTCGGTGCCGGAGACGGCCGGGGTGGAGTCGCGGACCAGCGCGATCCGGACGTCGACCATGGTGCCGTCGCCGAGCCGCACCGGGAAGGGCCGGGTGCCGTACATCTCGGCGACGACCGGCGAGGCCAGGGCGGGCAGCGGATCGCGGGCGGCGGTCGGGCGGCGGATCTCGTCCGCGCCGAAGGCGCCGAGCCGGCTGCGGTCGGCGAGCGCGGCGTAGGGGGAGACGTCCACGGCGGCGAACGGGACCGACTGGGTGGCGGCGTGCGGGCGGGCCTGGTAGTCGACGCTCAGCACGGTCGTGGAGGCCACCCCGGGGGCCTCGCGGATCCGGTCGGGCAGCCCGTCGGGCAGGGGTACGGTCGCCTCGATGCGGGCGTCGGCGCCGATGGCGAGCAGTGCCGCCCGGTCCCGGGCCTCCTGCACCCCGGCCGTCACCGAGCCGCCGAACGCGGCGGTGGTCAGCGCGAGGGAGAGGGCCAGCAGCGGCAGGACGGCGGAGGCGGACCCGCGTCCGGCGCGGGCCAGCGAGAGATGCCCGAGCATGCCGCGCAGCCGGGCGGCGGGGCGGGCCAGCAGCCGCAGCGGCAGCGGATAGAGCCGGACCAGGACGAGCGCGGCGATCACCGCGACCAGCACCGGTGCCGCCGAGGCCAGTTGATCGCCGTCGCCGCCCCGGCCGCGCAGGGTGACGACCGCCCCGGCGGCGAGCACGACGAGGGTCAGCTCGGCGACCGTACGGCGCCGGGAGGGCCGGAGCGCGGTGAGGTCGGTGCGGGTGTCGTGGGCGCGGACACGGCGGTGGGCGGCGGCGGCGCGCAGCGGGAGGGCGAGGGCGGCGACGGCGGTGGCGGTGAGGGCGGCGAGCAGCGCGGGCGTGGTACGGCCCGCCGGGATCAGCAGCAGCGCGGCGCCCAGGGCGAGGGCCCCGGCGGGCAGGGCGACGACGGCCGTCTCCCGGAGCAGCCGCCCGGCGAGACCGGGCAGGGAGGCGCCGCGGGCGCGCAGCAGGGCGAGTTCGCTGCGGCGCCGGTCGGCGGCGAGGCCGCCCGCCATCAGCAGGACGACGGCGGCGACCGTGCCGGTGCCGACGGCGGCGACGGCGATCAGCGGGGCGAGGCCGGAGCGCAGCCGGTCGTAGCCGTTCAGGAGGTGATCGAGTTCGGTCACCACCTGGGTGCGCTGGTCGGTGGCGTTGCGGGCCGCGCTGAGCCCCGGGCCGGACTCCAGGGCGGCGACGGCGGAGCGCAGCCGGGGCAGCTCATGGGCGTGCAGCCGGGAGACGGTGGGCGCCAGATGCCAGTACCGGGAGGGGACACCGGCGGTGCCGAGGGTCGCCGGGGCGGCCTCGGGGGCGAGCAGCAGGGCGCCCAGCCAGTAGGTGCTGCCGCTGGGGTCGTCGGGGACGCGGATCCGGGCCGGGGTGTGCAGGAGCGGGTCGGTCGACCAGTAGGGGCGCTCGGCGGCGCGGGGTGTGAAGACGCCGGTGACGCGGACGGCGAGCGGGTCGCGTCCGGCGCCGGGCACATGGATGACCGCGCCGGGCCGGATGTTGAACTCCTTCGCGGTCGCGGCGCTGACCGCGGCCTCCACCTCGGGCGTGCCCGCGGTGACCGGTGGCGCGGTGACCCGGGGCAGCCGCCCCGCCGTGAGGGTGGTGTGGTCGGCCAGCCCGCTCTGCGCGGCCAGGACGACCCGGGCGGGCAGCCCGCTCGGCTGCGGGATCCACGGCTCGGGCACCTCCAGCGGCACGGTGGTCCGCACCCCGTACGCCGATTGCCGGGGATCGGGGACGAAGGGGGCCTCGGCGGTCGCCATGACCTTCGCGTACTGCCCGCCCAGGGTCTCGGGCCGCAGCGCCGCCTCCCGCTGGGCGGGCGGAAGGCCGGAGTCCGGGTCGGGCGCGTAGATCTGGACGGTGGACCGGTCGCCCCCGGCGCCGGCGACGGCGTCGCGCAGCCCGTCGTCCTGGTACCGGTCCAGGGCGCGCGGAAAGGCCGCCGCGAGCCCCGCGACCAGCAGCACCAGCACCGCGAGCGACCAGGCGGCGCCGGGCGCGGCCCGCAGCCGGGTCCGCACCCAGGGCGCGGCGACCCGCACCCGGGCCCCGCCCCGCACCCGGGCCCCGCCCCGCACCCGGGCCCCGGACCCTTCACCGGCCCGCACCCGGGCCCCGGACCCTTCACCGGCCCGCACCCGGGCCCCGGACCCCTCACCGGCCCGCACCCGGGCCCCCGACCCCTCACCGGCCCCCTCCCGGGCCCCAGACCCTTCACCGGCCCGCACCCGGGCCCCCGACCCCTCACCGGCCCCCGCACGGGCCCCCGACCCCTCAGGGGCCCTCTCACCGGCACCCTCACCGGCCCCGGACCCCTCACGGGACCCCTCACCGCTCCCCGACCCGAACCCCACGCCCATCACTCCCCGCCCCCCTGTTCCCGCAGTGCGGCCACCGGATCCGTGCGCCGTAGCGCGAGTGCCGCCGTCACCAGCAGCGGTGCCAGCGCCACCGCGGCGAGCAGGACGGCGACCCGGCCCGGCGGGAGCTGGACCAGGACCTCCGGGACCGGCCGGGTGGCGCGGGAGGTCAGGACGATCAGCGGCAGCACGGTCCGGGTCAGGACGATCCCCAGGACCGTCCCCACCAGCAGCGCGAGCCCCACCAGCACCCCCTGCTCGGCGGCGATCGTCCGGGCCAGTCGGCGCCGGGGCGCCCCCAGCGCCCGCAGGACCGCGAATTCGGCGTCCCGCTCCCGCAGCGACCCGGCCGCGCTCACCGCGAACCCGACCGCGGCCAGCGCCGCCGCCACCCCCGCCGCCGCGGTGAACGCGGCCTCGGGCCCGGCGCCGAACGGGTCGTCGCGCAGTCCGGCGGCGATCTCGTCGCGGACGACGACCTGGGAGGGATCCAGCGCGGGCTGGTCGCGCAGGGCGTCGGCGACGGCCGCTGGCGCGTCGGTGCCGAGCCACCACTCGGTGGGCGTCAGCGCGGCCCCGTGGTGGACATGGAGCTGCTGGTTGACGGCCCGCAGATCGATCAGGAGGCCGCCGCCGTCGCTGTCCTCGGGGGTGGTGGGCAGTGCGGACACCGTCCGGACGATCTTCACCCGGAGGGTCTGGCCGCCCAGGGCGATGTCCACGCGCTGCCCGGTGCGGGCGCCGGTGGACTCCAGATAGCGGTCGGTGGCGAGGGCGGTGAGCGCCGGTGGTTCGGGCTGGGCGACCTGGAGCCGCACGGTCACCGGGGAGGCGCGGGTGAACTCGTCGTAGAGGTAGCCGGTGCTGTAGGCGGCGGTGGGCGGGGTGCCGGGGGCCACCCGGGCCCTGGTGGGGAGGCTGTCGTCGGAGGGGTCGTCGACGGCGTCCTCGGTCTGTGCCTGCCAGCGCGCGGGCAGCGGCACCGGCCGCCGGGTCCCGTCGGCGGCGGTGGCGGCGAGGTCCCGTACGGAGAAACGGTGCTGGTCGGGCTGTCCGATGGGCTGGCCGAAGGCCCATTCGACGGTGGTCAGGGTCAGCGCGCCGACGGCGCCGGTGAGGTCGGCGGTGAGGAGGTGCGGGCGCCCGTCGGCGGGCAGGGTCCCGGCCGGGAGGTCGTACGGGACGCCGCTCGCGTCCAGGACGGTGACCAGGACATCGACGCTGGTGCCGGACTCGGCGCCGGAGAGGGAGGCGGTGATCCGGAGCGCGGTGCTGCCCTCGGGGATCGCGGCACCGGCCGGGCGCTCCTTCGGGGCGAGGGGCGCGAGCAGCGGGCGGGCCGCTTCAGGGGCGAGGTCGGGGCGCAGCAGCAGGGAACCGGCGGCGGCCGAGGTGTCCAGGGCGAGGACGGTCGCGGTCCGGCCGCCGGACAGGGACTGCTCGGCGCGGGTGCCGGGGGCGACGGAGTCGACGCCGGGCAGATCGCCGTAGGCGAGGGCGCGGCCGGGCTCGGTCTCGCCCGCGCCCAGGACCCGTACCGGGGCGCCCGCCTGGAAGTCGGCCTGGTCGTCCTGTGAGCGCTCCCATGAGGCGCCCTGCCCGATGGCCAGCATGCCCAGCCCGATGGCGAGCACCAGCAGCAGCACGGGCCCGGCGCCGCGCATCGGGCGCCGGCTGAGCTGCCAGCCCGCCAGCGCCGCCGCGAGCCCCCGCCCGGAGGTCGCCCGGCGTTCGGCGAGCCGGGCCATCGGCGGCAGCAGCCGCAGGGTGAGCACGGTCCCGGCGAGCAGCGCCAGCGCGGGCGCGGCGACGAGCAGCGGATCGATACCGAGGGATCCGGAGGAGACGGTGGACGAGTCGGTGGCCGGGGTGGTGGCGACGACCCCGGAGTCCTGCCCGGACAACTGCCAGTACGCGACGGCGGCCACCGCGAGCAGCCCCAGATCGGCGCCCGCCCGTACCGCGCCGGGCAGGGCGCGGGCCCGTCCGGCGCGGAACCCCGCCGAGGCAAGCGCGGGCAGGGTGACGGCGAGCGCGCACCCGAGTGCCGCGCCGCCCGCGACCAGCCACACCCCGAGATCCCCGACGCCGGTCACTTCCAGCCGCAGTCCGATCCGGTCCAGCGCGCCCTGCCCGGCCAGCAGCCGGGTGAGCGGTCCGGCGAGGAGCGGGGCGAGGAGCAGCGCGGGCACGGCCAGGACCAGCGACTCCAGGGCCGCGTGCAGGGCGATCCGGGCGCGGGAGCCGCCGCGGGCGCGCAACAGCCGGGTCTCACCGCCGCGTTCGGCGCTGAGCAGCCGGGCCACCAGCAGCAGCGCGCACCCGGCGAGCAGCACGAGCTGGAGGGCGACGATCAGCAGGGTGGACCGGGAGACCAGGAGGGACCGCTCGATCCGGTCGAGAACGGCGGGGAGCTGGGTGGTGGCGGCGGTGGTGCCGCTCAGTTCGGCCTTGCCGCTCAGCCCGGCGGGCCCGCTCACCGCGTCGGCGCGCAGCGCGTCGATCCGCTCGGTGGTGAGGGCGGAGAAATCCGCGGCGGCCAGCCACCCCGACTGCCCCGCGCTGAGCGCCGCAACCGCCCGCTCATCGGCGAGCAGCGGCCCGTAGGTGGTGAATCCGCCCTGCTTGACGCCCCGCCCCTGAAGCTCGTCCAGCTGCCAGTAGGGGGCGGTCGGCGCGGCGGGCCGGTAGACGCCGGTGATCCGGACGGGGACGTCGGGCCCCTTGAGCCGGTCGGTGAGGGTGAGCAGGGAACCGGGTCCCAGACCGAGCCGCTCGGCGGCGGCCTGCGGGACGGCGACCTCGGCCGTCCCGGCGGCGGCGGAGGCGGCAGGGCCGGGCAGCCGCCCGGAGACGACGGTCACCAGATCGGCGTCGATCGCGGCGAAGTGGGTGAGATCGGGCTCGTCGCCCTGCTGCCCGGCCTCGTCGTCGGCGCGCACCGAATCGGGCAGCGCGTACGGCCCGGACCGCTGGAAGGTGCGCACGGTCACCGGCAGCCCGTCGAAGGTGCGCCGGGCAGCGTCCCGTACGGTGCGGTCGGCGGCCTCGCGCTGGTCGGCGGGCACATTGGCCTTGACGATCAGTGCCGCGTCGGCGGCGTTGCGGTCCTCGCGCAGGGAGTGCCGCAGGGCGGCGTCGCCGATGGCCCCGGAGTAGGCGGCGAGCGTGGCCAGCACGGCCGTGGTCAGGACGACGGTGAGCAGCGCGGCGGCGAGCAGCAGCCGGTGCGCCCGCCCTCGTCGCAGCACGAATCTGACGGCCCCCGTGAACCCCACCCCGTAGCCCCCTGTGAACGGCCGAATCCCGGTGATGTTGTCAGAGGGGACGGGCGCGGGGTAAGCGTCGGGAGCGGTGGCTTGACCGGATTGTGACCGAAAATCGGCGACGACCGACCGGAATCCGGGCTTCAACCGATCATCAACCGATCACCGGGGCGCGATTCGGGCGTCATTCCGGGACATGACTCGGCCCGCTCACCCTCACCCCTCACCCAGGCGTATTGATCATCGAGGCGGCGGCATAGGTCAGATACTTCCAGAGGGTCTGCTCATGCTCGGCCGAGAGCCCCAGCTCGTCCACGGCGACGCGCATGTGCTTCAGCCAGGCGTCATGGGCGGCCCGGTCGACGGCGAACGGGGCGTGCCGCATCCGCAGCCGGGGGTGGCCCCGGTTGTCGCTGTACGTAGTGGGACCGCCCCAGTACTGCATGAGAAACAGCGCGAAGCGCTCCTCGGCGGGCCCGAGGTCCTCCTCCGGGTACATGGCCCGGAGCACCGGGTCCTCGGCGACCCCCTCGTAGAAACGGTGGACCAGGCGGCGGAAGGTCTCCTCCCCGCCGACCTGCTCGTAGAAGGTCTGCTCCTGAAGCGTGCCGCGCGGAATCTCGTTCACGCCCTCCATGCTCTCAGACGGGCGGACGGAGGACTTGAGGCTTAGGTCCTGCCGCGATGGGCCCCGGGGTCCATGGGATCGGGGTCCATGGGACCGGGGGTGGTGGGACTGGGGGTCGTGGGGCCGGGTGTCGTGGGACCGGGGGTCGCGTCCCGATAAACGAGCACATCGAGAAACTCCACGGGTGAGGAAGCCTCCCGCTCGGGCAACTGCGTCCGCAGCCCGGCGGCGGAGGCGAAGCCGACGACCCCGCCCATCCCCTTCCGTACACCCCGCGCCCCGCCCCCCGGCGCGGGCCGCCACTGCAACCGGGCGCACAGCGACGCGGTGGGCGGCCACAGACAGCTCGGCACCTCCCGCGCCCACATCTGCTGCACGAACGGCAGCCGGGCGGTCCGCGCCAGGTAGCGGAGCCGTTCGAACGGCGGCACCTCCGGATACTCGTAACTCCGGCGGGGTGGCACGGCCCCCCAGGCCCCGGCCGGCCGGGTGGGCGGTTCCTTCCCCTCCGCCATCCGGTACACCAGCAGATCGGCCTGCGTATCCCGCCCCGGAACGGGGGGCCGTCCGGCCCGCTCGACGACATACCCCGCGCCGCGCAATCCGGCGGCGACGGCATCGAGCCGCCGGTCCCACCGCGCCGCGAGCCCGTCCGCTGCGGCGCGCAGCTCCCGATCCGGGAACCACTGCACGACGACGCACAGCTCCGCCCCCCGGGGCCAGGCGCACTCCGGCGCGTACATGGCCCGGCACCAGCCGTCACCGGGGGTGATGTCGGGCCCCCAGATCTCCCGCCCGTGCTGCCGCCCGACGACGGACCAGTTGTCGCCGAGCCCGAGCCGGTCCAGTTCGTGATCGACGACGAGGGGTCCGGTGCGGTTGGGCTGGTCGCGGTCGTAGAGGGGACGTTCGGTACTGAACACGTGCGGGCTCCTGCGGGGCTGTGGGGGGATGGGTGCCAGGTTCACGGTGCCTGGGTGGGGGCCGGGTGGAGGGCAAGGACACACCAGGTGGTCGTGGAGTCGGGGCTGACACCCCAGTCATCGGCGAGCGCGGCGACGAGGAAGAGGCCCCGGCCGTGTTCGTCGTCGGGGGAGGCGTGGCGGAGGGTGGGGGCGACGGGGGATCCGTCCCGCACGGTGATGACCAGCCGGTCACCCCGGACGCGCATCCGAAACCGGACGTCGGGCCCGGCGCCGTGCCGGAGGGCGTTGGTGATCAGCTCGGTGGTGAGCACTTCGGCGGGGTCGATGAGGTGCGGGTACCGAGCGAGGGCGCTCCGCACGATCCGCCTCAAGCGGCGTGGCCAGGCGGCGTCGGCGGGGGTGAGGTGGTGGGGGGTGGACGCGGGGTCGCGGGCGAAGGAGAGGTCGAGGGTGGGGGTGCTGGGGGTGGGCGTGGGGGTGAGGGTCGGTGAGGTCATGCCGTCTCCGGGTCCTGGGCAGGCCGTGATCACAGGTTGTGGGGAAGTGGTCACTTCGAGTGGCCTTCTTCAACTACGGTGACGTCCGGCAGGGTTGAGAATCAACCGAATCGCTGCTGAAAATCCAGCGGAGGCGTAAGTGGAATATGCGGAGACCTGCACAGGAGGCGGTCGTGAGTGCGCAGACGTCATGAAGCTCTGCTCAGGAGCACGCTCGACGTGCGCAGGTACCGGGGAGTGATGCACAGATGGCGGCAAAGCGAGGGGCAACCGGACGGCGCTTAGAACTCGGGATCCAGCTCAGGCAGTTGCGCGAGAACTGTCCTCCTGTTGAGGACGGAAGAGAGCGCGGCATGACCCGTAAGGCGGCTGTTCGTGGGCTGAAGGCCCTGTCCGAGGCGTCGCTCGCCCGGATCGAGGCCGGTGAGCTGAACTTCCGGCGCAACGTTGGGGACTTGCGGACGCTGCTGAGGCGATACTCCGTGGACGACATGGAGTTGGTCGACCAACTGCTCGAATTGAACCGTGAGGCGCCCAACGAATCCTGGCTGATCCAATATCGAACGTTCATGCCGACAGGCATGCCCCACTACGTGGGGTTGGAGACGGAAACCACGGAGATCCTGGCCTATCACCCGACTCTGGTGTACGGATTCCTGCAGACCCCGGAGTATGCGAGAGCACTCTTCGAGGTGCAGCAGCCCATCGAGGATACGACCAGAGAGTTCATCCAACGCCACGTGGAACTTCGTATGGAGCGGAAGCGCAGAATCCTTGAACGCGATGATGTGCGGCTCCGAGTGATCATCGGAGAGGCGGCGTTGCGCGTCCCGGTTGGCGACGAGGGCGTCATGCGGGGCCAGTACCAAGAACTGATCGAGTTGGCCGGGCAGGACCGCATCTCGATTCAGGTTCTGCCCTTCAAGCGCGGCTACAGGGCAACCAACGACTTCGCGATTCTGTATCTCGACGGGCTGCCACCCCGGGTTCAGACGGACAACGCGTGGGGCAGCGTGTCCGCGTCCGACAAGCCCCGTGAGGTCGACCGGTTCACTCGCCGTTTTAACACGATGGTCGGGGTCGCGCTCGGCCTAGGAGAGAGCATCGATTTCCTGGAAGCACTCACCGAAAAGGGGCAGAGCAATTAGCAGTCACCGAGCCCAACAGCCGTCCACCGAGGTTGCTCCCGAAGAATCTTGGTACAAGTCCTCCTACAGCGATGGCACTGGCAACATCTGCGTCGAAGTAGCCGACCTCCTCAGCGGGATCGGCATCCGGGACTCCAAGAACAAAACCGGCCCGGCGCTGATCGTGTCCGGCCCGGCCTGGTCGTCGTTCGTTCGACTCGTCCGCTCCGACCACTAGCGATCCCGCCCGGCCGGGCCGGAGTTCCCCGGCCGGGCCTATAGCCCTCAACCCACCGCCCCGCTCACCTCTCGCCGCCGCTCCTCGATCATCGCCCGGTACTCCGCGTACCACGGCTCCGTCACCGATCGCTCCCTCAGGAGCCGCGCCGCCCGCACCTCGCGGTCCTGGCGCCACCCCGACCACAGCGCGAACAGAGCCGCCGCCGTCAGCAGATACGGCAGCCACGACACCGGCACCAGCACGACCACGGACACCCCGATCGCGCTGGCCGCGGCGAAACTCCCGGCCAGCCCCCACGCGTACGCCCTCGCGGACGGACGGGTCGCCGCGTCCGCGTCGTCGTCCTCGACCTCGTCCAGCCAGGAGTACACCCAGGCGTCGCGGCTGAGGGTCCGGGCCACGGCGACCCCGACGAGCGACACCACCAGCGCGTCCGCCACCGCGAGCCAGCGCACCGCCGTGTCCGGTACGAACCAGACCGCGACGGCGACGACCGCGCTCAGCGCGACATGGAGCCGCGGCACGAGGACTCGCACACCCCCGAGAAGCCGCTCCGCCTCGGCGAGACGGACCATGGGAGACGGCTCAGGCTTCATCTGCTGGACTTCCGATCACTTGTCGACAGGAACGATCGTGGTGACGGGGCCGCTCACCCCAGCGCGGCGATCGCCCGCACAATCAGCGACCGCGCCTCCGCCCCGTACACCGCCATGCTGCGGAGTCGCTCGAACACCTTCAAGTACAGGGCGATCTCGGACGGCTGGGTGATGTTCACCTCGGCGGAGACCAGCTCCACGGACACGAGGGTCTCGTCGAACACATTGAACGTTTCCCTCGGCCAGATCACGCGCTCGCGCGTCGCCGTCGGAATGATGCCGAACGACACCTGCGGCAGCGCCCCGGCGGTGAGCAGGTGCCCCAACTGCGCGGCCATGGCCTCCGCGTCACCGAGCTGGTAATAGAGCACCGCCTCCTCGATGAGGAGGACGTAGCGGTGGCCGGGCTCATGGATCACCTGGGACCGTCGCACGCGGGCCGCTGCCGCCTCCGCCGCGTCGTCGGGCACGTCGTGCAGACGGGCGCTGTTGCTCAGCAGACCCTGGGCATAGCCCTGGGTCTGCAACAGCCCGGGGACCACCACGGAGGAGTACACGCGCAGCAGCCCGGTCGCCTGATACCGCCCGACATAGCTGTCCTGGAGCTTGGCCAGCCCAGTGCGTACGCGCTGGCGCCACTCCCGGTACAACGATTCCGCCTGCTCGGAAGCCTGGATCAGCTCCGGGGCCCGATCCGCGGCGCCGGTCGCCCGGCACCACAGGCGGATGTCCGTCGGCGAGGGCGGGGTGCGGGCGTTCTCGATGCGGGAGGTCTTCGCGTGGTGCCAACCACACTCGTCGGCCAGCTCAGCGACCGTCAGGCCCGCGTTTCTCCGCAGACTCCGCAACTGCCGCGCGACATTCTCACGCGCGGCCTGGGCCGAGGAAGACGGCGAGATGGGCATGAGCCGGCCAACGATGCTCTCTGTCAGTGAATCTCGTACGTGTCGTGCGGGACGGCGCGCTCCCAGACCGCTTCGAACGCGTCCGAACACTGTTTGACGATACCCGGTTCGGTCCGCAGATCCTGGCGTGGATCCGCCCAGTCCCCGGCGCCGGTGAAGAGGTTGAACAGTACGCGCGCCCCATCGAAGATCCACAGATCGGCGCCCGGCAGCATCAGATCGACGGCCCGGGGGCGCGGCAACCACCGAACCTGCTCACCGGCCGTCACATTGACGGACGCGCCCGCGTGCTCGTAGCGGATGTAGTCCGTGACCGGCTCGGAGACGATCCGGGCCCGCCGTACGACGACACCCCGCGCGACCGTGCGCGAGATCAGGTCGACCCAGGGCGCCCAGTACTCCGAGGCGGGATCGGTGTCCCGCTCTCCCGTCCGCAACCAGGTCTCGAAGTCGTCCGCCTCGTCACCGACCGCGTACTGGTCGCGCATTTCGAGATGCACGGCGGAGTGCTGGGCGGCGCCCAGGAGTTCACTAAAGCTGGGCACGTTCTGCGACATCGCATGCCTCCCTCAGCATCGGCACCAGGCGGGCGGGAACACGGATCACACTCTCGTGGTGCGGGATGCCTTCGGCGTGCCCGGGGGCGGTGTTCTTCACGCACGCGGCCCGCGTGGCGTCGTCCGCGGTGTAGCTCTGGAGCACGATGTCCGCGTTGTCGACGTCCACCCAGGCAGTCGGCGATCCTTCCAACTCTGTCTCGGGGTCGATCCCGATGAACTGTAAGAGCATGACGGCCTCCCTTGTCGTTGCTGTGCACTGCTGTGCGGAAATCTCGCGCCTCAGCCGTCTGACGTCAAGCCGGGGCCAGGGCTGAGCAGCACGAAACAAGCCCGCACGCACATCCCTGCACAACCCTGGCCCCCCACCCCGCCCTCCCCCTAGCGTGGCCCACCCCGACCACCCCCCCAGAAAGGGCACCGGCGATGACCGACCTCTACGACCTCCCCCTCCCCGAGCCCACCGCCTTCCGTACGGCATGCGGCGGCAACACCCACCCGGACGGCGAATCCTGCGCCACCCTCGCTCCCCTCGGCGCCGACGCCTGGGCGCTCGGCGACAGCAAGCGGCCCGGCGCGGCCCCGCTGCGCTTCACCACCGCCGAGCTGACCGCCGCCGGTATCGACCCGACCCGCTTCGGCCTGTCGGCCTGACGACGGCACGGCACCGTCTCCACGGTCCTGAGAGGCACGCCAGGTGCACCACCACGGATACCTATGGACCGGCCCCAAACAGCGTTTCGATGAAGAAGCCCTCCGGCGGCCCGCCCACCCCCTCCCTCCCCCCGGCGACAGCAGACCGGAGCTGATCCAGCGCTACCGGGAGGTCCACGCCGCGTTCCCGGTCGCCGATCTGCCACCGCTGGAGATCGCCCACTGGCTCACCAAGCCGGAGGCACTGGTGCGAGGTACCTGGGCGGAGCCCAAGGACGCGGCGGGGTGGCTCGCGGAGCGCGTCGCCGACTTCGCCGGTCGGTTCGCCGCCCCGGCGGAGCGGGATCAGGCGCGGCTCGCCACCCTCGTCCCGGCCGCCGTCGCGCGGCTGGCGTGGGGCGGGGACGTAGCCCGCGGCTTCTATCTCGAACGGCCCTCCTACCTGCACCTCTCCCTCGTGACCTGCTCCCCCAATCGCGCCGCGCCCCGGCTGGACTGCCCGCTGCGGCGGCCGTGACGCACCAGCAGCACCGTCGCCGGGATCGCCGCCAGGGCGAACAGCGCCCCCGCCATCCCGACGTACGCGTACACCCCCTCCACCGTGCTCGCCGCCGCGCCCGGGAGCCGCGTCGCCTTCAGGATCTCCGCGCCCGCGAAGCTGAAGAGCACCGAGCCCACCGCCAGGACGACCGACACCAGCCCCGCCGTCGTTCCCTGGCGCTCCGGCGCCTCCGTGCTCATCGCCAGGTTGTAGCCGGACGCCCCGATCGCCCCGGCCGCCCCTCCGACCAGCGCCCCGCAGGCGAGCGCCACCGGCAGCGTCGACACCCCGGCCAGCATCCCGAACGTCGCCACCGCCCCGACGGCTATGCCGATCAGGAGGGGCAGCGCCGGGCCGTACCGTCCCGCCGCCCAGCCGGCGAGCGTGCCGCCCACCACGATCCCCAGGTTGGGTGTCGCGAGCAGGACCGCGACCGCCTCCCCGTCGCCCAGCCCGTAACCGAGCCCCAGGTCCGCGGGGACCTGGGCGATGATGCTCGTCAGTTGCAGCATGCTCCGGAACGAGCCCGCCGCCAGCACCAGCGCCAGCAGCGTCAGCAGGATCGGGCGGCTGAGGGCCCGCAGGTCGATGATGGGATCCCGCACGCGGTTCGCGAAGTACACCCAGCCCGCCAGCCCCGCCGCACCGGCCGTCAGCAGCGCGAGCGACGCGCCGGACAGCCGGCCCAGCTCACTCCCCAGGCTGACGTACGCCAGTACCGCCGCCAGGCCCCCGCCCAGCAGCAGCGCCCCGCCCACGTCCACCCGGCCGTCGGCCCGGACAGGTGCCTCGGGGACGACGGACCGCATGCACAGCGCGGCCACCGCGGCGAGCAGCGCCGCCAGCAGGAACACACTCCGGAAACCGAACCATTCGATGACCGGCTCCATCAGGAACGGTTCGACCACCCCCACCACCGACGAGCCCGATGTCACCAGCCCGATCAGGGCCATCGCCACCCGCGGGGCGCAGAGCCGGCGGGCCAGCGCCACCGTGATGAAGATCGAGGCGAAGGCCGCGCCCTGGAGGAACCGGCCCACCAGGAAGATCCAGACATTGGGCGCCATGAAGCAGATCAGCGCTCCCGCGCACGCGAGCAGCAGCGTGCCGATCAGCACCCGGCGCAGACCGTACAGATCGGCGCTCCTCGCCAGCAGCGGCGACCAGATCGCCCCGGCCAGCAGCGCGCTCGCGCCCAGCCACGCGGCCTGGTCGGTGTCGAAGTGCTCCAGTAACTGGGGCAGCACCATCATCGGTGAGCCGATGGCCAGGTCCGCGAGGACATTGGCGAGGGTCAGGACCATCGCCCACAGGACCAGCCGTCCGCTCCAGCGGTGTTCTTGGGGGGTGGGGGTGGGGTTGTTGTCGGTTTTGGCTGTCACCACGAAGGGCTCCAAGGAGAGGGAGGTGTGGGGGAGGGGGCCAACCGGCGGGCCGAGGCTCAGCGCCGGTCCGCTTCCAGCGCACGTAGTGCCTTGTTGCGGGCGGCGATGTCGCCCCAGCTCTCCGGCAGCATGCGGTCACGGCCGCCGCGCACCTTGTCCTGCGCGTGGGTGACATGGGGGCGCAGCCGGGCCTCGTACCGTACGAACGCCTCCGTGTGGTCGGTGCCGGGTCCCCGGTGTCCGAGTTCCTCGGCCAGGAAGCTCGCGCCGGTCAGCGCCAGGGACGTGCCCCGGCCGGAGAGGAAGGCCGGGCAGTAACCGGCGTCCCCGACCAGGGCGACCCGGCCCCGGTGCCAGGTGGGCAACTGGATCTGGCTCGCGGCGGTGAAATAGAACGCGGGATCGGCGCGGGCCGCGTCGAGCAGTTCCGGGATCCGCCACGACCGGAAGCCCGCGAAGGCGTCGACGAGGATCCTCTTCTGGGCGTCCAGGTCGCGATGGTCGACGTCGAGCCGCTCCGAACGGAACTGGAAGACCGCCACCGCCCTGCCCCCGTACCGGAACAGGCCCGCCATCCGGCGCGGGACGTTGTACACGGCGTTGGGGCCCTCGGAGTCCGCCTCGGCGGGGTGGTCGGCCAGGGCGAAGTAGACGCCCAGATGCCGGAGATGGTCCTCGTCGGGGCCGAACACCAGTCTGCGCACCGCCGAGTGCTGGCCGTCGGCGCCCAGCACCAGGTCGTAGCGCCCGTCACGGCCCGAGGCGAAACGGACCTCGATGCCGTCCTCGTCCTCCGCCATCGCCTCGATCGAGTCACCGAAGCGGATCGCCGAGGTGGTGGGCCCGAGCGCGTCGGCGAGGATCCGTACGAGGTCCTCACGGAGCAGCTCTATGTCGTCGGCCGAGTCGCTGACCTGCGCCATCGGCATCCGCGCCACCGGTTCGCCCGCGCTGTCCACGAACCAGGTCCGCTCGGACATCCGGACCCTGCGCCGCCGGATCTCGGGCAGCAGTCCCATCCCGGCCACGGCCCCGATCGCCGCCCCCCGGATGTCGATGGGCGTACCGGTGAGCCGGAGCCGGGGGGCCTGCTCGACCAGGGTGACGTCATGGCCGCGGACGGCCAGCTCCCGGGCGCAGGCGAGCCCGGCCACACCGGCTCCGGAGATGAGGATGTTCATGGCGGGCTGCTCCCGGGGTCGCGTGGTGCGCTGCCGAAGGGCTTACTAAAGCGACAAGCCGTCGCTTTTAGCGAGCGTACTGATCCCCGGCTTGCACCGCAACGTCCCGCCTGGCGACAATCGCCACCCCGGTGGAGAGGACCACCCCGGTGGACGGGACCACTCCCGTGGAAGGGGCTATCCCGGTGGAGGGAGCCACCCCCGTTGGAAGGACAGGACAGGACAGGGCAGGAGGTGAGTACGTGATGAGTGAAGGGACCGCCGACCGTTCCCCCGCCCGCCGCCCCGGTGGCCGTACCGCCCGGGTCCGGGCGCAGATCCTCGACGCGACCGTCGAACTCGTCGCCCGCGACGGCATCGCGGGCTTCCGCTACGAGGAGGTCGCCGAGTTCGCCGGGGTCCACCGGACCAGCGTCTACCGCAACTGGCCCGACCGTGAGGAACTCGTGGTCGAGGCGCTGCTGCGCTACGCCGAGGGCCTCGCCTCGGTCGCCGACACCGGCGATCTCCACCGGGACCTGGTGGATTTCCTGGTCGCCCTCGCCGGTGGTCTGGAGACACCCTTCGGCCGGACCCTCGAACAGGCCATCCAGCCCGCCCGGCACAGCGCCACCGTCCAGGCGCTCACCAAGATCCTCGACCAGCGCGTGGCCGCCATGCGCCGCCGGGTCGACACGGCCGTCGAACGGGGTGAACTCCCGCCGGTCGACAGCGGCTTCCTGGGCGAGATGATCTCCGGGCCGGTCCATCTCATCGTCAACCGCGGTATGCGCCCCTTCTCGCGCGCGGACGCGGAACGCATCGTCACGGTGATCCTCGCGGGCGTCCGCGCCACGGCCGCCCCGCCCGCCGGTGCGAGTCAGGCCCGACGCCCACGGGCCTGACCGGTCGGGGACGGTGGGGTCCGTCCGTCCCGGCGACGCGCCTTTCGCCTCATACGGTTAATCGGCCGCCCGGCCCGCTCTGCTCGCCGCCCGGCCCGCCGTGCTCGCTTCCCTCCCCGAACCGTCGCACAGTGGAGACATGACCCCCCACGCTCCCGGCCGGGAACTGGCACAGCTGGCCGCGGCGGCGCGTGACGCGCTCGTACGCCAGATCGATGCCACGGGGGCCTGGCGCGCCGACCCGGTATGGCGGGACGCCTTCCTCGCCGTGCCCCGGCATCTCTTCGTGCCCTCCTACTACGTCGGCGCCACCGGCGGTTACGAGCGCCGCTGGGGCGAGGACCCCGACCCCGCCGCCCGCGACCGCTGGCTGCTCGGCGCCTACGCCGACACCCCCCTCGCCACCCGGCTGCGCGACGGGGAACTCCTCTCCTCCAGCAGCCAGCCGTCCCTGATGGCGCTGATGCTGGCCGCCCTCGGGGTGCGCGAGCGGGACCGCGTCCTGGAGATCGGCACCGGCACCGGCTACAACGCCGCGCTGCTCGCCCACCGGCTCGGCGACGACTCCCTCGTCACCACCATCGACCTCGAACCCGACATCACCGACTCCGCCCGCGCCCATCTCACCCGCGCCGGGCACCACCCCGTCGTCGTCACCGGCGACGGCGCCCGGGGCGTCCCCGAACGCGCCCCCTTCGACCGGATCATCGCCACCTGCGCCCTCGCGACGATCCCGCGCCCCTGGCTCACCCAGTGCCGTCCCGGCGGCCGGGTCCTCACCCCGCTCGCCACCGGCGTCATCGCCCTCGATGTCAGCGCGCCCGGCCGGGCCGAGGGACGCTTCCTGGACACCCCCGCCTACTTCGTCCCGCTGCGCGGCACCGGCCGCCCGGAGCCGGAGGCGGAACCGCCACCCCTCGGCGGTGTCCCCCGCCGGGGCCGGGACCACGAACTCTTCCGCTTCCTCGCCACCCTCACCCGCGGCAGCCTCGACCCCCAGGACGCCTACGCCCTCTGGGAACACGAGGGACGGCCCCCGCGCGAGCGCTATGGCATCACCGTCGCCGGTGACCGCGCCTGGTCCTGGCTCGACGAACCGGAGGGGCCGTACACCTGGCCCCTCCCGGGGTGAAACGCCCGGCGGCCCGCCGTGTGACGGTCCTCAGCCGCGGCGGATCGTGATCGTCGTCCACGCCCCGACATGCACCCGGTCGCCGTCCTGCAACGGCACCGGCACATACGGCTGGATCGGCTCCTCCGAGCCGTTCACCGTCGTCCCGTTGGTGGAGTTCTGGTCGACCACCGCCCAGCTGCCGTCCGGCTGCTGCACCAGCACCGCGTGCTGATGCGAGACACCCGGGTCCTCCGGCGGCACCGACAGATCGATGTCCGGGGTCTCCCCGGTCGAGTGTCTGCGGCGGCCGATGGTGATCTGGTTGCCGGTGAGCGCGCGCTGCTGCTCCGGGGAGTACGCCGGGAGGTTCAGGCCCGCGGCCTCGGGGCCCGAGCGCTGCATCATCGCGAGGAAGTAGTCCCGGTCGGGACCTATCGTCGCCGACCAGCTCAGCGGGCGCTGCGGGGCGGGCGGCGCGGGGGGCGCCTGCGTCGAGCCCTGCTGCGGGTAGCCGTATCCGCCGGGGGGACCGCCACCGCCGGGGCCGCCGTTGGGCGGCGGGATCACCCAGTCGTCCTCACCGCCCCCGTAGGGACCGCCACCGCCACCGCCGGGCGGGCGGCCCGACTCCTGGGGGAATCCGGGGTGCGCCGGGGGAGCGGGAGGCCCGGGGGGACCGGGATGGCCGGGATGTCCGGCGTGACCCGGGTGACCCGGGTGTCCGGGCGGGCCGGGGTGGCCCGTCTGGCCGGGATGGCCCGGCTGCTGGAATGCCTGCGGGGCGCCACCGGGCACGCCAGGGCCAGGGCCAGGGCCTTGTCCGGGGGGTCCGGGGTTGGTCGGCTGAGGTACCGGACGCGAGGGATCACCGGGTCCGCCCGGCCCGCCGGTGCCGTACGGGCCACCGGGGCCACCGAAGCCGCCGGGGCTGTTGGGCCCGGCCGGGGGGCGTGGCGCGTTGGGGTCGCCGAACGCGCCCCCGCCGCCCGGCGGGATCGGCTCCGCGGGCCGGTTGATCTGCGACGGGCGCGAGCCCTGGTAGTCATAGGCGTCGGCGCCACCGCCGTACGTCGGACCGGGGCCGGGGCCCGGGGGCGGGCCCGTCTGGAAGCCCGGGGGCGGGCCGCCGGCCGGGGGGCGCGGCGCGGCGGGAGTGTACGACGTCGCCGTGTTCGTCAGGAAGTTCCACCGGCACTCCTCGCAGAACGGCGCCGCCCCCTCCCGGGGCGTGCGGCACTGCGGGCACAGCTCGGGCGGACGCCCCTGGGCCGGGCCGGGATAGCCCCCGCCCGGCTGGCCTCCGGCGGGCGGCGGGAAGCCGTAGCCCCCGGCGGCCGGAGGCGGCGGGGGAGGCGGCGGTACGGCACCGGCCATGCGGTGACCGCAGACCTCGCACCAGTCGTCGGAACCCGACTGGTGTCCGTTCGGGCAGGTCGGCATGTCGGCGCCTCCCCCTCTCCTTCTCCCGGCCCCACGGCCGGTCTCCCACCCCGAGGGGCTGCTGTCGCTGCTACTGCTTCTTTACACGAACAGTCTGTGTCGACCGGGTTTCGAGAGTCATCTCGTCGGCCTCCGCGACCTTTGTCTTCAGTCGCACAGTACCCGTCGTGGCGTCGACGACGTCCACCACCTTCGCAAGGAGTTTCGCCGTATCCGCGTTGCCGGAAGCGCTCGCCAGCTGAACGGCGCGGCCGAATTTGGCGGTTGCGCCATCCACATCTCCGGATTTGCGCAAATCGAGCCCTTGTTGGATGACTTGTGCCAGTTCGGCCTGCCCGGTGTAGTGGGCGACCTGGGGATTGATCGACGTCGTCGCGACCATGTCGTCGGTCCACACGGCCCGTACGAGCCCCTGCGCGCCGAGGTTGCGCACGGACCCGCCGCCGGGCTCGGGAATGACCAGCGAGGCCCGCGCCGCCAGCATCTCCTGGCCCAGACCGGCGGCCGGGACCTCGACGCAGATGTGGTAGTCACGGGACTCGTCGCCCCAGGAACCGGTCGGGTAGTCACCCGCGCGCGGACCCGCCTCGCTGCGGCGGCCGGTGAGGTCCTCGACCCGCGGGGCGACCTGCTTCACGTACTTGATCGTCGTCCCGACCGGGGTCCACAGCCGCAGTGAGACATCGGCGACCTCCTTGCCCATCGCCGTCTCCATCAGCTGGGTGAAGTCGGCGGCCAGACCGGACGGATCGGCCACGATGTCGGCCGTGCCGAGCAGCGCGGACGCTATCCCTGTGACTTCTTTCACTTCCCAGTCCGTGCCCACGCCCCGGGCGTCACAGGTGAACCGCCCGGCGCAGGAGTCCAGCGCCGCCTTCAGATCCTCCGGCGCCTCGTGTTCATTGCGGCCGTCGGTCAGCAGGATGCCGTGCCGGATCTCGACGTCCGCCGCCGACAGCAGCCGGTCGGCCAGCCGCAGCCAGGTGCCGATCGCGGTGCCGCCGCCCGCGCTCAGCCGCCGCAGCGCCTGCTTGGCCTGCTCCCGGGTGGCCGGATCGGCCACCGCGAGGCGTCCGCCGCCGGGGAACACCTCCCGGGCCACATGGGTGCCGTCGATCACCGCGAACCGCACCCCGTCGCGCAGGGTGTCGATCGCGGCGGCGGTGGCGTCCCGGGCGCCGCGCATCTTGGTCGGCGGGTAGTCCATCGACCCCGAGCAGTCGACCATCAGCGCCACCGCGGCGGACGGGCCCTGCCCCGGTGAGTAGAGGTGCTGCGCGGCGACCGCGCTGCCGACGGTCCCGCCGCCGGTCGCGCTGACCGTGACGATCGCGTTGACCTCGCGGCCCCCCTCCGGCAGGTACTCGTTCTGGTACACGTCCATCGAGAACTGCGGCACCTTGGACTTCGAGAAGTTCGCCATCCCTTTTCACATCCCCCTCGCACGCCCCGGGTCGGCCGGGACGCCATCGGTGAGCGGACCGGTCCCCTCCGGCCCGCGGACGATCATCTTTCGGCGTGCGGGCTCCCTCGGGGGAGCCATGCCCTGCGCCGGTTCCTCCGCACGGAGCCGTGTCCGGCACGGGCCCTTTCCAGGAGCCGCGCGCGGGCTCCCTCGCGGGTGACCTCCCCTTTTCGGGGAACCTGTCGAGCGCCGGGACCGGCCCGGGTCCCGCTCCGTCGGGCGCACGGCCCCTCCAGGGTGCCCGCCTGTCCGGGCTCTCTCCCCGTCGGGGCCCGTCTCAGGCCGATCCTGCCCCCTGCGGTACCGCCGGGAACGGCAGGACGGCCACCGTTACGTTGTCGTGGCCGCCGCCGTCCAGGGCGTGGCCGACCAGGACACGGGCGCTGTGCAGCGGGCGGACCGCCGCGTCGACCGGTACCGTCCGGGCCATTTCCTCCGCGCCCTCGGCGTAGTTCCACAGGCCGTCCGTGCAGACGACCACCACTCCCGGGCGGTCCGGTTTGAAGGACGCGGTGTGCGGCTCCAGTTCATAGGCGTCCGCGCCGAGCCAGCCGGTGATCGCGTGGGCGCGCTCGTCGGCGTACGCCTCCGCCTCGTTCATCAGGCCCGCGGCGACCATCTGGGCGGCCCAGGAGTCGTCCTCGGTGAGCCGGGCGGGCGGTGAGGTGCGGTCGGCCGGGACCCAGTAGGCCCGGCTGTCGCCGACCCAGCCCACCACCAGCAGCCCGCCCGTGACGATCGCGCCGACCAGGGTGCACGCCGGGGCGTTCTGGTGCGGGGCCTGCGCGCGGGCCGTCGCGGGCTCGTTGGCCAGCGAGTTGACCGCGCGGGACGCGGCGACGATCGCGTCGTGCATGGCCTGCTGCGGATGGGTGCCGGCCGGCAGCGCGGCGAGCAGACTGTCCCCGGCCGCCCGCGAGGCGGCCAGCGAGGCATCGTCCGGGCGGGTCGCCGAGGAGACCCCGTCGCAGACGATCGCCAGCACGGCGGGGGAGCCGTCGGGCAGCGCGGTGCAGCCGACGGTGAACGCGTCCTCGTTGCGGTGGTGGCGCAGCCCGCGGTCGCTGACGGCGGCCACCGGGCCCGACTCCTGCTCCATGTGGTCGCGTTCGCGCGGCTGGGCGTGGCCGCAGTTCTCGCAGTACCCGTCGCTGTCCACCCGCCCGGCCCGGCACGCCACGCACACCGGCACCCCGGTCCCGGCTCCGCCCCCGGCAGGGGCTGCCTGCTGCGGCTCGGCGATCCGGGGATCGGGCGCCTGGAGCGGATAGTCGTCGGGCTCATGGGAGGGCCCGGCGGCGGACCCGGCGGAGGGCGGCTGCGCGGCGGAAGGCGGCTGCGCGGCGGAAGGCGGCTGCGCGGGGAGGGGTGGCGCGGCGGAAGGCGGCTGCCCGGCGGAGGGCGGCGGCGTGGCGGATGGCGGCTGCCCGGCGGAGAGCGGCGGCGTGGCGGAAGGTGGCTGCCCGGCGGTGGCCGACGGCTCGGGGTCGCCCGCGCGCCGGTCGAAGCGGACCCCGGGGGCCGGCTGCCCGGCGTCCGGCGCCGCGCGCGGACCCTGCGGCGGCACCACGCCCAGCGGCGCGGCGGCGGACGCCCCCGGCGTGCCCCCGCGCTCGGGCAGCGGGATCCCGCCGGAGTCCGTGCCCCGCAGATCCGTCGGCAGATGGGTCGCCTGGCTCCCGGCGGAGCCGGACGGCGGGGCCGGCCAGCCCGGCGGCTCCTCCGGTGCCGGAGGCGGTGGCGGCGGCGGTGGCGCGCTCAGCGTCAGCGTCGGGTTCTCGTCCGGGCGCAGCGGCACGGCGGACAGGTCGTAACCGCACGCGCCGCAGAAACGGTCGCCCGACTCCAGCGGCTCCGCGCAGCTGGGGCAATGGGACACAGCGGCCTGCGGGGGCGTCCGGGGCGTCTGGGGGGGCTTCTGCGTCATCAACTACACCCACGTCCGGGGGCGGTAACGGTTGGCACGTTCCACCAGGTCGATCCTCTCCTCGCCGCCCGGCGCGAGCCGGGCCAGCGTGCGGTACGCGCGCTCCAGGCCGAAGCGCAGCCCCCGCTCGTCCAGCCCATTGCCGAGCAGTGTCCGTCCTCCGGCGGCGGGAGGAGCGGAACCCCGGCCATCGGAGAGTATCCAGTCCAGCGCCGAGCCGAGCACCTCGGTCGCCAGCCGCTCCCGCCGGGTGGCGTCCAGACCGTACGCGCCCAGCGCCTCCACCTGGCCCGCCGCCGCGCTGAGATCGTCGAGGAAGGGCATGTCGGAGGCGGTCGGCGTGCGCTGCCGCAGCCGCGCCCGGACGGCCGCCACCCGCGCGGCGGTGTAGTGGATGGACGCCTCCGGCACCGATTCGAGCGTACGAACGGCACCCGACCGGTCCCCGGCCGCGAGCTGGACCCGCGCCAGGGCGAACGCCGCGCTGACGAAACTCGGGTCGGTCGTCCACACCAGCCGGTAGTACTCGGCGGCGTTGTCCAACTGCCCCAGCACCTCCGCGCACAGCCCGAGGGCGAGCTTGGGCGCCGTCTCGCCCGGGAAGGCGTCGTAGATCGCGTCGAAGGCCAGCGCCGCGCCCTCGAAGTCGCCGGTGACCAGCGCCGCCACCCCCCGGTACCAGACCACCCGCCAGTCGTCCGGCCGCTCGTCCTCCAGCCGGGCCAGGGCGGTCAGCGCGGTGTCCGCGTCGCCGTTCTCCAGCCAGGCCCGCACCTGCCGCAGCCGGGTCTCCGGGGACGGCGCGGGCGCCGCGTTCAGCGCCGTGACCAGCTCGGCCGGAGCGGACGCCAGCAGCCCCGCCAGGAACCCCGCGTTGGGGTCCTGGGGATCCACGTGCGGCACCGGCAGGGCCAGCGCGGCGGCGGCCGTGTCCAGCGAGCCGACCAGCGGCGGCGGGGCCGGGGGCAGCACGGTGGCGGCCACCCCGATCGACGAGGCCAGCGCCGGGACCGGTGTGCCCGGCGGCAGCGCCCGCCCGGACGGCCCCCGCGAGCCCGTTCTCGCGCGCGCCCCCAGCCGGGACACCTCGTCGCGCAGCTCCGCGAACAACTCCGTGTCCGTGACCCGCAGTTCCGGCCCGAACAGCGTCGACAGCGCCGGACGCGCCCGCCCCGACTGGAGCGAGACCACCTCGCGCAGCACCCCGGTCAGCTGCTCCGCCATCTCCTGCGCGGACGCGAACCGGCGCACCGGGTCGGGGTCGGTGGCCCGCACCAGCAGCCGGTAGTACGACTCGTAGCGGCCGAACACCGGGATGTGCTCCGGGTCGGGCAGCGAGTCCACGAACACCGTGGTGTAGCCCTGGAAGTCGAAGGACAGCACGGCGAGCGTCCGGCCCACCGTGTACAGGTCCGACGCCACCGTCGGGCCGGTCTCGGCCACCTCCGGCGCCTGGTAGCCGATCGTGCCGTAGATCGCCGACTCGTCGTCGTCCAGCCGGCGCACCGCGCCCATGTCGATCAGCTTCAGCTCGTCCTCGGCCTGGATGGCGTTGTCGACCTTGAAGTCGCAGTACACCAGATTGCGGCTGTGCAGATGGCCGAGCGCCTCCAGCGCCTCGATGCCGTACGCGCACGCCTGCTCCACCGGCAGCGGGTCCCGCTTCCCCTCCGGGCTGCGGCGGGCGTTGGCGATCTCCTTCAGCGACTTGCCGCCGACGTACTCCATGACGATGTACCCGTCCAGCGAGCCCGTGCGCTGGTCCAGGTGCTCCACGAAGTTGTAGATCCGGACGATGTTGGAGTGCTCGATCTCGGCCAGGAAGCGCCGCTCGGAGATCGCCGCGGCCATCGCGTCCTGGTCACCGGTGTCCAGCAGGCCCTTGAGCACCACCCACCGGTCCGACACCGCGCGGTCCACGGCGAGATAGATCCAGCCCAGCCCGCCGTGCGCCAGACAGCCCACCACCTCGTACTGCCCGTGCACCACATCGCCGGCCTTCAGCTTCGGCACGAAGGAGTACGGATGCCCGCACCGGGTGCAGAAGCCCTCCACCCGGCCCGGCTGCCGCCCGCGCGCCCGGCCCACCGGCGCCCCGCAGTCCGAGCGCGAGCAGAACCGCTTGCGCTCCGGCACCTCCGGATTGTCCAGCACCATCGCGCGCGGGTTCGGCCGCGGGATCGGCGGCACCTGCACCAGCCCGGCCCCCAGCCGCCCCCGGGACGACGTACCGGCCGCCGAGCCCGAGCTGCGCACCGACACCGAACGGCTCGCCGTCCGCCCCGACAGCGACCGCGACAGCCGCCCCGACACCGACCGCCGCGACCGGGACGACTGCGAAGTCTGCGACGACGTACGGGAGCTGGCGTGCGACCCGGTGCGGGCGGCGGAGCCGCTCGACGCGGAGCGCCCGCCCACGGTGAGCCCGGTGGGCGGCGAGGAGATCATCCCCCCGGGCGACACCACCGGCGCCAGACCGCAGGTGTCGCAGTACAGCTCACCGCCGCCCATGTCCTCGTAACGGCCCTCGCAGCCCGGCCGCTGGCAGCCGCCGGTTCCCTCGGGTGCCTCGGGTCCCTCACTCATCACGTCTCCCCCTACCCCCTGTGGTCCTCGGGCCGGTACGGTCCGCCGCCCAGCAGTTCGGCCGCCGCCCGCTGGTAGCGCAGCACCGCCTCCCCGGCCACCCGGAGATCGCAGGGCGCGCTCCACAGCATCCGGCGGGCCGCGTCGTACCGCTCCACCAGCAGCGGGTCCTCCGCCAGCCCGTGCCGGGACACCTTCGCCCGGTACGCGTCCAGCCGCCCGCGCAGTTCGGCGCGGACCGCGAGCGGCGCGGTCACCGCCGTCAGCGACTCCCGGGCGCGCAGCAGTTCGTCCTCGGCCTTCTGCTCCAGCGACTCCAGCAGCGGCGACAACCGGTGCCACTGCCCCTGCCGACGGTACTCGGCCGCCATCGCCAGCTGCTCCTGGAGCGCGGTGGGCGGGCCGCTGACCGGCGGCACCTCGGTCGCCGCGATCTTCGCCAGCACCTCCCCGCGCGCGGTGCGCGCCTCGGCGAGGGTGCGGTCCGCGCGGCTGAGCACGTCCCGCAGCCGGATCAGCCGCTGCTCGGCGTCCTGCCGCACCCCGAGCACCGCGTCGATCTCCCGGCGCACCTCGTCCAGCGCGCGGGCCTCCCGGTCGTAGACCGCGGTGTCCGGACGGCCGCCGCCGGGCGCCGAACTGCCCTGCGCGGGCAGCCAGTACGCCAGCGGATCGGAGATCACCCGCTCGCGCAGGACGGTCAGGGTGCGGGTGATGCGCTCCAGGTCGTCACCGGCCGGGTGCTCACCGGGGCGCACCCCGACCGAGTGGGCCAGCTTGCGGGTGCGTTGCAGCTCGGCGGCCAGCAGATCGATCCGGGCGGGCAGCGCCGACCAGACCGCGTCCGCGGCGACCACCATGTCCAGGGAGCCGGCGTACAGCTCGTTCATCCGGTCCACCAGCGATGCCAGGGAGAAGCTCTCGCTCAGCCGGCCGGTGCCGTTCAGGCTGGGCGCGAGGGCGGTCGCGGCGCCTGCGCCGGCCATCGCCACCGGCTCGCCGCGCAGCAGCTCCGTCAGCTCCGTCAGATCCTCGCGGGAGGACCAGCGGCGCCGGGAGCGGATCTCCCGGGCGGAGCGCAACGCGCCCGCGTAGGCGTCGAAGTACGTCCACAGCAGGGTGATCGCCGCCTCGGCGCTCCGCCAGCGCTCCTGGGTGGTGCCGGTCAGCGCGGCGCCTTCGAGGAGTCTGCGGCCGGCGTGGTCCTGGAGGGCGAGCAGCGAGGTCTCGATCGCCTCGTGCTCCGCGCCGAGCCGCGCCAGCGCACGGTCCACCTCGTCCCGGTCCATCACCGGCCCGGTGGGTCCCGTGCCGCCCATCGATCACCTCTCGCTGCTGTCGCGTGCCGTTGTGTCGGTGTGTCGTCGCCGTCTGTGTCGTCTGTGTCGTCCGTTTTTGTCCGGGCCGTCCGTCGGGACCTTCTGTCTGGGCCGTCCGTCGGGATCGGTGGCGGGGGCTACTGGCTATTGCCGGTACTGGGGCTCGGGCGGGGTCGCGGACTCCGAGTCGGCGCCCATGGTGTCCGACAGCCAGCGGTCGTAGGAGTCCCGCCAGCCGTTGTCCTGGCGGTAGTCCTCCAGTATTCGGTTGACCCGGCGGACCAGGTCGTCCGCGCCCTTCTTCATCGCCACGCCGTAGTACTCGGTGGTGAACCGCTCGCCCTTGAGGCTCACCGTCGGGTCCTGCGCGGCCTGGCTCGCGGCGAGCGCGCCATCGGTCACCACCGCGTCCACCTCGCCGAGCTGGAGCCGGACCAGGCAGTCCAGCTGACTGGGCACGGTGGTGGAGATGTCCGCGTCCTTCGCCAGCTCGCCCGCCTTCTGGTCGGCGGCCAGCGTGTCGTGGGCCGTCGAACCGGACGCCGAGCAGATCTCCTGACCGGCGAGGCTCTCGTCATAGCCGGTGATGTCCGAGGTGACCGGCGCGAGGACCTGCTGGCCGGTCATGAAGTAGGGGGCGGAGAAGTCGACCTCCTCCATCCGGGTGCAGCTGATCGTCATCGTGCGCACCACCATGTCGACCTGGCCGCTCTGGATCGCCGGGATGCGCTGGTTGGTGGGGATCGCCTTGAAGATGATCTCGTCGGGGGAGCCGAGCAGCTCCTGCGCTATCCGCCGGGCCAGATCGATGTCGAAGCCCTCCAGTTGGACGTCCTGTCCCTGGCGGTTGGGGTCGCGGTACCCCCAGCCGAAGCTGTTCTGGTCGACGCCGACCAGGAGATGGCCGCGCTCCTTGATGGCCTCGATGGTGGCGCCGTCGGCGGTGGACGGGGCGAGGCTCTGGTCCTGCGGGTCGGGGCACTCGGGCGCCTTCTGCCCGGCGCTGACCTGGGAGGCGTCGGCGAGGCCGGAGCCGCCGAGGCCCGTACTGCCGTCGCCGCCGCGCGAGGCGGTCAGCGGCAGCAGCAGCGTCAGCAGCGCGGCCAGGGCGCAGACGACCGCCATGGCGCCCACGCCGCCCCAGCCCCTCAGACTGGCTCGCGACCTGTCTGCTCGCATCGTCACGCCCCCTTTCACCGGTACTCCGACAGCCTGCGGCCGATGCCGAGGACCGCGCCCGCCGCGCCGAGCACGGCCAGCGCCGCGGCGCCCGCCGTCAGCCCGGTCATCGCGCCCAGACCGTCGGCGGCGGCGGCCTCGAACTCCTTCTTCTCGTGGTCGATCGCCAGCGCGAGGCTCTCGTCGACCCCGTCGAAGCACTCACCGGTCGGCGGGTCGTCGGGGTCGCCGCCGATGATCCGGTTCAGCGCGGTCTGGTAGTCGCCCGCGTTGTCCGCCGCGCGGGCCCTGCCGTGCCGGGCCTGCCACTCCTCCATATTGCCCGCCGCCTCGGACACCGGGTCCCGTCCGGCGTCGTCGTCCGCCAGACCGGCGGCCGTGTCGAGCCCCTTCTCCAGGTCCGCCATCGACTTGCCGAACTCGACGTCGAACTTGTCCTGGTACTCGCCGTCGACCATCACGCTCTCCGCGCCCCGGTTGACCAGCGTCAGATTCTCGTTGCCCCGCGCCTTCAGGGAGGCGATCCGGGCGTCGTTGAGCGCGTTCAGCGAGCGGACGCCGTGCTCGTAGGAGTCATTGAGCCCCGCGCGGGCCACACTGTGCCCGACGACCAGCCACAGCAGCACCACGACGGTGGCGGCGGACGCGGCGACCAGACCGTGGTTGAGGACCCGGTTGGTACGGCGGTACGTACGGTGCTGGGCCCAGGCGAGGGCGCCGAGCGCGGCGACGCCGAGGGCGATGGCCGCCCACGGGTAGGGCGTGGCGTCCGCGTAGTCGGCGCTCAGGCGCTCGTTCTCGGTCTTGTAGAGCTTCTCGGCGGACGGGAGCATGTCCGACTGCATCGTGTCGTTGGCGTAGCGCAGATAGGCGCCGCCCAGCGGGAAGCCCTGGCGGTTGTTGGCGCGGGCGCGCTCGATGAGGCCCTTGTACTCGGGGAGCAGCCGGTTCAGGTCGGCGATGGTCTGCGCGGACGCCGAGCCGGGCTCGGAGTTGTTGGCGGCGCGGACCAGGCCCTCGGCGGCCTTGCGGATGTTGTCCTCGTACCGCTCGCGGGACTCCTCGGTCTCCTGACCGCCCGCCAGGAAGCCGCTGGAGGCGGCGGTGTTGGCGTCGGCCAGCGACCGGTAGATGTCGGCGGCGTCGGAGCTGAGCGGCTGGCTGGTGTTCAGTACGGCGTCGGCGGCCGAGGCGCGCTCGGCGCTCTGCCAGGCGGTGATCGCGCCGAACGCGACGACCAGCAGGGCGAGCAGGGCGCCGATGACGCGCAGCCGGCCCGGCTCGGTGGTGGCCCCGGCCCGCAGCCGGTCCACGCCCTCGGCGAACGCCGTGCGGCGCGGCGGCTCCGGGAGCGGCGGCGCGGTGGCCGGGCCCGGCCGGGACTGGGCCGGGATCGCGGGCGCGGAGGGGGCGCCCGTGCCGCCTGTGCCGCCCCCGCCCGGTGGAGCGGTGCTGCTCTTGGGCGGTTGTGTCACTGTATTGACCTCCCCCATGGTCATCCGGTCGCCGCAAGTATCTCTGCCGGGGCCGACATCCGCATCGCGCTTGACTGGATCTTGCGCCGCACAGCGCCCCCTTCCCATGAATACGCCCCCGGAATCGGTTCGGTTCCCAGCAGGGGGGACGGGTGCGGAGGGTTGTTGCGGGGGGCTTACGGGGAGCTTGCGGGGGGTGGGTGAAGGGGTGGGGTGGGGGTGGGCGGGGGTTGTCGTGAGGGGGGTTTGGGGGCGGGGGTGTCATCCGGTTGCTTGGGGGGCGCGGGGTGGGGAGGGGCGGCTGCCTGGGGGCTGGTGGGGGCGCGGGTGTCCCTGGGGACTGGGGGGGATGTGCGGGTGCGGGGCGCCTGGCGTGGAGGGGGGTGAGGGGGCGCGGCGTCCGGCGTGGAGGGGGTGAGGGTGCGCGGGGGCCCCTCCGGAGGGGTGGGGCGGGTGCGGGAGTTCGGGCTGCCCTGCGGGGCGTGGTGCGCCCGGGGCCCGTGCTGCCCCGGCTCAGGCCCCGGCCCATGCGCGGGCCCGTCGGCTCAGCCACTCCTCGTATCGTGTCGACGCCGGTTCCACCCCGGTGTCGCCCTCGCCGGTCAGCACCGGCCCAAGCCCAGGCCCGGCCCCGGCCGGGGGCCTCTCGGCCCGGTGAACCTCCCCTGCGCGCAGGCCAGTTCGCGGGCGTTGCCCGGCTCGCCGCATCCCCCGGAGGGGTAGGGCGGGTGCGGGAGTCCGGGCCGTCCAGCCGGGCGTGGATACGCCTGGGTCCCGTGCTTCCCCGGCTCAGGCCCCGGCCCAAACGCGGGCCCGTCCGGCCCAAGCCAAGCCCGGACCGGGGCCGCGCGGCCCCGGTGAACCGCTTCTGCGTGCGGGCCAGTTCGCGGGCGCTGCCCAGCCCCCGCGCTCCCCCCGGGAGGGGCGGGGAGGGTGCCGGGAGTCCGGCCGCCCTACGGGGCGTGGGTACGTCCGGGGCCCGCGCTGCGGCCCGGCCCAGGCCCCCGGCCCAAAGCTCAGGCACCGGCCCAGGCCCAGGCCGCCCGGCCCAAGCCCAGGCGCAGGCCCGCCCGGCCAAGCCCACCCCCCGGGCCCCGCCCGGTGAGCCACCCCCGCCCGAACGCCAGTTCACCAGCGGCGCCGCACCCCAGCCCCGTACCCCCCCGGAGGGGCAGCCTGGGGCCCCCTCAGAAGTGGGTGCGCAAGCGGGTCTGGGACTCTGGGGGGGAGCCCAGGGCGTCCAGGCCCAGGAGGGCCGCGCCCAGGACGGGGGGTGCGGTGACCACCCGGGGCGTGGCCTTCGGGGCGCGTTCGGTGAGCAGGGTGCGGATGCCGGTGTCGAGTTGCTCGTGGCGGGCCGCCAGCACACTGCCGCCGAGGACGACCGGGGCCGTCTCCTCCAGCAGGCCGAGGCGGGTGAGGGCGACCGTCGCCAGGGTCGTCACCTCGTCGGCCAGGTGGTCGATCAGGGCGCGGGCGACCGGGTCGCCGTCCGCGGCCGTGCGGAACAGCACCGGTGTCAGCTCGTGGCGGCGCAGTGGGTCGATCCGTTCGAAGTGGAGGGCCTCGATGAGGGCGTACATGGACGGCAGGCCGAAGTGGGAGGGGAGGGTGCGCATCAGGTCCGTCGGTCCGCCGCGGCCGTCCTCCGCGCGGGCCGCGTGGTAGAGCGCCTCCTCGGCCATGCCCCAGCCGCCGCCCCAGTCGCCGGAGATCCGGCCGATCGCGGGGAAGCGGGCGGTCCGGCCGTCCGGGAGCATCCCGACGCAGTTGATGCCCGCGCCGCACACCACGGCGACCCCGCGCGGCTCGGTGACCCCGGCCCGCAGGATCGCGAAGGTGTCGTTGCGGACGTCCACCGCGTCGCCCCACCCGCGCGCGGTGAGCGCCGCCGTCAGCCGCTCCTCCTCCAGCGGGAAGTCCGCGTTGGCCAGACACGCCGAGACCTGCGCCACCGGGGGATCGCCCGCGTCGGCGAGGGCGCGCTCGACCGCCTCCGCCAGAATGCCGACGGCCGTGTCCACGCCCACCACCGGTGGCTGGAATCCGCCGCCGCGGGCCGTGGCGAGGACCTCGCCGTCGCCCGACACGACCGCGACGTCGGTCTTGCTGTTCCCCGCGTCGACGGCGAGGACCGCTGTGCTCATGCCCACGCGAGGTGCTCCCGGTTGTGCGCGATCAGCCGGTCGGTGAGCCCGTCGGCGTAGGCGTGCTGGCCGATGAGGGGGTGCGCGAGGAGGGCCTTGAAGACCCGTTCCCGGCCGCCGTGCAGGGCGGCGGTCAGGGCGAGGTCCTCGTAGGCGGTGACATGCGCGATCAGTCCGGCGTACAGCGGGTCCACGGGCGGGAGCGGCAGCGGGGTGGGGCCCTTGGGGCCCACGGCCGCCTGGACCTCGATGACCGCGTCGTCGGCGAGGAAGGGCAGGCGGCCGTTGTTGCGGGTGTTGACGACCTGGTAGGGGCTGCCGGAGCCGCCCAGCAGCGCCGCCGCCAGATCGACGGCCGCCTCCGAGTAGTAGGCCCCGCCGCGCTTGGCCAGCAGCGCCGGTTTCTCGTCCAGCGCGGGATCGGCGTACATCTTCAGCAGATTGCGTTCCATCTCGGCGACCTCGGCCGCGCGGGAGCGCTTGGTGCGCAGTTCCGCCACCACCTCGTCGTGGGCGTAGAAGTAGCGCAGGTAGTAGGAGGGGACGACGCCGAGGCGGGCCACGACCGGGTGCGGCAGGCTCAGATCGGCGGCGATGGCCTCGCCGTGCTCCGCCAGCAGCGCGGGCAGGACGTTCTCGCCCTCGGGGCCGCCGAGGCGTACCCCGGTCTCCCAGGTGAGGTGGTTCAGGCCCAGATGGTCGAGGTGGACCTCGGCCGGGGACACCCCGAGCAGGTTCGCGAACTTGCGCTGGAAGCCGATCGCCACATTGCACAGCCCCACCGCCTTGTGCCCGGCCTGGAGCAGGGCGCGGGTGACGATGCCGACCGGGTTGGTGAAGTCGATGATCCAGGCGTCCGGGTTGGCCCGGCGGACCCGCTCGGCGATGTCCAGGACCACCGGGACCGTGCGCAGCGCCTTGGCGAGGCCGCCCGCGCCGGTGGTCTCCTGGCCGACGCAGCCGCACTCCAGCGGCCAGGTCTCGTCCTGCTCGCGGGCCGCCTGGCCGCCGACGCGCAGTTGCAGCAGCACCGCGTCGGCGCCCTCGACGCCCTCGTCCAGGTCGAAGGTGGTGACGATCCGGCCCGGGTGGCCCTGCTTGGCGAAGATCCGCCGGGCCAGCCCGCCCACCAGTTCCAGCCGCTCGGGTGCCGGGTCCACCAGGACCAGTTCCTCGATCGGCAGGGTGTCCCGCAGCCGCGCGAATCCGTCGATGAGTTCGGGTGTGTAGGTCGACCCTCCGCCGACCACGGTGAGTTTCATGTGCTGCCTAACCCTTCACTCCGGTGAGCGTGACGCCCTCGACGAACGCCTTCTGCGCGAAGAAGAACACAAGGATCACGGGGGCCATGACCAGCACGGTCGCGGCCATGGTGAGGTTCCAGTCGGTGTGGTGCGCGCCCTTGAAGGACTCCAGGCCGAAGGACAGGGTCCAGGCGCCGGGGTTCTCGGAGGCGTAGATCTGCGGTCCGAAGTAGTCGTTCCAGGCGTAGAAGAACTGGAACAGGGCGACGGCCGCGATGCCCGGCTTGGCCATCGGCAGCACGACCTTGAGCAGGGTGCGCAGATCACCGCAGCCGTCCACCTTCGCCGCGTCCAGATACTCATCGGGGATGGTGGTCAGGAACTGGCGCAGCAGGAAGATCGAGAACGCGTCGCCGAACGCCATCGGGATGATCAGCGGCCACAGTGTGCCGGAGAGGTCCAGCTGCTTGGCCCAGAACAGGTACATCGGGATGATGACGACCTGCGGCGGCAGCATCATCATCGAGATCACCAGCATCAGCGTCACATGCCGGCCCCGGAAGCGGAACTTGGCGAGCGCGTACGCCACCGGGATGGACGACACGACGGTCAGCAGGGTGCCCACTCCGGCGTAGAGCAGGGTGTTGCGCCACCAGATGAGGAAGCCGGGGGTGTCGAAGACCTTGGTGTAGTTGCCCCACTCCCAGGTGTCGGGCACCAGGTCCCGGGTGAGCGCCTGCTGATCGCTCATCAGCGAGGTCAGCACCACGAACACGAACGGCAGGACGAAGAAGAGCGCGGCGGCGACGCCGAGGGAGTGCACCGCGATCCACTCCAGGACGGCCCGGCGGCGGGCGGTCCGCTGTTCGGGGGAGGGCGCCGCGTCGCTCTCCACGGGCCGCTGCTCCAGTAGCTGCGTCATCGCTCACCTGCCGGCTTCAGGGGCCGCTCATGCGTTCGGGTCGTCGGCGCACCCGCCGACTTCAGGAGCCGCTCACATACCCGCGTCATCGCTCACCTGCCGAGATCAGTCCGCCCCGGCGGCGCATCAGCAGTGCCGTGAACGCCATGGACAGCGCGAACAGCACCAGGGCGACCACACAGGCGGCGCCGTAGTCGAAGCGCTGGAAGCCGAGGTTGTAGACCAGTTGGGGGAGGGTCAGGGTGGACTTGTCCGGGTAGCCCGGCTCGAAGGACTGGCCGGAGCCGCCGATGATCCCGGAGGCGACCTTTCCGGCCACCAGGGGCTGGGTGTAGTACTGCATCGTCTGGATCACGCCGGTGACCACGGCGAACAGCACGATCGGGGAGATGTTGGGCAGGGTGACGAACCGGAACCGCTGCCAGGCCGACGCCCCGTCCAGCTCCGCCGCCTCGTACTGCTCCTTGGGGACGTCGAGCAGCGCCGCCATGAAGATCACCATCAGATCGCCGACGCCCCACAGCGCCAGCGCGGTGAGGGCGGGCTTGGACCAGGTGCCGTCGGTGAACCAGCCGGGGGCGGGCAGACCGAGGCCCTCCAGCACGGAGTTGACCGGGCCGGTGCCGGGGTTCAGCAGGAACACGAAGGCCAGCGTCGCCGCCACCGGCGGGGCCAGATAGGGCAGATAGAACAGGGTCCGGAAGACCCCGGTACCGGTCCTGATCCGGGTGATCAGCAGCCCCACCCCGAGCCCGAACACCACCCGGCAGGTCACCATCACCAGCACCAGCCACACGGTGTTGCGCAGGGCGGGCCAGAACATCGGGTAGTCCTGGAAGACGTACAGCCAGTTGTCCAGGCCGCGGAACTCCGGGACGCCGAAGCCGTCGTACCGCATGAAGGAGAAGTACACGGTGGACAGCAACGGATAGGCGAAGAAGACGCTGAACCCGATGAGCCATGGTGACAGGAAGGCCGCCGTCCGAAGCGCCGACCTGCGGCGCTTCGCGCGGAGCGTGTACGTGGTCACCCGGGGCTACTTCGCCTGCTCGATGTCGCGGTCGATCTGCGCGGCGGTCCGCTCCAGACCGGCCCGGAGGTCCTTCTCCTTGCCGGACTCGTACTGGTAGCCGAAGTCCTGGAGGGTCTGCTGGTAGGTCGAGCCGTTGACGGAGGCGGGCGGGCTGCTGGACTCGGGGTGCTGGGCGATGTCCAGGAAGGTCTGGAACGCGGGGTCGTGCTTGAGGTCCGGGGACTTCAGCGCCTCGAAGGTGGAGGGGACATTGCGGATGCCGTTGGAGAAGGCGACCACGGCGTCCGTGTCGGTGGTCATGTACTTCACGAGTTCCCAGGCGGCGTTCTGCTTCTCGCTCTGCGGGGCGATGCCCATGACCGTGCCGGACAGGAAGCCCTTGCCGTACTCGTCCACCTCGTCGTCCGCGACCGGCAGCGGCGCGGTGCCGATCTCGAAGTCCACCCCGGCGTCCTTGGCCATCCCGAGCCGCCACTCGCCGTCGAGCTGCATGGCGACCTGCCCGGTGTGGAAGGGGTGCTTGGCGCCCCACTCGTCCCCGAAGGTGTTGCGGTACTTCTCCAGCTTGGAGAACCCGCCCAGCTCGTCCACCAGCTTCTTCTGGTAGGTGAACATCTCCGCGAACGCCGGGTCCGTGGCGATGGTGGACTTGCCGGAGTCGTCGAAGTAGGTGTGGTCCCACTGGGACATGTAGTGGTCGACGACGGTCTCGTAGCCGTGGTAGTTCGGCATGAAGCCGAGCTGCTCATAGCTGTCGCCCTTGGCCTCGGTGAGCTTCTTGGCGACCTCGGTGAACTCGGTCCAGGTCTTCGGCGGGGCGGTGATGCCGGCCGCCTCGAAGGCGTCCTTGTTGTAGTAGAGGCCGTAGGCGTCGCCGAGCAGCGGCAGGGCGCAGCGGGTGCCCTCGAACTGGGTGTAGTCCAGCATCGGCTTGGGGATGAGGGCGTCCAGATCCAGCTTCGACTTCTCGATGAACGGCTTCAGATCGAGGAAGGCACCGGACGAACAGAACTTCCCGATGTTGGCGGTGGTGAACGACGACACCACGTCCGGCCCGCTGGAACCGCCCGCGCGCAGGGCCTGGTTCAGCTTGTCGTCGTTGATGTTGCCGACGACCTTGACCTTGATGTTGGGGTGCGCCTTCTCGAAGCGGGCGATGTTGTCCTCGATCGCCTTCACCTCGGCGGGCGCGCTCCAGCCGTGCCAGAAGGTGATCGTGGTCTCGGCGTCCGGGTCGTCGGCGGCGCTGGTCCCGGAGGAGCCGGTGCAGGCGGTGGCGGTCAGCGCGAACGCGGCGGAAGCGGCCAGCGCGAGGGTGACTTTCCTGGATATTCCGGGCATGGCGGGATCTCCTGGGGGAAGGGAAGGCCCTTTCAGGGGCGCGGGGAACTGCGCGACGGGCCACAACCGGCCCGCGGCGTCACACTCAAACCGGTGTTACGGGGGCGCGCCCCTAGCGGAGCGCCAGCGTGTCGAAGACTTCATCGCGGGTCGCGGCGAGGGCGCTCTCCAGCGCCCCCCGCAGAACGGGTTGCTCGATCACTTCGCCGACCACCAGCCGCGGGCGCGACGCGGCCAGCTCCTCCAGTTCGGCCTGGATCAGGGCGCGCAGCCGCTCGCCGCCGGAGGTGAGGGCGGAGCCGCTGAGCACGACGAGTTCGGGGTCGAGGACGGAGACGAGGGAGGCGAGTCCGGTGGCGAGCCGGGTCGCGTAGGCCGTGAGCAGGGCGGTGGCCCGGTCCGTGTCCTCGGTGACGGCGCGGGCGACGAGCGCGCCGGCGACCTCGGCGTGGGAGCCGGCCGGGATACGGTCGTAGCCGAGGTCGGCGGCCATCCGGGAGACGGCCTGGGACCCGGCCAGCTCCTGATATCCGCCGCTGTTGGCTTTGGTGACATGCCGGACCAGCGGGGTTCCGGGCACCGGCAGGAAACCCACCTCCCCGGCACCGCCGGTCCAGCCGCGGTGCAGCCGTCCGCCGAGCACCAGGGCGGCGCCGAGGCCCTCCTGGCTCCACAGCAGGACGAAGTCGTCGTGCCCGCGCGCCACCCCGAGCCGCTGCTCGGCGACGGCGGCGAGATTGACGTCGTTCTCGTACTCCACCGGCATCGGCAGCGCGGCGGCCAGCTCGTCCAGCAGGCTGGGGGAGTGCCAGCCCGGCAGATGGGAGGCGTAGCGCAGCCGTCCGGTGCCGGGGTCGAAGGCGCCGGGGGTGGCGATGACCAGCCGGCGCAGCTCCGCCCGGGTCAGCCCGGCCGCCTTCACGGCGCCGTCGAGGGCGTCGGTGACCTGGCGGACGACCGGCTGGGCGGGACGGCGGCCCGGGGTGCGCAGTTCGAAGGCGCCCACGGTCCGCCCGGTGAGATCGGCGACCGCGGCCCGGATGCGGTGCGGGGTGACATCCAGTCCGGCGGCGTACGCGGCGGCCGGGTTGACCGCGTAGAGCTGGGCGTTGGGTCCCGGGCGGCCCTCGCTGGTACCGGTCTCGTGGACCAGTCCGGCGGCCTCCAGCCGGGCCAGCAGCTGTGAGGCGGTCGGCTTGGAGAGCCCGGTGAGCTTCCCTATCCGGGTGCGGGACAGGGGGCCGTGCTCCAGCAGCAGGTCCAGGGCGGCCCGGTCGTTCATGGCCCGCAGGACGCGGGGGGTTCCCGGCGTTCCGTTCGGTCCAGCCATCGGGTCGGCACCTGCCTCTCACCTGGTCGTCGGGTCAGCTTGGCAGCGACGCGGATGACCCGTCCAACTCCGGGATCACCGGAGGCTCCGCGCCACTGTTAGGAAACTTTCCTATCCGGTTGGCAGAAAGTAATCCCGAGGCGAGGAGGCCGTCAATAGGCGCAGACGGGGAACGCCCCCGCGGCAACGGAGTCGTTATCTGCGGGGGCGTGCTTGATGCGCGTGTCAGGGGATGAGGAAGGCTGACGTGTCCAAGGAGGGGTAGGGCGGCGGCAGCGGGAGCCGCTGGCCCAGGTCCACCTTCTCGTCACTGCCGTAATAGGCGTCGGCCGGATCGCCGCCCGGCGGGACTGGGTCCGTATAGCAGTGAGCCGTCCCGGAGTGGCGGTTGACAAGGACGTAGACGGGCACGCCTGCGGCGGCATAGGTCCGGAGCTTGGGTCCCGTGTCGGTCTCGTGGTTGCTGGAGGTGACTTCGCCGACGAGGGCGAGCAGATCGATGGGATACCAGCTCTTGTGGGCCCTGCGGTACGCCTCGTCGAGTTCGCCGGGGTCGCGGCGGAGGACGTAGAAGTCCGGAACCACCAGGGCCGTGGTGCGACCGTCTCGGTGTGCGGCGCGGTATCCGTTGCCCATACCTGCCAGGGTGAAGCCCGCCGAACTGAGCTGGACGGCGAGTTTGAAGGCCCCTGCGTTGTGCTGGTGGTTCGCGTGCGGCGGCACGTAGGTGGTCCCCTCGATGTACTCCGCGCGAATCGGCAGCGGTGACACTGCCTTCTCGATCGCGATCAACAGGTCGATGGGGTCCTGGTGCGTCATGACCGGCTCCGTGATGGGTTCGGCGCTCATCGCTGTTCTCCTCGTCACGCTGATGCCAGGCTAAGCCCGTGGCGGGTGCCCCGGCAGAACGATGGGCCTCGCCACACACAAGCCGCGCCGCACATCTCGGCACCTTCACTCGAACGAGCGTGCAGAACCGTTCCCGTCCCCGCTCCCGGTCGCCCTCGCCCTACTTCGTCACACCCGGCGGCGCTATCGGAGAAGCCGCCGCCGACTGGGGCGATGTCGTGCTGGCGAAGGCGGACGGGGCCGACATCGTGGCCGTCGGGTCGGGGTCGGATTCGAGCGGGGGCTGGAGGGGGAGGCCGCCGACCAGCTGGATGCCCTCGGCGTCGAACGCGCGCTTGATGCGCCAGCGCAGTTCGCGTTCCACCGTGAGGGCCTTGCCCGGCATGGTCTTGGCGGTGACGCGGACGACCATGGAGTCGAGCAGGACGCTGTCCAGGCCCAGGATCTCGATCGGGCCCCAGAGCATCTCGTTCCAGGGCTCCTCCTTGCTCATCTCCTCGCCGACCCGGCCGAGCACCGCCTTGACCTTGTCCAGGTCCTCCGACGGGCGCACGGTGACATCCACCCCGGCCGTCGCCCAGCCCTGGGAGAGATTGCCGACCCGCTTGACCTCGCCGTTGCGGACGTACCAGATCTCCCCGTTGTCCCCGCGCAGCTTGGTCACCCGGAGGCCGACCTCGACCACCTCGCCGCTGGCCACGCCCGCGTCGATGGTGTCGCCCACCCCGTACTGGTCCTCCAGGATCATGAAGACCCCGGAGAGGAAGTCGGTGACCAGATTGCGGGCGCCGAAACCGATCGCCACGCCCGCGACCCCCGCCGACGCCAGCAGCGGGGCCAGATTGATCTGAAAGGTGGACAGGATCATCAGCGCGGCGGTGCCCAGGATCACAAAGGACGCCACCGAACGCAGCACCGAGCCGATCGCCTGCGAGCGCTGCCTGCGCCGCTCCACATTCACCAGCAGCCCGCCGATCGCGGTGCCGTCCACCGCCTGCGCGGTGCGGTTCATCCGGTCTATCAGCTTGGTGATCGCCCTCCGTATCATCACCCGCAGCACCACCGCGATCGCGATGATCAGCAGCACCCGCAGCCCGATCGCCAGCCAGGTCGACCAGTTCTGCTCCACCCAGCTCGCCGCGTTCGTCGCGCTCTCCTGGGCTTCCTGGAGCGTCGGCATCGCCGGGGCGGTCTCCGACTCCGACGGCACGGGCGCCGGGGACGCGGCCCATGCGGCGGGGGTGAGGAGAGCGGACAGGGACGACACGGACGACACGGCGGGTACCTCCTGGAGCTGCGGCCCGGCCACTCCTTCGGCAGAGATCACGGCTTCACGGTTCTTCAAGGTCACGGAAAGGTCACTGGAGCGGCGGAGCCACCCACACTAACCGGGCCGTGCGCCCGGACCGGCGTGATGGGCGCGGGAGAGACCGTTCTCACCCCGGTACGAACGGGTGGAATGAACGGCCGCCGATCCTGGGGACGATTCAGGGTGTGGTCGAAAACACTCCCAGCCCGTTACCGGGACATGGTGGCGCTTCCACCAGGCATGAGGGGAGACTGATGGCAGATCGTCCCGGCGCGAGCCACGCGCCGCCGGCGTACAAGGAGGCATCCGTGCCGCATGTCCTGGTCCTCAACGCGTCGTACGAGCCCCTTGGCGTCGTACCGCTCCGCCGCGCACTCATTCTCGTCCTGGAGAACAAGGCCGTATGCCTTGAGGAGTCCGGCGCCTTTCTGCACAGCGCGACCGTCACACTCCCCGCACCCAGCGTGGTCCGGCTCAAGCGATTCGTCCGGGTTCCCTACCGGGGGCCCGTTCCACTCACCCGAAGAGCGCTCTTCGCGCGCGACGGGGGCCGGTGCATGTACTGCGGTGGCGTCGCAACCAGCGTCGACCACGTCATTCCGCGCTCACGCGGTGGCAAGCACGTCTGGGACAACGTGGTGGCCTCGTGCCGCCGCTGCAACCATGTCAAGGCCGACCGTCACCTCGGTGAGATCGGCTGGCGGTTGCGCCACAAACCCGCCCCACCCACCGGCCTGGCCTGGCGCATCATCGGCACCGGCCATAGGGACCCGCGCTGGCTGCCGTACTTGCAGCCGTACGGCGCGGACGACGCCCTGGCCCGGATCGACGGCATTTCCGCCTGACGATCCGGGCCTTCGCATTGCCCGCGCCCGGACCGGGGAGACCCCCGTCCACCCCGGTCCGGGCGCCGGCGGCGCGGTCCGTCCGGCGCGGCGGCGGACAGGACCCGCCCCGCGCCGGGCCGCCCCTCGGCATGCCCGCGCACGGGGCCCGCGGTCGTACGACGGTCCCGCCGCCCCGTGCGCACGGGGCCCGCGTGCCTACGACGGTCCCGCCGCCCGGTCCATATGACCGCGCGCTTCACGATTTCTCATCGGTCCCGGCGCGATTCATCCGTACCTCAGTTCCCCCGGCCGGACCGAGCGGCCCAGCAGCGGCAGGGCCGTCGCCGCCGCCAGCAGACACCCGGCGTACACCACCACCGGGACCAGCAGCGACGCCCAGGGCACCGACCAGCCGGGACCGGTCAGGGTCGCGTACCCGGTGCCCACCGCCAGCCCCCCGGCGCCCGCCAGCAGCAGGGCGGGCGCCAGCGGCAGTGCCGTCTCCAGCAGCAGCGCCCGGCCGAGCACCGCCCGCGGCACCCCGGCGGCGGACTGCGCGGCCAGCCCCCGGCGCCGGGTGGCGAGGGACTCGGCGGCGCCGACCGCCAGCGCGCCCAGCGTGATCAGCAGCGCCACCCCGATCGCGGCGGCGGTCAGATCCAGTCCCGTGGTGTAGAAGGCGAGGGACTCCATGTGCGGATCGGAGCGCAGGATGTCCAGCAGCGCCGCCCGCACCCCCACGAACCCGGCGCCCACCACCGTCACCAGCAGCGCCGCCGCATGGGTACGGGCCGCCGCCCACGGGTCCGCGCACAGCCGCTCCGCCGCGATCAGCACCGCCGGACGCGAGGTCCGCGCCGCCAGCCGCCGCCCGGTCAGCCGCGCCACCAGCCCCGACAGCCCGACCGCGCCCAGCCCGGTCAGCACCACACCCACCCACACCGTCACCGGCGCCAGCGGGAACGCCGCCCGGCCCTGGTCCCACTGGATGAACACGATCAGCAGCGCCGGTACGCCCACCACCGCCCCGCCGACCACGAACCAGGGCGCCCGGCCGCCCGGCGCCCGCACCCGCCGCACCCACCCCAGCGGCGAGGCCACCACCCGCCGCAACGCCAGCACCCCCACCAGCGCCCCGGCGACCGGCACCCCGACCGCCACCACCGCGATCCCCGCCCACACCGCGGCCGTCGGCCGCCCCCACCGCGTCAACAGCAGCAGCACCGAGAAGACCGTCGCCACCGCCGACCCCGCCAGACACGCCAGCCCCGTCTCGTAGGCCGCGATCCGCCGGACCTGCCAGGGCGTGCCGCCCGCCAGCCGCAGCCCGGCCAGCCGCCGGTCCCGGTGCACCGCCCCGATGCGCGCGCACTGCCCGAGGAACCCCAGCACCGGGATCAGCAGCAGCACCAGCGCCAGTACCACCCCGGCCCGCTCCCCGGGCTGGTCCAGCAGCCCGTGCGCGATCTCGAACCGGTACGTCCCCCGCAGCGCCGCCAGGCTCACCGCGGCCAGCGCGAACCCGGTGGCCAGCGCCGCCCCGATCCCGGTCAGCGTCACCCGCCACCACTCCCGCCGGTCCGACCCCCGCAGCAGCGCCCACGCCAGCCGCACATCCGACCCCATGGCCGCCCTCGCCGCCCTCGCCGTCCCCGCGCTCATCGGGCCACCGCCGCGCCCGTGCCCACCGTCTCCGGGGCGCCGTCGCGCAGCGTCACCTCGCGGTCGGCGTAGGCCGCCACCCGGGCGTCATGGGTGATCAGCAGCACCGCGGCGCCCGTCTCCCGGGCGGTGTGGACCAGCGCCGTCATCACCTGCTCCCCGGCCAGCGAGTCCAGCGCGCCGGTCGGCTCGTCGGCGAACACCACCCGCGGGCCGGTCACCAGCGCCCGCGCCAGCGCCACCCGCTGGGCCTGGCCACCGCTCAGCTCCCCGGGACGCAGCTCCCCCTGCCCCCGCACCCCGAACCGCTCCAGCCACTCGCCCGCCGCCCGCCGGGACCGCGTACGGTCCGTCCCGGCCAGCAGCAGCGGCAGCGCCACATTGTCCAGCGCGGTCAGCTCCGGGATGAGCTGCCCGAACTGGAACACCACCCCGAACTCCGTGCGGCGCAGCTCGCTCAGCCGCCGCTCCGGCAGCCGGTCCAGCCGCTCGCCCCCGTAGCGCACCTCCCCGGCGTCCGGGCGGACGATCCCGGCGAGGCAGTGCAGCAGCGTCGACTTGCCGCTGCCGCTCGGGCCGGTGACGGCGAGGATCTCGCCCTCCGCCAGTTCCAGCGCGGCGCCGCGCAGCGCCCGGGTCGGGCCGTGCGCCTTGACCAGGCCGTGCCCGGCCAGCACCGGTGAGGCGTCCCGTACCGGTGACACGTCCGGAACACTCGTACTCGTACCGCTCATGCGGGGTCGACCTCCGCGGTCAGGGTGGTGAGCCGGTCCGCGGTGGTGGTCATCCAGCGCAGATCGGCGTCCAGGTGGGTCAGGGCGTAGTCGGCGGAGAGCACCGTCGGGAGCCGGGCGCCCGGCGCGGCCTTCACGGCCGTCAGCTCCCGCATCCGCGTCATATGGGCGGTGCGCTGCTCGCGCAGATAGGCGGCCGGGTCGCCGGAGACCAGGATCGAGACGACGACCTTGGCGAAGATCTCGTTGGCGACGAAGGGCGCGGGCGGCGCGATCTCCGCCGCCCAGTGCTCCAGCTCGCGCCGGCCCTCGTCCGTCACCCGGTACCGGGTGCGCTCCGGGCCGCCGTCCGCCTCGGTGCCGTCGATCTCGGCCAGTCCGTCCCGGACCAGCCGCTGAAGGGTCTGGTAGACCTGCCCGTAGGCCAGCGGCCGGGCCTCGGGGAACCGCTCGTCGTGCCGCCGCTTGAGGTCGTAGCCATGGCTGGGCCCCGCGACGAGCAGGCCCAGCAGGATGTGACGGGTGCTCATGGGGATCAGTATGTACTGAGTACATGTACTGAGTGAATAGCCACCGGGAAATTCGCAGCGGGGCGCCCTGCGGACAGGAAATACGTCTGCCCCGGCCCGCGCTGGGTAGGGCTGCCTTAGCCGAACGACGACCCCAGCCGGACGACCACCACTGCCGGACCACTACGACAGCCGGACCACGACGAGATCCCACGACTAAGAGCCCCCCACGCCCCCGCCCCGCCCGCCGTATCCGACAAGGAGCCCCTCCGTGGCCGCAGCGGCACACCTTCTGCTCCCGGCGCTCTCCGAACATCCGGACGACGCGCTCGCCCCCGACCCCTGTGATCCCGACGACTGGTACATCGGCGTCTTCAGCTCCGAGGGCGCCCGCGCCCAGACCCCGCTGACCAGCGAACCCCCGCTGCCCGACGCGGAGCCGCTGACCAGCGAGCCGCCGCTCGCCGCCCCGGACGCCGACACCACGAGGCCGTAGATGAACCCACCCCGTCCGGCCGAGGTCCCGGACGACGACCTGGTCCGGCTCGCCGAGCTGTACGGCGTCGCTCCCTCCTACCGCCCCTCCCCGGACCGCACGGTGACCGCCACCGCCACCGCGCTCGGCCGGGCCCTCGCCGCCCTCGGCGTCGACACCGGCACCCCCGAAGCCGTCCGCGCCGCCCTCGACGAGCGGCGCCGCGCGCTGGATGCCCGTCTGCTGCCGCCCACCCTCGTCGCCTGGGGCGAGGCCGCCCCCGCCGCGCTGGCCGCGCTGCCCGACGGCACCCGGCTGCGGATCGAGACCGAGGAGGGGGAGACACGGACCACCGCCGCCGGTCTGCCGCCCGGCGTCCACCGGCTCACCGCCACCGCCCCCGACGGCCGCGCCGCCACCGCCCGGCTGATCGCCGCCCCGCCCCGGCTGCCCACCCCCGAGGGACGCTCCCACGGGCTCCTCGTCCAGCTCTACTCGCTGCTTTCCCGGCGCTCCTGGGGCATGGGCGACCTCGGTGACCTCGGCGAACTCGCCGCCTGGGCCGGACGGGCGCTGGGCGCCGGATTCATCCAGGTCAACCCGCTGCACGCGGCCGTCCCCGGCACCCCCACCGACCCCTCGCCCTACCGGCCCTCCTCGCGCCGCTTCCCCGACCCGGTGCATCTGCGGATCGAGGACGTGCCGGAGTACCCGGACGCCGACCCCGAGCGGATGCGGGAGCTGCGCGAGCGGGCCGCCCGGCTGCGCGAGGGTGTCCTCGGCAAGGGCGACCTCATCGACCGGGACGCGGTCTGGGAGCTGAAGCGGACCGCGCTGGACCTGCTCGCCGGGGTGGAGTGGGGGCCCGGCCGCCGCGCCGCCTACTGCGACTTCCTCGCCGCCCAGGGCCGCGCCCTGGAGGACCACGCCACCTGGAACGCCCTCGCCGAGATCCACGGCCCCGACTGGCGCACCTGGCCCGAGGAACTGCGCGACCCGCGCTCCCCGGGGACCGCCGCCGCCCGCCGCGAGCTGATGGACCGGGTCGATCTGCACTGCCGGCTGGCCTGGCTCACCGACACCCAGCTGACCGCCGCCCAGCGCACCGCCCGGGAGGCCGGGATGCCGCTCGGGATCATCCACGACCTCGCGGTCGGGGTGCACCCCGAGGGCGCCGACGCCTGGGCGCAGCAGGAGTACTTCGCCGCCGGGATGTCGGTCGGCGCCCCGCCCGACGCCTTCAACGCCCGCGGCCAGGACTGGGGTCTGCCGCCCTGGCGCCCCGACCGGCTCGCCGAGGCCGGGTACGCGCCCTTCCGGGAGCTGCTGCGCGGTCTGTTCCGCTTCGCGGGCGCGCTGCGCATCGACCATGTGATGGGCCTGTTCCGGCTCTGGTGGGTCCCCCAGGGCCTGCCGCCCACCGAGGGCGCCTACGTCCGCTACGACGCCGAGGCGATGCTCGCCGTCCTGGTGCTGGAGGCCACCCGCGCCGGGGCCGTGGTGATCGGCGAGGACCTGGGCACCGTCGAACCGGGGGTGCGCGAGGCGCTGCGCGAACGCGGGGTGCTGGGCACGTCCGTGCTCTGGTTCGAACGGGACTGGGACGGCGACGGCGGCCCGATCCCGCCGCAGAACTGGCGCGCCGACTGCCTGGCCACCGCCACCACCCACGATCTGCCGTCCACCGCCGCCCGGCTCCGCGGCGACGATGTGGAACTGCGCGACCGCCTCGGCCTGCTCACCCGCCCGCTCGCTGTCGAACGCGCCGAGGCCGCCGCCGACACCGGCGCCTGGCTCGCCCTGCTCACCCGCCTCGGACTGCTCGACGGCAGCGGCAGCGGCGGCGGTCACGGTCCCGCCGAGGAGGAGGCCGCCGTCCAGGCCGTGCACCGCGCCCTGCTGCGCACCCCCGCCAGGCTGGTCGGGATCTGGCTCCCCGACACCGTCGGCGACCGCCGCCCGCAGAATCTGCCGGGCACCTGGGACCAGTACCCGAACTGGCGGCTGCCCATCGCCGACGCCGACGGCACCCCCGTCACCCTGGAGGACCTCGCCGCCTCCCCCCGGCTGCACGCCCTCCTGGAGGCGATCCGCGCCGAACCCTGAGACCGCGCCGCCCGGCGCGCCCCTTACGGCACCCCGGGCGCGCCGCCGGACCGGGGGGCGGGTACGTTGGCCCCGTGGACAAGAAGAACGCCCTGCGCGCCGGCACCCTGGCGGCCGGTACGACGCTGATGATGCTGCTCATGTCGTCCCCCGCGCTCGCGCTGACCCGCGACGACGGTGACGACCCCGGCCCGGGTTTCAGCGTCATCGAGACGCTGGGCTGGTTCGTCTTCCTCCCGCTCGTGCTGTTCCTGGTCATCGCCGGTCTGGTGATGGCCCTGGACCGGTCCGACCCGGCCCACCGCGTCTACGCGCCCTCCGAGAAGCCGAAGGCCAGGGCCAAGGCCGGGGTCTGACGCCGGACCCGGTGCGGTGGGCACCCGCCCGCCGCCCCCGCCACCAGGTGCGCGCCCACAGGATGTGGACACCGCCCAGGGTGATCAGCACCGCCGCCGCGTCCAGCCGCTGCGCGGCACCGTGGTCCCCGGCGCAGAGCCGCCCGGCCGCCCGGGTCAGCAGGGCGAGATCGGCGGGCAGGGTGACCGTCACCAGGAACGCCAGGCACAGGGCCGTCCCGGCGACCAGCAGCACGCTGTAGACCCGGACCGCCCGCCGTTCGTGCGCGGGCAGTGCCCCGCTCGGGTCGGGCGGGCGCCGCCCGGGGCGCAGCAGCCGCCGGGCCGCGTAGCGGGCGTAGGCCCGTCCGTCGCCGTACAGATCGCGGCAGCGGGTGAGGTCCTGGAGCACGAAGTACAGATCCGTGCGCAGGAACACCATCAGCTGGAACGGCAGCGGCAGCAGCGCCAGCACGGTGAGCGCGGCCAGCACCCGGCGCGCGGTGCCGTCCACCGCACCCGCCGCCAGCGCCGCCGCCGCCGACACCGCCAGATTGACCCCGATCCCCGCCAGATAGGCCGTCATACGGTGGCGTCTGGGCGCCAGTTCGATCCCGCTGATGTCGGTCTGCATCACCAGGAACTGCAACCGGGTGCCCAGCCGCATCCGGGCCGGTACCCCGGTGGCCCGCGCGGTCACCAGATGCGCCAGCTCGTGCAGCAGCAGCAGCGCCCAGCCGCTCGCCGCGCCGAACGCCAGCACCAGACTCCCGTGCTCGCTCCACAGCAGCGCCCGGTAGGAGACCGCGACCCCCTCGGGCCGGACCAGCAGCGCGGCCGTCACCAGCAGCACGATCAGCACCGGCAGCAGCGGGCTCAGCGTCCAGCGCACATGCGCGGGCCTGATCCCGGGCAGCGTCGGCCGGGGCGGGTCCGGCAGCGGCACCGCCCGCCCGTCGACCTCGGCGACGAAACCCAGCTCCACCAGGGCGTCCACGAAGTCCGCCACATCCAGGTCGTGCCCCGTCTCGTGCTCAAGGCGGCGGGCCGCCTCCCCGGTGCTCAGCCCCTCGCCGAGCAGTTCCAGGGCGCGCTTCCCGGCCTCCGGCACGGCGACGAACGTCCCCGTGGCCGGGCGGCCGACGATCCACTCCGTACCGTCCGGACGGGCGGCCAGCCGGTGCAGCCGTATCCGGCTCATCGTGGTCCGTCGCCGCACGCCGCGCAGTCCGGGCGGCGCGGGAAACGCTGGTGCACCCGGTCGCCCGGCACCATCAGATTGACGCCGAAGCGGAACCCCGGCTCCAGCGCGGGCACCCCGGTCAGCAGCGCCAGCGCGGCATGCGCCAGCAGCCCCCCGGACAGTCCCGCCGTCACCGCGCTCGCCGGGTTCCACGGCAGCCGGGGCGAGGCCACCTCCTCGTCCTGTCCCGGGGCCAGCCGCAGTTCCCGCCGGTCCGCCTCCCCGGCCCGCAGACACTCCCAGCACGCCCCCCGCCCCGGTACGTACACCCCGGCCGTCACCAGCGGCCCCCGGTACCCGGCGTCCACCCAGGGCAGCCGGGCGTCCAGACAGACCCGGTTGGTCCAGCGCCGCAGCTCGACGGGCCGGTCGGCGGCCAGCACCAGCAGGTCGTACCGCCGCCCGGGGCTCCCGCCCGCGTCCACCAGGTCCCGCAGATCGTCCGGGCCCCGGGCCTCCCGCCGCTCCCCGGTCACCGTGACATCCGAGTTCAGGGCGCGCAGAAAGGACACCGCCGCCTCGACCTTGGGGCGGCCGATGTCCGACTCCCGGTACAAGGGCTGCCGGTTGAGGTTGGACAGCTCCACCACATCCGGGTCCACGCAGTGCACCCGGCCCACGCCGGACGCCACCAGGGACTGGGCCGCGTAGCCGCCCGTACCGCCCACGCCCAGCAGCAGCACCCGGGCCCGGCGCAGCAGCAGTTGGGCGTCCCAGGCGCTGGCGCGCGGGCCGAGATCCATCCAGCGCAGTAAGGGCACCCCCCGGCTGTAGCGCTCCCGCTCCCGGTCCGACACCGGCACCGGCGCCGCCGCGTCCTCCACGAACCCGGCCGCCAGCAGATCGGCCATCGCCTGCCGGACATCGTCCGCGCCCACCGCCGGATGCGCCTCGCGGACGCACGCCACCACCGCCGCCGGGTCCCGGGAGCCGTCCATCGCCTCCACCAGCAGCCAGACCCAGCCGTGCGGATCGGCGATCTCCGCGCCGATGCCGTACACCACACTGCCGATCCGGACATGGCCGTCGACGGTCCGGTACGCCCGGTGCTCCGGCTTCACCCGGGGCCGACGCAGGGCCTGCACACCGTCCGGTGTCACTCCGGCCGCAGTCTCGTGGGTCACGCGGTCACCTCCGAAAGAAATACGACACGGGCCGGGCGCGGAGCACGGCAGAGCAAAGGAACCCTCAATAAAACCGGGCGGCAAATACGGCCACACCAGGCCGACGAGCAAGTACGCCGCCAACTGCGACATCCGGCTCGAATACGCACCCTTGACACTCTTGTTCACCCGCACGACAGTTGGCAAGAAGCTCCCGCCGAGGGGCTTGAATCCAGTCAAATCCCTTGTGAGAGCGGCGAGTTGAACGGGAGGAGAGCGGCTATGGCCGAGAAGATCGTGATTCGCCCGCTGGACAAGAAGGAGACCACCGGGGACAGCAACTCCCAGGGCGCCTGAGCGAAGCGGGGTACCAGCGTGCGGACATCGTGCCATCCGGGATATCCGGCCGTCGGTGAACTGGAGCGGCGGGCCCGCGCGCTGGCCTCGGCGGTGCCCGGCGCGCTGCGGCTGCGGGCCGTCGGCGAGAGCCGTGCCGGGCGCCCGCTCTGGCTTCTGTCGGCCGGCCACGGAGAGCGGAACATCCTCACCGTGGCCGGGGCCCACGCCAATGAACCCGTCGGCGGCGCCTCCGCGCTCCGCCTCGCCCGCCTCCTCGCCCACCGCCCGGACACCCTGGCCCGGCTCGGCTGCACCTGGCACTTCCTGCTCTGTCTGGATCCCGACGGCGCCCGCCTCGCGCACAGCTGGGTCCCCGAGGACGTCGCCCCCTCGCTGGAGGAGTGCCATCTGCGCTTCTACCGGCCGGCGTTCGCCCGCCAGCCCGAGTCGCTGCCCGCCCCCGGCGGCGCCCGCCGGCCGATGCCGGAGTCGGCCACCCTGGTCCGGCTCCTGGACGAACTGCGGCCCACCGCGCAGTTCACCCTGCACGGCATCGAGTTCGGCGGCGCCTTCGCCATGATGACCCGCCGGGTCCCCGGCGCCGCCCACGCCTTCCGCGCCACCGCCGCCCGCCTCGGCGTCCCGCTGGACGACCACCCCTGCGACGGCCCCGACTGGCTGCCCGACCGCCCCGGCGTCCTGATCCGCCCCGGCGGCCCGGCGGGCGACGAACGCGACCCCAGCGGCTTCGTCGCCGAGTCCACCTGGCTCTACCCGCGCCGCTACGGCACCCTCACCACCCTGGTCGAGGCGCCCGCCTGGGCCGTGCCCGCCGTCGCCGACGACCGCCCGGCACCCGACCCGCGCCGCGAGGTGGCCCGGATCGGCGCCCTCCTCGTCGGCCGCACCCGTGAACTCGCCGCCGTGCTCCGCGCCGCCGCGGACCCGGCCGACAGCGCCGTCCCCGGGGCGCTGGCCCCGCTGCGGGACGCCGCGCGGGAGCTGATCGAGGTCGCCCCGTCGGTCGCCGCGACCTGGGCCGCCGAGGAACGCACCGGCTCCCGGGGCCACTTCGCCACCCTCGCCATCGCCGCCCGCCGGATGCCGCTGCGGGCCGCCGGGATGATGCGCCGGGTCCTGCTGCCCACCGACCCGGCCACCGCCGACGCCCTCGGCGACCTGGTGCGCGAGTGGTGCCAGGAACTGGACAAGACCTACGCCCCGCGCTGGGTACCGATCCCGGCCCAGACGGGCCTCCAGGTGCGGACGATGCTGGACATCGCGGAACGGGTGTGCGGGTCCTGACCGGTACACCGAAGGGGGGCGGCCCACCGGCCGCCCCCCTCCCTCCGTGCCGCTCCTACTGTGCCGCCGCCGCGTCCGCCGCCTGGGCGCGCAGCGCCCGCTCGACGCCCGCCCGCGACTCCGACACCAGCCGCCGCAGCGCCGCGTTCGGCTCCGCCTCGGCCAGCCACGCGTCCGTCCGCTCCAGCGTCCCCGGCGCGATCTGCACCGCCGGGTACAGCCCGACCGCGATCTGCTGGGCCATCTCGTGCGACCGCGACTCCCACACCCCCTTGAGGGCGGTGAAGTAGGTCTCGGTGTACGGCGTCAGCAGCTCCCGCTGGTCGGTCTGCACAAAGCCGGAGATCACCGCCTCCTGCACCGCGTTCGGCAGCTTGTCGGACTCCACCACCGACGCCCACGCCTCCGCCTTGGCCTCCGGCGTCGGACGGGCCGCCCGCGCGCTGGCCGCGTGCCGCTCACCGGCGGCGGTCCGGTCGCGCTCGTACTCCCCGGCGATCTCGCTCTCCTGGTAGCGGCCGACCGCCGCCAGCCGGTGCACGAACGCCCAGCGCAGCTCGGTGTCCACCGCCAGCCCCTCGACGGTCCGGGTGCCCTCCAGCAGGCTCTCCAGCAGATCGAGCTGCTCGGGGGTACGCGCGGTCGCCGCGAACGCCCGCGCCCAGGCCAGCTGGTGGTCGCCGCCCGCCTCGGCCGCCCGCAGATGGGCGAGGGTGGCATCGGTCCAGCGGGTGAGCAGCGCCTCCCGGGCGGCCGGGTCGGCGTACAGGTCGATGGCCAGCTTCACCTGCCGCTGGAGGGACTGCACCACCCCGATGTCGGACTCCTTGCCGATGCCGGACAGCACCAGGGAGAGATAGTCGCGGGCGGGCAGCTCGGCGTCCCGGGTCATGTCCCAGGCGGACGCCCAGCACAGCGCGCGCGGCAGCGAGTCCGCGAAGTCCCCGAGGTGCTCGGTGACATACGCGAGCGAGCTGTCGTCCAGCCGGACCTTGGCGTAGGACAGATCGTCGTCGTTGAGCAGGATCACCTCCGGCCGCGCCCTCCCGGCCAGCTCCGGTACGGCGGTCAGCTCGCCGTCGACATCCAGTTCGACCCGCTCCAGCCGGACCAGCTTGCCGCTCGCCGCGTCCCGCCCGTAGAGGCCGACCGCGATCCGGTGCGGGCGCAGCACGGGCTCGCCCTGGGCGCCGGCGGGCAGCGCGGGGGCCTCCTGGCGGACCGCGAACGAGGTGATGACGCCATCGGCGTCGGTCTCGATCTCCGGGCGCAGGATGTTGATCCCGGCGGTCCGCAGCCACTTGGTGGACCAGAGACCCAGGTCACGGCCGGAGGTCTCCTCCAGGGTGTCCAGCAGGTCGGAGAGGCGGGTGTTGCCGAAGGCGTGCCGCTTGAAGTACGCCTGCACCCCGGCGAAGAAAGCGTCCATGCCGACATACGCCACCAGCTGCTTGAGCACCGAGGCGCCCTTGGCGTAGGTGATGCCGTCGAAGTTGACCAGGACGTCGTCCAGATCGCGGATCTCGGCCATGATCGGGTGGGTGGAGGGCAGCTGGTCCTGGCGGTACGCCCAGGTCTTCATGGAGTTCGCGAACGTCGTCCAGGCGTGCGGCCAGCGGGAGCCGGGGGCGTACGCCTGGCAGGCGATGGAGGTGTAGGTGGCGAACGACTCGTTCAGCCACAGATCGTTCCACCACTCCATGGTGACCAGATCGCCGAACCACATATGGGCCAGCTCGTGCAGGATCGTCTCCGCACGCACCTCGTACGCCGCGTCCGTCACCTTCGAGCGGAAGACGTACTGGTCGCGGATGGTCACCGCGCCCGCGTTCTCCATCGCGCCCGCGTTGAACTCCGGCACGAAGAGCTGGTCGTACTTCTCGAACGGGTACGCGTAGTCGAACTTCTCCTGGAACCAGTCGAAGCCCTGCCGGGTGACCTCGAAGATCGCGTCCGAGTCCAGGTGCTCGGCGAGCGAGGGACGGCAGTAGATCCCCAGCGGCACCGACTGCCCGTCCTTCTCGTACACACTGTGCACCGAGTGGTACGGGCCGACGATCAGCGCGGTGATGTACGACGAGATCCGGGGCGTCGGCGCGAAGGTCCAGATGTCGTCGCGCGGCTCGGGGGTCGGCGAGTTGGAGATGACGGTCCAGCCGGCCGGGGCCTTCACGGTGAACTGGAAGGTCGCCTTCAGATCCGGCTGCTCGAAGGAGGCGAACACCCGCCGCGCGTCCGGCACCTCGAACTGGGTGTAGAGATACGCCTGGTCGTCCACCGGGTCCACGAAGCGGTGCAGGCCCTCGCCGGTGTTGGTGTACGCGCAGTCCGCGACCACGCGCAGCACGTTCGGGCCGGCCGGCAGCCCCGGGAGCGCGATCCGGGAGTCCTCGAAGACCTCGGCCGGGTCGAGCGCGTCCCCATTGAGCGTCACCTCGTGGACCGCCGGAGCCACCAGGTCGATGAAGGACTCCGCACCCCCCTCGGCGACCTCGAAGCGCACGGTGGTGACCGACCGGTAGGTCCCGCCCTCCTGCGCGCCGGACAGATCGAGATCGATCTCGTACGAGTCCACGGTCAGCAGCTTCGCGCGCGCTTGCGCCTCTTCGCGGGTCAGGTTTGTGCCAGGCACGCGGTCATCTCCTCGTGATGTGTCGTTCGCGCCATCCTTCCACGTCACCCACACCGAACGCGATGTCCAAAACCCGCCGGTAACCGCTCCGCCCACCGGCCACGCTGGCCCGTATGACCACCCCGCGCACCACACCCCGCACCCCCCGGCCCATCGACACCGCGACCCTGGAAGAACTCCGCGACCTCGACGACGCCGGCCGGCCACCGCGCCCCGTCCGCGACGACGAGGGCGGCGCCCCGCTCCGCTGCTGTCTGCGCCGCAGCCGCCCCGGCGAGCTGATCGCCCTGGTCGCCTACGCCCCGCTGCGCCGCTGGGCGGCCGGCACCGGCGCCGACCCGGGCGCCTACGACGAGCAGGGCCCGGTGTTCATCCACGCCGAGGACTGCGCCGGACCCGAGGACGGCACCGCCCTCGCCTTCACCAACGCTCCCCGCGTCCTACGGCGCTATTCGGCCAACGGGCGCATCCTCGGCGGACACCTGGTGACCCCGCCCGACGACTTCACCGACGCCCTCACCGAGGCGTTCACCGACCCCGAGGTCGCCCTCGTCCATGTCCGCGCGGTCGAGTACGGATGCTTTCTGTACGAGCTGCGGCGGGCCTGAGCCGGGGCGCTCCCCGCCGGTCCCCCCGGCCGCCACATCCCGCTCCACATCCCGCTCCACCTCCCGCTCCAGCGCCCGCGCCAGCCCCCGGACCGGCTCCGTCTCCTCGCCCCGGCGCCAGATGAGGCCGAGCGCCGACTCCGGCAGGCCCTCCACCGGGACGTACCGCAGATCCTCCCGGCCGTGGTACTCGGCCGACGGACGGCACAGCAGCATCGCCGCACGCCCGGCCGCCACCAGGGCCAGCCCCTCCTGAAGGGTGCCCGCCACCGGGCCGGGCACCGACGACGGGGCCTGCGCCCGCCGCCAGTAACCCGGCGCCGTACCGGCCGCGGTGACCAGCGGCTCGGCCGCGACCTCGGCGGCGTCCACCGAGGCCCGCCCCGCGAAGGCGTGCCCGCGCCCCACCGCCACCGTCTGCCGCTGCCGGGAGAAGACCGGGCCCAGCGTCAGATCCGGCTCCTCCACCGGCAGCAGCACCACCGCCGCGTCCACCGACCCGGCCCGCAGCGCCCCGAAGGGATCGGCGAACGGCACCTCCACCAGCCGCGCCCGCACCCCCGGATACGCCGCCTCGAACGCCGCGACCACCCCGGTCAGCAGGGCGTCCGAGGTGCCCTGGAACCCCAGCCGCAGCTCCCCGGCCGTGCCCCGCGCCGCCGCCCGCGTCCCGTCCACCGCCGCCCGCAGCGCCCCGTACGCCGGGCCCAGCTCCGCCCGCAGCCGGGCGCCCAGCGGGGTCAGCTCCACCCGGCGGCTGGTACGCCGGACCAGCCGGGCGCCGATCCGGTGCTCCAGCGACCGCAGCAGCTGACTGACCCGGCTCTGCGACACATACAGCCGCTCCCCGGTCCGGCCGAAGTGCAGTTCCTCGGCGAGCACCAGGAAACACTCCAGTTCGCGCAGGTCCAGCCCGCTCACCCGCACCCCTCCCCTTGCCGATCGATGAGTCCTGCTCATGGAAGGGTGAGGAAAACGCCATTGTTCCCGGCGCTTTCGCGCCGAAGGCTGGAGCCATGCCCTCCACGCCCCCCGCGCGCGCCGCCACCGCGCCGCACCACGCCCCCGGCACCGCCCCCGTCCGCCCCTGGACCGCCGTGCTGGCCCTCGCCGCCGCCACCTTCTGTGTGGTCACCGCCGAGATGCTGCCCGTCGGACTGCTCACCTCCCTCGGCACCGACCTCGGGGTGTCCGCCGGGACCGCCGGTCTCGCCCTCACCCTGCCCGGACTGATCGCCGCCCTCGCCGCCCCGCTGCTCCCGGTCGCCGTCCGCCGCGCCGACCGGCGCCGGGTGCTGTGCGTCCTGCTGCTCCTGCTCGCCGCCGCCGATCTGCTGTGCGCCCTCGCCTGGCACTTCAGCGTGCTGCTGATCGCCCGCGCCCTGGTCGGGGTGTGCATCGGCGGGGTGTGGGCGGTCGCCGCCGGACTCGCCGTACGGATCGTGCCGGCCGCCCGGGTCGGCCGGGCCACCGCCGTGATCTTCAGCGGGATCGCGGTGGCCTCGGTGCTCGGGGTGCCCGCCGGCACCTTCCTGGGCGCGCTGGCAGGCTGGCGCTGGGCATTCGCCGCGCTCGCCGTCCTCGCCCTGGTGGTGGCCGCGCTGCTGGCCCGCGCCCTGCCCCCGCTGCCCGCCGGGCACCCCATACGGCTGTCCACCGTCGCCGCCCTGCTGCGCGCCCCCGCCGTCCGGCGCGGACTGCTCGCCGTCGCCCTCCTGGTCACCGGCCACTTCGCCGCGTACACCTATGTCCGCCCGGTCCTGGAGCGGCTGCCCGGCACCGGCGCCGGGCAGATCAGTCTGCTGCTGCTCGGCTACGGGGTCGCGGGCGTCGCCGGGAACTTCGCCGCCGGTCCGCTCGCCGCCCGCGCCCCGCACCGGGCGCTGCTGCTGCTCGCCGCCGCCATCGGCACCGTCGTCGTCCTGCTGGTCCCGGCGCGCGACTCGACCGCCGCGTCCATCGCCCTGCTGCTGCTCTGGGGACTGGCCTACGGCGGGGTCTCCGTCTCCGCGCAGAACTGGCTGACCGCTGCCGCGCCGCACGCCCGCGAGGCCGCGTCCGGGCTGTTCGCCGGGGTCTTCAACAGCGCGATAGCGCTGGGCGCGTTCAGCGGCGGCCGGGCCCTGGACGGACCGGGCCCCTCGGGCGCGCTCCTCCTGGGCGGCACGGCGGCCCTGCTCGCCGTACCGGCGGTGGTGTGGGGGGTACGGGCGCCGGGGCCGTCCGGCGGGGGCCGGGTGGGGGAGGTGCCGGGGGCGTCGGGCGAGGGTCGGGTGGGGGAGGTGCCTGGGTTGCCTGGGGATGGGCTGGTGGGGGAGGTGCCGGGGCCACCCGGGGAGATACCTGGGCGGCCTGGGGATGGGCCGGTGCCGGGGCCGCTCGCGGATGGTCGGGTGCGGGAGGTGCCTGGGTTGCCCGGGGATGGGCCGGTGCGGGAGGTGCCTGGGCTGGCCGGGGATGGTCGGGTGGAGGAGGTGCCTGGGTTGCCCGGGGATGGGCCGGTGCGGGAGGTGCCTGGGCTGGCCGGGGATGGTCGGGTGGGGGAGGTGCCGGGGTCGCCCGGTGACGGTTCGGTGCGGGAGGTGCATGGGTCGCCCGGGGACACCCCGGGGTAGGGGACACCCCGGGGTGTCCCCGGGGCAGGGGAAAGGGGCGGTCGCCGGGTGACCGCCCCTGATCCACTGTCCGCGGCTACTTCGCCGCGGACAGCTCCCGCGCCACCAGCTCCGCGATCTGCACCGCGTTCAGCGCGGCGCCCTTGCGGAGGTTGTCGTTGGAGATGAACAGCGCCAGCCCGTTCTCCACCGTCTCGTCCCGGCGGATCCGGCCCACGAACGACGGGTCCTGCCCGGCCGCCCGGAGCGGGGTCGGGACATCGGTGAGGACCACGCCGGGCGCCTCGGCGAGCAGCTCGGTGGCCCGCTCCGGGGAGATCGGGCGGGCGAAGCGGGCGTTGACCTGGAGCGAGTGCCCGGAGAACACCGGGACGCGGACACAGGTGCCGGAGACCTTCAGCTCGGGGATCTCCAGGATCTTGCGGGACTCGTGGCGCAGCTTCTGCTCCTCGTCGGTCTCGTTCAGCCCGTCGTCCACGATCGAGCCCGCGAGCGGCAGCACGTTGTACGCGATCGGCGCCACGTACTGGCTGGGCGCCGGGAACTCGGCCGCCGTACCGTCGTGGGTCAGCTTGGGCGCGTCGTCGCCGACCTTCTTGATCTGCTCGAACAGCTCGTCCACCCCGGCGAGACCCGACCCGGACACCGCCTGGTACGTGGCGACGACCAGCGCCTCCAGACCCGCCTCGGCCGCCAGCGGCTTCAGCACCGGCATCGCCGCCATGGTGGTGCAGTTCGGGTTGGCGATGATGCCCTTCGGGCGGTGCGCGACGGCGTGCGGGTTCACCTCGGACACGACCAGCGGCACCTCGGGGTCCCGCCGCCAGGCGGAGGAGTTGTCGATCACCACGGCGCCCTGCGCGGCGACCTTCTCGGCCAGCGCCCGCGAGGTGGCGCCGCCCGCCGAGAACAGCACGATGTCCAGGCCCGCGTAGTCCGCCGTGGCGGCGTCCTCCACCGTCACCCCGTCGAGGACCGTCCCCGCCGAGCGGGCCGAGGCGAACAGACGCAGCTCGGTGACCGGGAAGCTCCGCTCCACCAGGATCCTGCGCATGACCGTGCCGACCTGACCGGTGGCTCCGACGATTCCGACCCTCACGACGACTCCTTAGCGTGACTGCGTGCTGCGTTCGTGCTGCGTGTGCTCGTACCCGGGGCGACCTGGGTCTCGCGGTGTCTCCATCATGCGGGGGACCCCGGTCGATATGTCCAATCGATTGCCCGGACCCCGGACGGTCACTCCTGCCGCCCGCGCAGTTCGATGGTCCACTCCCCGAGCGCGCGCACCTGGAGGAATCCCTCCGAGACGCGGTAGGGATCGGAAGATCCGGTGACTTTGCGGGCGGGGAACAGATTTTCGTCCAGCTGATAGAGGTGCTGGAGCCCGCTGGTGGAGGCGAACACGATCTCCGTGTCCGGCCCGGTGTGATGTACGACTCCATAGCCGACGCCCTGGGTGCGCCGCCCGAGCCCGGTCGCCGCCCCCCAGGGCTCCGGCTCCAGCCGCCACGGTGTGTCCTCCTGGGCGGCGACCACGATGAAGCAGGTGCCGCCCAGGTCCACCCACACCGGCCCCAGCACCGGACGGCGGCCCTTCACCGAGGCGATGATCGCCGTATTGCCGTAGGGGTGGTTCAGGGCGTTCGCGAGGACCGAGGCGTCCTTGGAGCGGGAGGTCTGGCGGACGGTCATCAGGGCGGGCGGGCCCTGGTAGCGGAGCAGGGTCGAGCCCGTGCCCTCGGCCGGGCCGGTCAGCAGGGGCGCGTCCTCCTCCGGCAGCACCCGCAGCGTCCAGTCCCCGCTGTGCTTGATCCGGACCCGTATCTCGTCCTGGCCCCGGCCGAACAGAGCGGCCACCCCGCGTGTCCCGGTGGTCTCGCCGGACAGCCACTCGGTCTCGTCGCCGTACTCGTCCAGCCGCCACACCTGGAGGTCGTAGCGGCGTTCGACGTCCCGGAACTCGTAGCGCAGCAGCGCCGGGCGGCCCGGCCGGGGGTTGGCGATCGTGATCGTCCGCTCGCCCCGGCCCTCGTACACCCCGGATTTCAGGCCCTTGGACGGGTCGCGGACCGGGAGCGGGCGCGGGGTGAGCTGCCAGACGCCGTCGGCCTTCTCGACCACCACCAGGTGCGGGCCCGCCGGGAGGGGGAAGGTCTCCTTCAGCTTGCCGGTCTCGTTGACCAGGAGATCGTGCCGGTCGAGGTCGGTCAGGTCCTCCGGCCGGTGCCCGGTGATCAGCAGCCAGGCGTCCCGGTCGGGGCCGCCGTCGAACCGGGCCTTCACATCGCCCTCGGTGCCGGTGTGCACCAGGACGTCGGGGCCCCGGCCCTTGACGGTGTCCGTGTCGAGCGGGCGGGCGGCGGTCAGCGGCAGGATCCGCAGCGACCACTCCCCGGCGTACTTCACCCGCAGCCGCAGCGGACGGCCCTCGGGCGGCTGGACCAGGGCACGGCCGTGCAGATCGCGCAGGGTGGAGTTGAAGACCAGCTTGTCCTCCTTGTTGCGCCGGTTCAGCGTCTCGACGCACAGCCAGTCGTCACCCTTGACGCGCATCTCCACGATGACCGGCCCCGGGGCCAGGGGGGTGTCCACGGTGACGACGTCATTGCCGTTGCCGGTCCGGACGAAGGGCGGGAAGTCCGTACCCAGGGCGGGCACGGGGGTGGCCGGGGGAGGGGCGGCCGACTTGGAGACCCCGGTCACGGGCACCGGCATCCGACCGGGCACGGGCACCTGATCCGGGACCGGTACGGGCATCTGATCCGGGACCGGTACGGGCACCCGATCCGGGACCGGTACCGCGGCTCCCCCGGGAACGCCGTGGGCGACGACCGGCGCAGGCTCCCGCGCCACCTCGATCCCGAAGTCCGTGGCCAGTCCCGCCAGCCCCGAGGCGTAACCCTGGCCCACCGCGCGGAACTTCCACGCCCCGTCCCGCCGGTAGAACTCGCCCAGCACGAACGCCGTCTCGGCGGCGGCCTCCGTCACCGCGTAGTGCGCGGCGATGGCGCCGTCCGGGGCCACCGCCTGGACATACAGCCCCGGTACCTGCCCGAAGGTCCCGCCGTCGCAGGAACCGGCGATCACCACGCGCTGCACGGCCGGTTCCAGGTTCGGCAGATCCAGCTCCAGCCACTCGGCCGACTGCCCGGCGCCCTGTCCCACGCCCGCGTGCCGGACCGCGCCCGAGGGATGCCGGGGCTGGTTGTGGAAGACCAGATCGGCATCGCCCCGTACCCGTCCGGTGGCGTCCAGCAGCAGGGCGGAGGCGTCCACGGCCGGGGTGCCGGGAACGTCGGCGCGGCCGACCGCCACCCGCAGGGGAGCAGCGGGGACAGGGGTGTTGCCGCCTTTGGTGATGTACGTCATGGGGCACATGGTGGCAGTGGAGAAGGTGTGAAGTCGATGGCCGGAAGAAGTGGAGGGGCGTGGTCCGAAAGTCGTCGCCGAATTCCGCGAACGTTCCGGCGCCCCCCGGCGTCGTAGAGGAAACGCGGCGAGGAGAGGGGTGGCTGTGCTGCGCAGATTCGCGCGCCGCGGCCAGGGGGCGGACCGCTCGGCGGACGACCCGCTGGACGCGGCCCAGGAACGCCGGGTGCGGGCGGTGCTCGCGCTCGGCGGTGTGCCGCAGGCGGACCTGCCGGACGGGGTGCAGCAGGTCCGCCTGCGGCTGCTGGAACGGGCGGCCAGCGGCCGTGAGGCACCGAGGGACGTCTCCGCCTGGGCGGCGGTCGTCGCCTCCAACCTCGCGATGGACTGGCACCGCGCCAAACGCCGTCAGGAACGCCTCGGTGAACGCCTGGCCGCCCTGCACGAACCCGCGCTCCCGTCGGCCGAGGAGTCCCGGCTGCTCTCCCTCGCCGTCGCCCGCGGACTGGACGAACTGCCCGGCCCCCAGCGCCAGGTGCTGGTCCTGCGGTTCTACGCCGATCTGCCGGTGCGGGGGATAGCCGAGCAGCTGGGCATCCCCGAGGGGACGGTCAAGAGCAGGCTGCACACCGCGGTCCGGGCCCTGCGCGCCCGGCTGCACGAGGACGAGGTGGTGTGACGTGTCCGTCGAACACGACGGCCCCGACGGACTCGACGGCCGGGACGGTCGGGACGGCTCCGAGGGCTCCGACGGCCGTGACGGCCGTGACGGTTCGCGGGGGGCCTACGACGCCCCGGACCCGCTGCTCGCGGTGCTCATGGACGAGCCGCCGTCCGCCGCCGCCCGCGCCGACGCCGCCTTCATGGCCGAGTACGCCTCGGCGCGCGCCGATGTCACCGCGCTGCGCGAACAGCTCGGGCTGATCGCCGACGCCCTGACCGAACCGGAACCCGCCCCCGCCGCCGAGCCCGTCCCGGAACCCGCCCCCCGACCGGACCCCGTTCCCGAGCCGCCCCCTCTTCCCCGCCGGGGGCGCCGCCCCTTCGCCGTCGCGCTGGGCGTACTCGCCGTCGCCTGTGCCGCCACCCTGGTCGCCGGGCTCGGCTGGCTGGTGGTGCGGGGCGGCGACAGCCTGGGCGCCGCCGACAGCAGCAGCGGCGCGGACCAGGCGTCCGGGGGCGAGGCGAAGGCGTCCACGGCGCTGGGCAGCCCCCGCCATCTGGCCTGCACGGTCCTGGTCGCCGAGGGCGAGATCACCGCCGTACGGCCGCTGACCGGCGCGGACGGCGGGCGGGCGCGGATCACGCTGGATGTCACCACGTACTACAAGCCCGCCGAGGGCGGTGAACGGCGGATCACCTTCGAGCGGGACGAGGAGGCCCTGCCCCCGCTGGTGGCGGGCGACCATGTCCTGATCGCCACCCGGGTCGACGGCCAGGACGCCGATCTGCTGGCGGTCGGCGACCCCGACGTCCGCCGGGAGGCGGCGCTCCTCGCCCAGAGCCTGCCCGAGTCCACCGCCCTGCCCTGCGGCTAGCGGGGCCGGGCCGGGCAAACGGAAGGGCGGGCGCCCCCCAGGGAACGCCCGCCCGGTACTGCCGAGTCACCGGTACTACGGAGTGACCGGTACTACGGATTCACCGGTACTACGGAGTCACCGTGCCGATCGCCACATGGCCGGTGCCCGCGGTGGTGCCGCGCGCGGTGACCAGCCCGACCTCGCCGAAGAACGAGCGCCCGGCGGGGGCGGGAGCGGTGGCGGTGACCGTCGCCGAGACCTGCGCCGACTCACCCGTGCCCAGCTTCACCGGACCGGAACCGTCGACCGAGACGGTGCCGAGCGCGGAGGAGAAGAACACGTCCAGGTAGTCGTACGCGGTGCTGCCGGTCGGCACCGAGTAGCCGTCGACCTGCACGTAGTACGTGCCGGGCGCCGGGTCGGCGACCGAGACCGCCTCCTCGGAGTCGCCGTCCGCCGCCTGCGCGACGACGTTCCCGGCGGCGTTCAGGAGGTAGAGGTCGAGGTCGGCGGCGGGGTCGGCGGTGTTGCCGATCGACGCGTCCAGCCGGGTCGCGCCCTCGGGGACGACGACCTCGTACACGGGCGCCTCGCCCTGGCCGACCGTGCGCCGCTCGGCCAGCGACGAACCCAGCGCGCCGCCCGCCAGCTTGCCGTCGATGGGCGCCTTGTTGTTGGTGACCGTCCAGGAGACCGGGGCCGGGACACCGGCCCGGACCTCGGGCAGGCTCACCGTCTCCGGCGCGAAGTCGGCGCCGAGCACGGTGACATCCAGCCGGTACGGGTTGTCCAGGTGCGGTGAGGTGCGCCGGGACTCGACCTCGATCTCCCAGACGCCCGGCGCCGGGTTCGCGTAGGAACGGACGTCGGGGCGGCAGCCGTTGCCGTCGAGGTAGTTGTTGTAGCAGTACGGCGTGGAGTTCTCGTCCAGCGGGACACCGTACGGGTGGAGGCTGATGAACCGGGTCTGGCTCTTGTCCTTCAGCCCGCCGATCGCCACCTCCAGCGTCTTGGCGCCCTCGGGCACGGTGACGAAGTAGGAGGTCGAGCTGTTGCGCTGGACCGAACCGGACGCGGCGAAGGCGTAGTTCACGGGCTGGGCGACGACGACCGTGTTCAGCACCTGCTGGTCGATGCCCTCGGTGCGCGGGTCGTCGACCTCCAGGATCGCGCTCTTGACCCCGGCCGACTTCGGCGCGGCCTGCACCTTGACGGTGACGGGCTGGTTCAGCGGCAGCCGCACCTCGTCCGAGCCGACGATCCGGAAGGTGCCCTCGGCGTTGTTCTCCAGGTGCAGTTCGTGCCGCAGGGCCCGGTCGGCGCCGGTGGTCCGGGTCACCGTGATGTCGTACGTCTTCTTCTGCCCGGCCTTCAGCCCGCCCTCGCGGTCGTAGAGACCGGTGCCGAAGCCGGGGGTCTCCAGGTACTGCTCGATCGCGGTGTCCACCGGCGCCTTCACGGTGTACTCGTGCGCGGTGGCCCCGTCGCGGATCGACTCCCAGGCGTCCTCGATATTGATCAGGCCCGCGCCCTCCTCGTACGCCTGCACGCCCTTGACGTGGTCGGCGGTGGAGGTCAGGGCGGTGCGCAGGGTCGCCGGGGTGAGGTCGAGACCGCGCTGCTTCGCGGCGCTCAGCAGCAGGGCGGCGGCACCGGCGGCCTGCGGGGAGGCCATCGAGGTGCCCTGGAGCATGGAGTAGCCGGGCGGCAGGGCGTAACCGGCCTCGGCGACCGGGCCGCCGGGCGACCAGGTCTGGGTGGTGTTGATGGCGGCGCCGGGCGCGGACAGCGTCGGGGTGAAGCCGCCGTCCTCACGGGGGCCGCGCGAGGAGAACGGCATCATGGCGTACCGCTTCTCCACCTGGGAGCCGTAGTTGGCGGCCCAGGTCTCCTTGGAGATGGTGGCGCCGACCGAGATCACCTTGTCGGCGAGGGCCGGGTCGCTGATGGTGTTCACGCCGGGGCCGTCGTTGCCCGCGGAGACGACGAGCTGGACGCCGTACTCGTCGATCAGACGGGTGTAGAGGGCGGCGCGGACGTTGTTGCCGTCGTTGAGCGCCGGGAGACCGCCGATGGACATATTGACGATGTCCACACCGCGGTTGACGACCAGGTCGATCATGCCCTCGGTGAGGGCCATGTTGGTGCAGCCGCCGCTCCAGGTGCAGGCGCGCGAGGAGACCAGCTTGGCGCCGGGCGCGGCACCGTTCATCTCGCCGCCGAAGAGGCTGTTGGCGGCGGTGATCCCGGCGACATGGGTGCCGTGGGAGCCCTCGATGACACCGATGCTGACGTAGTCGGCCTTGGCACCGGCGTCGTTGTAGACGACGTCCTTGCGGACCTCGACCACGAACGGGATCCGCTCGGCGATGGCGGTCGCCGGGTTGTCCGTGCCGAAGTAGCCGATCTGGTAGCCGTCCTTGTACGGCTTCAGCGCGGTCTCGTCGGTGAAGTCGAGATCGTCGTCGAGGTCGATCCGGACCGTGCCGCTCGCCGCGTCGTACAGCACGCCCCAGATGTCCGTGCGGTCGCCGTCGCGGTTGAGGTCACCGGCCATGTCGCCGCCGTTGGTGGCGGACTCGGAGAAGTAGTTGAACTTGAAGGCGCCGGCGGGGGTGGTGAAGGTCTCGCGGACGCCGGTGGGCGCGGTCACGGTGAAGGTGGGGCCGTTGACCGAGGCGGTCATCCGGCGCCAGGTGCCGTCGCCGTCCACCACCGGGTCGGTGGCGGTCACCCAGTCGACGATCTTGCGCTCGCCGGTGGTGGTCTTCTGGAGCGCCGGGTGGCCGAGGTCGACCCCGGAGTCCAGGATGCCGATGGTGATCCCGCGGCCGTCCGCCTTCGGGTGGTCGTCCACGAAGTCCACGGCACCGGTCTCGAAGGACGGGTTGTACGGGTTCTCCGCGGGGGTGTTCTTGTCCGGCGCGGGGTAGGTGCCAGCGGCGCTCTTCCCGCCCTTGGCTCCGGCGTCGGGGCGCGGGTCCTCCAGCGGGATCTCCTCGCGCAGATCGATCGCCTGCACGGAGGAGAGCTTCGCGGCGGCGGCGATCGCGGCGTCGGCCCTGCCGGTGGGGACCGTGGCGCGGACGTAGCCGAGCCGGTCGTAGGTCTTGCCGACCAGGCCGCCGTCCACGGCGCCGAGCTGGCCGGCGACCTGCTCGGTGGCGCCGGGGGCGGTCGCGACCATCAGGGTGACGGTCTTGTCGCCGCCGGCCTTGGCCTCGGCGAGGAGCTCGGCGTCGGCGGAGCCGAGTTTGTCCTCGGCGGGCTTGACGGCCGGGTCCGCGGTGGGCGCGGGGTCGGTGGCGGCGACGGCGGCGGGGATCGGCCCGGCTGCGGCCAGCGCGGCGACGAGGCCGGCGGCCACGGCGATCCGGGCCACGCGTCTCGCGCCGGGTATCGACTCGGGGGTCTGGGTCATCGGCATCCCTTGGAGAAGAAGGACGACAGCTGTCCGTGAGTGTCCGTCGGGTTGATCAGCGAGTTGATCAGTGACGGTCGAGGGCGTCCGGAATGCGGTTCCGGACGATCGCCCAGCCTTTCGCAAGGGATGTGGGTTTGGGGAGAGTTGACCGGAAGCCGCTGGGGAAATGGGGAAAACCCGCGATGGGATTGGGTGGGGGTTGTGGGGGGTTGGGGGTGGTTGGGGTGTGGGGGTGAGTGCGGGTGGGGGTGGGTGGTTGCGGTGGGTGGGGGCTGGTCGCGCGGTTCCTCGCGCCCCTGAACAGCGGGGCGCTGCCCCACTCGTCGTCGGTGTCGCGCCGGTACCCCGCCAGATGAACGCTCAGTGACCGTCCGGCGGCCGGTCTCCCCGGAGGGCGCCGCCGTCCTCCGATCGGTGTCACCCGTTGTCGTCTCGTTAACGCGCAGGTCACCCCCGGTGCCAAGCATCCGGAGAGGCGAGGGAACCGCACTCGGCGGCCCCCGCCCCCACCGTCGACGCGTTCGCACTCGGGGAGATCGCGCCATGCCGCGCACACGCTCTGTCGCCGAAACCGCCGCCGAGGGCGGCCTCGCCCTCAACCGCCGGGCCGTCCTCGCCACCGCCGGGGCGGTGACCCTCTCCGCGGGCATCGGCCACGCCCTGCGCCCCACCGACAGCCAGGCGGCCCCGGCCGCACCGGCCGCCGCAGCCCCGGCCACCTCGGCCGCCGCCCCCGCCCCCTACACCCGCGCCACCACCCTCGTCTCCGTCGCCGCCCCGCGCGCGGGGAGCGGATACCGGCGGCTGGGCGACGGGCCCGGCTGGCGTCGGGTCCTGCGTACCGACCTCGCCGCCGCCAAGTCCGGCCGCGCGGACCGCCGTACCCCGCTCGCCGCCTTCGTGCAGGTCACCGATCTGCATCTGCTCGATGTGCAGCACCCGCTGCGCCTGGAGTTCCTGCGCTCGGCGGATGTGCGCGCCTGGCGCCCGCAGGAGGCGCTCACCGTGCAGGGCGCGGTCTCCCTGGTGGAGCGGATCAACGCGCTGCGGGCCGCCCCCGTCACCGGCGCCCCGCTGGGCTTCGCCATCACCACCGGCGACAACACCGACAACAACTGCCGCACCGAACTCGACTGGTTCCTGACGGTCATGAGCGGCGGCCGGATCACCCCGGACTCCGGCGACCCGCACCGCCACGAGGGCGTCATGAACAGCGGCCTCACCGGGTACTGGCAGCCCGACGCCCCCGTCCGCGACGCCGACAAGCAGCGCGGCTTCCCGCACCTGGAGGGCTTCCTCGCCGCCGCCCGGCGCGAGGTCAACAGCCCCGGCCTGAACCTCCCCTGGTACTCCACCGTCGGCAACCACGACTCCCTCCCCCTCGGCTGCTACGGCCACGGCGACCCCTACCTCCGGGACTTCGCCACCGGCGGCAGAAAGCTGATGAGCCTGCCCGCCGCCGAGTCCAAGAAGCTCCAGGACGCCATCCGCAAGGCCAAGGACCCGATCGGCACCCAGTTCCGCGACCTGCTCAAGGCGCACGCCCGCGAACTGCGCCCCGTCACCCCGGACCCGCGCCGCGCCCCCTTCACCGCCACCGAGTACCTGACGGCCCACCTCGACCCGAAGTACACCGGGATGGGCCCGGTCGGCCACGGCTACTCCACGGCCAACATCGAGGCGGGGACGCAGTACTACTCCTTCCGGATCGCCGACGACATCATCGGCGTCAGCCTGGACACCACCGACGCCGGCGGCCACTACGAGGGCTCTCTCGGCACCGCCCAGCTGAACTGGCTCGACCGCACCCTCACCGAGCACAGCGACGCCTACGCGATTATTTTCAGCCACCACACCAGCGACTCCATGGACAACCCCCGCCCCGACCCCGCCCGCCCCGGCGAGCGCCGCCACAACGGGGCCGAGGTCGTCGCCCTGCTCAACCGGCACCGAAACGTCCTGGCCTGGGTGAACGGCCACATCCACCGCAATGCCGTCACCGCCCGCCCCGGCCCCGACGGGCGGTCGTCCTTCTGGGAGATCTCCACCGCCTCGCACATAGACTTCCCGCACCACGCGCGGATCGTGGAACTCACCGACAACAAGGACGGCACGATCTCCCTGTTCACCACCCTGGTCGAGTCCGCCGCCCCGCACCGCACCGACTTCACCGACCTCTCCCAGACCGGACTGGCCGCCCTGTACCGCGAGCTCTCCTTCAACGCCCCCGGCGGCCGGACCGATCTGAGCGGCGGAGCCCGCGACCGCAACACCGAGCTGGTCCTCAGGAAGACCTGAAGGTCGGCCGAAAGGCACTCAACCGGCCCCAGGGCGAGCAACCTCCACGAAACCCGTCAGGTCTTCGCCCCCGACCGAGATCACGGCCCGGAGCGCGACGGCTCACGGGCGAGAAGGGGGAACGACATGACCGTACGTGCACGGGCGACCCTGGTGGCGGCCACCGCGGTGACGCTGTCGCTGGCCCTGGCCGTGCCCGCGTTCGCGGCACCGTCCGACAAGGACCAGGGCAAGGGCCAGAGCCAAGGCCAGAGCCAGAGCCAGGGCCACAGCGCGACCCGCGACGCGATGCGCGCGGCCGTGCAGGACGGAGTGCCCGGCGTGACGGCCACCGCCCGCGACACCCAGGGCACCTGGCGGGCCACCGAGGGCGTCGGCAACCTCAGGACCGGCGCCCCGCGCTCCGCCGACGACCGCTACCGGGTCGGCAGCATCACCAAGACCTTCGTGGCGACCGTCCTGCTGCAACTGGAGGCCGAGGGCGAACTCGACCTCGACGACACCGTCGACACCTGGCTGCCGGGCCTGGTCACCGGCAATGGCAACGACGGCCGGAAGATCACCGTCCGCCAGCTCCTCAACCACACCAGCGGCATCTTCAACTACACCGGCGACGAGCCCTTCGCCCGCGAGATCTTCCTCAAGGAGGGCTTCGACCGGAACCGCTACCGCACCTGGGCCCCCGAGGAACTCGTCGCGGTCGCCATGCAGCACGAGCCGAACTTCACCCCCGGCACCTCGTGGAGCTACTCCAACACCAACTACATCCTGGCCGGAATGGTCATCGAGGCGGTCACCGGCCGCCCGTACGGCGAAGCGATCGACGACCGCATCATCGAACCCCTCGACCTGGACGACACCTTCGTCCCGGCCGGCCGCCCCACCCTCGGCTCCCCGCACACCCGCGCCTACTCCAAGCTCGCCGAGACGTCCGACGGCCCGTCCTACGACGTCACCGTCTTCAACCCCTCCGCGGCCGGCGCGGCCGGTGAGATGGTCTCCGACAACAACGACCTCAACCGCTTCATGAGTGCCCTGCTGCGCGGCAAGCTGCTCCCGCCCGAGCAGCTCAAGGCGATGAAGACCACGATCGTCGCCCCCGGCATCCCCAACGCCACCTACGGACTCGGCCTGATCAAGCAGGACCTGTCCTGCGGGACCACCGTCTGGGGCCACGGCGGCGGCATCCACGGCTCGACCTCCGAGTCCTACACCACCGGCGACGGCAAGCACAGCCTCGCCCTCAACCTCAACGCCGACTGGACCGGCGACACCCAGGCGATCATCGAAGCCGAGTACTGCGCCGACTGACCCCGCACGACCTCGCACGACCCCGCCGGGCGTCACGGCCACGGCCACGGCCATGACCGACCGACCGTGGCACCCGGCGGCTCCCCCGTCATCTCGGCAGGACCACCACATACGCGGCCGGCTCCCGCTCCCCGGCCGTCATCAGCGCCGTCCGCACCACCGTCGCCTGCTGCTCCATGGTGTCGCGCAGCTTGCGCGGGGTGAGGTGGACGACCGTCACCCCGAGCCGCTCCAGATGCTCCCGCTTACGGGCGTACTCCGACCACAGCGCGTCCTCGTCCTGCGGATCGCCCAGCCGGGGCGCCCGGGTGTCCAGCTCGACCGCGACCGACTGGTCCGGCCAGAACGCGTCGATGCCCCCGAGCCGCGGCCCGCCCGGCAGCCGTAGCTCCACGTTCCACACCGGGTCCGGCAGCCCGAACTCCCGCACCATCCGGTACAGCCGCTCCTCCGCCAGCGCCCGGCCCTCCGCCAGCAGCGAGTCCACCGCGTCCACGACATGCGCCCGGCCCAGCAGCTTGGCCTGATCCAGCTCCCGTACCACCGCGCCCGGTTCGCAGTACCCGCCGCGCACCGCCTCGGTCAGCAGCCGCCGCACCAGCCCCGCGTCCGTCAGCTGCGCCACGGCGTCCGCCAGCGCCCTGGGCACCGGCGCGACCGGCAGCCCGGTGCGCTGCTGGGGCGTCGGCAGCGCGGAGGCCCGTACGATCCGCGCGGTGCCGGTGGAGCGCAGCCGCCGCATCCGGGACACCAGCACATCCAGCTGCTCCAGCGCCGGCAGCGGGGGCGCGGCGGTGAACCCGTGCAGATTCAGCGCGGCCAGCCCGGTGATCATCACCTCGGAGTACGCCGCCGCGGGCTGCGCCCCAGGGGACCCCGGCTGCGCGGGCACCACGGGCACCGGCTCGCGGGAGGCGTACATCAGCACCGCGTGCAGCCGCTCCTCGCTCGTCGGCGGCCCGGAGTGCAGCAGAAAGACGCCGGGCAGCAACTGCCGCCAGGCGCCTCCGGCACGGCACTGCTCCTGGGCCTCGGCGGCGGAGACCCCGTGCGCCCGCAACTGCCCCGAGGTCAGCACCCGACGCCGCGAGGCGTCCAACTGACCGAGCGGGCGCGGAGTGAGGGGGGAGGCGGGGGAGACCTGGGACGGGGTGAGGGGGGTGTCGTGGTTCATGCCCCGGGGATTCCCGCGTCCGGTCCCCTCCTTAACCCCTGTTACACAGTCGTCGGCAAATCAGGACAACCAAGCACTAAAGGACGAATGTTCGCCTGCCGAATACGCGGGGGCCTTTGTAGTGCCGAGCGGGGCAACGCCCCCATCTTTTCAGGGGCGCGGGGAACTGCGCGACCAGCCACATACCACCCGCACCCGGCACTCAACCGGTCCTCACCCCTCCGCAGCCCCGGCATCACAAGCCTGCCCCCGAAGCCCCCGAGCCAGATCATCCCGAGCCTCGATGACCAACCGCCGCAACGCAGGCGCCGCCCCCGCATGCGCAGCAAGCCACGCATCCGCAGCCACCACCGTCCCCTCCGTATCCACCAACCCCGGGAACAACCCCCGCACCACATCCACCCCGATCTGAATGGACCGCTCCGCCCACACCCCCTCGATCGCCGCGAAGTACTTCTCGGCATACGGCGAGAGCAACTCCCGCTGCGACGGCTGTTCGAACCCCGCGATCGTCGCCTCCACCAGCGCGTTGGACAGCGCGTCGGACTCCACGACCTGTGCCCACGCCTGCGCCTTCACCGCCGCCGACGGCCGCGCCGCCAGGCACCGCACCTGGTGCCGCTTGCCGGACGCCGTGTCGTCGCGGGCGAGTTCCGCGGCCAGCTCCCGCTCCCCGGTCACCCCGTGCACGGTGAGCGGCTCCAGAAACGCCCACCGCAGCTCCTGGTCGACCTCCAGCCCGTCGACCTTCTCCACCCCTTCCAGCAGCCCCCGCAGCAACAGCAGATCCCCCTCGCCGGAGGCCACCGCGGCGAAGCACCGCGCCCACGCGAGCTGGTGCTCACTGCCCGGCTCGGCCCCCCGCAACTCCCGCAGCGCGCCCTCGGCGAACAGCGCCCCGCCCTCCGCCCGCCACTCCGGCGCGGCGTAGTGGACCAGCGCGGACTGCGCCCAGGCGTGCAGCATCTGAAGCACACCGATGTCGCTCTCGCGCCCCGCGAACCGCAGCACCAGGGCGACGAACTCCCGCGCGGGCAGCAGCGCGTCCCGGGTCATGTTCCACAGGGCGGTCCAGCACAGGGCCCGCGCGAGCGGGTCGGTCATCGTGCCGAGCGACTCCCGCAGGGTGGCCAGCGAGGTGGCGTCGAACCGGATCTTGCAGTAGGTCAGATCGTCGTCGTTGACGAGCACCAGTGCGGGCGCCTCGGCCCCGGCCAGCTCGGTGACGAGGGTGCGCGGCCCGTCGACGTCGACCTCGGCGCGGTCGTAGCGCTCCAGCGCGCCACCGGCCGTGCGCCGGTAGAGCCCGATCGCGACCCGGTGCGGGCGCAGCCGGGGATGCGACTCGGGCGCCTCCTGCACCACCGCCAGCTCGTCGATCCGCCCCTCGGGCGTGAGCAGGGTCTGCGGGGTGAGGGAGTTGACCCCGGCGGTCTGGAGCCAGGCGGCCGACCACGCCCCCATGTCCCGCCCGCTGGTCTCCTCCAGCACGGACAGCAGATCACCCAGCCGGGTGTTGCCGTAGGCGTGCCGCTTGAAGTAGCGGCGGGCGCCCTCCAGGAACGCGTCCTGGCCGACGTACGCCACGAGCTGCTTCAGCACCGAGGCGCCCTTGGCGTAGGTGATGCCGTCGAAGTTGAGCTTGGCGTCCTGGAGGTCGCGGATGTCGGCGGTGACGGGGTGGGTGGAGGGGAGCTGATCGGCGCGGTAGGCCCATGCCTTGCGCCGGTTGGCGAAGGTGATCCACCCATCGGTGAACCGGGTCGCCCCCACCAGCGAGAAGGCGCCCATGAAGTCCGCGAAGGACTCCTTCAGCCACAGGTCGTCCCACCACTCCATGGTGACCAGGTCGCCGAACCACATATGCGCCATCTCATGCAGGATGACGTTGGCCCGGCCCTCGTACGACGCCCTGGTGACCTTCCCCCGGAAGATGTACTCCTCGCGGAAGGTCACCAGCCCCGGGTTCTCCATCGCCCCGAGGTTGTACTCGGGCACGAACGCCTGGTCGTACTTCCCGAACGGGTACGGGTAGTCGAAGTGGTCGTGGAAGAAGTCGAGGCCCTGCTTGGTGACCAGGAAGATGTCGTCGGAGTCGAAGTAGGGCGCGAGCCCCTTGCGGCACATGGCGCCCAGCGGGATCTCCACCCTCCCCCCGTCCTCGAACACCCGCTCGTACGAATCCGTCACATAGTGGTACGGACCGGCGACGACACAGGTGATGTACGTCGAGATGGGCCGGGTCTCCGCGAACCGCCACACCCCGTCGGTGAGCGTCCCGGCGCCGTTGCTCCACACCGTCCACTCCTCGGGCGCCCGCACCTCGAACCGGAAGGGCGCCTTGAGGTCCGGCTGCTCGAAGTTGGCGAAGACCCGGCGTGAGTCGGCCGGCTCGTACTGGGTGTAGAGGTAGACCTCGCCGTCCTCGGGGTCCACGAACCGGTGCAGCCCCTCACCCGTGCGGGAGTAGGCGCACCGCGCGTCCACGATCAGCTCGTTGTCCGCGGCCAGGTCCTCCAGCGCGATCCGGGTCCCGTCGAACACCTCGGCCGGATCGAGATCCCGCCCATTGAGGGAGACGGCGGTGACGGCGGGCGCCACCAGATCCGCGAAGCTGCTCGCGCCCGGCTCGGCGCAGCGGAACCGGATCGTGGTCACCGAGCGGAAGGTCCGCGGCCCCTGTCCGGTGTGCTCGCCCAGCGCCGAGCGCAGATCGAGCGACACCTCGTACCCGTCGACGGACAGCAGGGCGGCCCGCTCCCGGGCCTCGTCACGGGTCAGATTCTCACCGGGCACGGGCGGTACTCCCTCGGCTGCTGTTCGCTGTGCGGTCAGGCCCGATCCTGCCATGTGCCCCTGACCGGGGGCACCCGGGAATGCGGTGGTGAGGAGTGGTGTTGCGCCGGGTACAGCCCACCTTCCCAGGGAGAGCCATGTCCGAGACACCCTCCGCCACCGATGCCCCCCGCACCCCGGTCGACTTCTGGTTCGACCCGGTGTGCCCCTGGGCCTGGATGACCTCCCGCTGGGTCCTCGAAGTGGAGAGGGTCCGGGACATCGAGATCCGCTGGCATGTGATGAGCCTGGCGGTGCTCAATGAGAACCGGCTCGACGAAATTCCCGAGGAGTACGCCGAGAACATGCGCCCCGGCGGCTCCACCTGGGCCCCGGTCCGCGTGGTGATCGCCGCCCAGCAGCGCTACGGCGACGAGGTCGTCGGCAGGCTCTACACCGCGCTCGGCACCCGCTTCCACAACGAGGGCCTCGGCGTCAACCGCGAGAGCATCGCCGCCGCCCTCGCCGACGCCGGCCTCCCGGCCGATCTGATCGACCAGTGGGACAAGGACACCTACGACACCGAACTGCGCGCCTCCCACAAGGAGGGCATCGACAAGGTCGGCCAGGAGGTCGGCACCCCCGTGATCTCGGTCCCCGGCCCCGACGGCACCGAGGTCGCCTTCTTCGGCCCGGTCGTCACCCCGGCCCCGCGCGGCGAGCAGGCGGCCCGCCTCTGGGACGGCACCCTCGCCGTGGCCTCGGTCCCCGGCTTCTACGAACTGAAGCGCACCCGCACGAAGGGCCCGGACTTCAGCAACCTGTGACCCGGACCCTCACCGCTGCCACCGCCGCCCTCGCCGCGCTGACCCTCGCCGGCTGCACCGGCACCGGCACCGTCCCCGCCGACGGCTCCGGGGACCGGACGGCGGGCGCGGGGCGCCAGGAGGTCCCGTACTGGGAGGAGGGCGTCGATTTCGCGCGGGTCGCCGGGTTCCTGCGGGTGACGGTCCCGGAGACGGCGACCGACCGGAAGGCGGCGGTGCAGCGCGGCTTCCAGGACGACGGTCTGCTGCTGGCCTTCGTCGTGCCGGAGGCGCAGGCCGACCGGTTCGTGGCGGGCCTGGAGCCCGAGCAGCCGCTCGTGCGGCGGGCCGAGGCGGCGTTCACGGCGGCCGAGTACTGGCCCACCACCCCGTTCGCCCGGCTGGGGCTGCCCGAGCCCGAGACGCTCGACGGGGTCACCACCGGGCCGGTGTGCGCGCCCTGCGGTGGTGATCTCAACGCGCTGGAGGTCACCGTCGCCCCGCTGGACGGCGGCCGGGCGAGAATCTATCTGCGCGGGGTCGACTGACCGGGCCGCCGGGCAAGGGGAAGCCCCCGCGAGTCACGTCCTCGCGGGGGCTTCCTTTCCTCCGCCTGCCCGGTGAGCGGTGAGAAGACGATCACGAGGCAGGGCGCTCAGGGATGGGCCACGGCGTCACGGCGCCAGCAGCAGCACATCCGCGCGGGACTTGGCGGCGGCGTAGCGGCGGGCCACGTCCTGCCAGTTGACGACGGCCCACATCGCGTCGATGAAGTCGACCTTCTGGTTCTTGTACTGGAGGT
>NZ_JBEXLA010000032.1:0-127939 GCF_040609715.1 Streptomyces sp. NPDC004610 | reverse complement strand
GGGCGCCGCGCGGCAGTCGGGGGGCGCGCGGGGGGGGGCGGGGGGGGGGGCGGGGGGGGGCCCCCGGCACGCCCGCCAGGCCGGGCCCGGGCCGCCCCACCCCGCTGGGGCGGGGGGGGCGGGGCACACCGCCGCGCTCGGCGACGGCGGTGTCCCGGCCGGTGTGCCGGGCTACACCCGCGCCGCGCCGGTCGTCGGCAGCCGTGCGAGGCCCTCGTTGTACCGGGCGAGGAGATAGAAGGGCCGGGTCGCGGTCACGGCGCTGTCGAGGGAGGGGAAGCCCCGGTCCAGGGCGGCCAGTTCCAGGTCGTCGTGCGGGGTCCGCCAGCGCTGCGCGAGCAGGTCCAGGATGAGACGACGGGGGAGGGCGTCGACACCCTTGTCCCGACGGCCGGACAGGGCACGGTCGTTGACCTCCCGGGCCAGCCGGACGAACCGCAGCGCCACGTCACGCACGGACGGCACTTCGAGCAGCGCGAGGGCGTCCTCGTCCCAGGGCAGCCGCAGGGTGTGGCGGCAGGAGCGGACCAGCGCGGTGAGAAGCTGTTCCGTCACGGGCAGCGTGGCCTCGGCGGCGGTCAGCCACAACGGCAGGAAACCCAGCCGTCCGGGGTCCGCGGGCAGCCGGTACAGCCCATGGTGCGCCCCGTGCCGCAGCGCCCGCTCCGCGTCCGACCCACCCCGCGCCTCCTGCCCGCACTCCCGGTCGCAATGGGCGGCCAGGGCCCGCAGCACCAACTCCCGGTGCCGCTGCGGATAGTCGTCCGCGAACAACCGGCAGGCACGCAGCAGCGCGAGCGGACTCTCGGGGGAGGCGGCCCGCGCGGCGAGCTGCCAGGCGTACAGATGGGCCGTCCGGTGCACCCGCCCAGGTGGTTGCCGGGGGTTCCGGCCGTCCGACGGGCCGCCGGTGCGCAGATGGTCGATCAGGAGCAGCGCGTCCTCGCGCTTGGGGTCCCGGCGGTGGGCGGCGCAGTACCGCTGGAGCGCCCCGGCCACCGATGGGTCGAGCCCGGCCTCGGCTCCCGCCTCGGGAAGGGCGCCGTAGGAGCGCCGTCCGAAGGGCCAGCGGGCCAGGACACCGACCAGCCGGTCCGCCGTCGGGGCGTCGCACACCCCGTCCCGGACGGCTGCGGCGAGGGTCGCCCGTACGCACACCAGGGGCTCCGAGAGCGCCCGGTAGCCGTCGGCCCCGGGACTGTGCAGGAGAGTCACCTCGTCGTCGGCCTCCAGCCGTCCGTCGCGGTAGTCGGCGTAGACGCCGCCGACGCCGAGCATCCCGAAGCGGTCCAGCTCCGCCGCCCGCAGCGCGCCCATGCTCGCCGCTCCCAGCACCCTCACCCCGGAGCCGAGCAGCGCCAGGATCTCCTTGTGCCGCACCGAGCCCGTCTGGTGGAAGTACCCGTCGACGATGCCCACCGTGTCGCCCGCGCGGGCGTCGAGCCGCAGGAGGTCCCCGGCGGCGACCGGCGGCATGAGCCGGATACCGGAACCGGCGGTCAGCCCGGCGGCATCGGGGACACTGGGACCCACGAAACAGTACGTCCTCGGCATGGGTGACTCACCCCTCGTTTCTCGCTCGGATGCTGATGGTCGGGCCCGGCACCGGCGTCCCGCTCAGTGGGCGGTGTCGAGCAGCGCGCCCGGACAGACCACATGGGCGACGGGAACGCCCAGTTCGGGGCGGGTCAGATCGACGTAGAGCGGCGGACTACCCGTCACTGACTCGATCCGCCCCGCCATATGGGCCGTCTCGTCGCGCACGTCCGGCAGCGCGGCCGAGGCGACGGATGTGAAGTCCATGGCCGAGTCCGCCGCGGGCGCGGCCGGGGCGCGGTTGACCGAGAAGAGACCCGCCTCCCGGTACAGCGACCGCCCGATGTCGTCGCGCGCGCCCGCGATGGCCGTCGCCCGGGACTGCGCGGCCTCGGTGAGCGCCCGGCACAGGGCCACGCCCGCGTCCAGGTGCGTGCCGATCCCTCCGAAGGGGAACGGGAACAGCGAACTCGTGATCACGGTGTCGAAGGTCGGCACCCCGAAAGGGCTGGGAAGGAACCGCACCGCGACCTCCACCCCCGCGCCCCACAGCCGCTCCAGGAGCGGGCGGGCGGAGGGGTCGTCCACGGACGGCAGATCGACCGGCCGGGCCGTGCCGTAGCGCCGGGCGCGGGCGGTGGCATCGCGCTCGACCACCTCGTACATACCGTGCAGCAGCGCTTCCTCCAGGACGTTGCCGCTGGCCAGCCCGTTGCTGGTGGCCCGGAACGCGGCGGGCGTCCACCGGCCGGTGACACAGGTGTCGAGATACAGCAGGGGGACGGGTACGTACGACAGGCCGGAGCCGTCGACGCGGGCGGCGGGGTACCAGTCGAAGCGGCAGTCCGGGCCCGTGAAGTGACGGGGCGTCATGGGGAGGGTGTCGAGGCGGTAGCCGAGGTGGTCCGTGATGTCCTCGACGGTCGCCGCCGTGACCGGCACCGCGGGGTGCTCGGCGTGCCACAGCTCGACCGCCTCCATGGCCGCTGACACCCGGGCCAGCATCGGCGTGATGCCCTTGCCCTGGGAGACGGACAGGGAGTGGGCGTTGGGCCGGACCGCCTGGAAGACCGGTATCCCGATCTCGTCCAGCCAGGTGACGTCCGCGACCCGGGTGACACCGCACGCGGGCAGCAGCGGACGGATCCACTCCCAGGTCTCCTCGGCGGGCCGCACCCGGTGGGTACCGGCCGAGACGACCTTGCTGGTGCTGGTGCTGGTGCTGGTGCTGGTGCTGGTGCTGGTGCTGGTGCCGGTGCCGGTGCCGGTGCCGGACGGGCCGGGCTGGTGGGCCGGTGCGGGCAGCGCCTGTGCGGGCATGGCGTCTTCTCACACTCCGTCCGTGTCGTGGGGCATGGAGAGGTGGGGGGCGGTGGTGTCCCGGTAGGTGAGTGTCCGGGCGTAAGCGTCGGAACCGCCCGGGGATGGAGCTGGCCGTGTTCCGGTAGGTGAGTGACCTGCCGTGTGCGCCGGGACCGCCCCGGGATGGAGCCTGCCGTGTTCCGGCAGGTGAGTGACCGGCCCTGTGCGCCGGGACCGCCCCGGGGTGGAGCCAGTCCGGGCCTTTCGCGGCCCGGACGGGGTGGTGCGGGTGACGGCTCAGACCTCGCCGAGCTCGTCGTCCTCGTTGATGTCCTCGGTGGTGTAGACGGGCTGGAACGCCAGCGGCTCCCGGACGTCGGCGTCCCTGAACATCTCGTCCAGCTCGGTGGGCGAGGGCAGGGTCAGGGTGTGAGTCATGTCGTTCTCCTTCGGTGTGTTGGTGCAGGGTTCGCCACCGTGGCCGCCTGTACGGGACAAGGCGGACGGTGGACGCTCTGTGGCCCGCGACCGGCGAGGACGCCGGGTCGCGCTTCGGTGGGCCGGGTTCTCAGCGGGCGGTGCGGGAGCGGGCGGGTCTGATCACCGTGGAGTAGATGGGTGACCCGGACCAGAACGTGGTCCTCTCCATCACCAGACCGGTGTTCTCGCAGCCCCTCGCCAGCTCCTCGGTGGTGACCATCAGCCACGGGAACCAGTCGCCGGTGCGGTCGTCCAGACGCAGCCTCATGAGGAGTTCTCCGGGGGAGCGGGACTCATGCGGCGGATAGGCGGAGATGTCGTGCAGCACGGTCGGCAGTCTGCGTCGGTCGAAACTGGAGAACAGGATGAAGCCGCCGGGTGCCAGCCACCCCGCCAGCCGCCGCAGCCCGTCTTCGAGGGCGTCCAGCGTCCCCATGATCCCGCCGTTCCCGCCCAGCAGCGTCACCACGTCGAACGGCTCCCGGGGGCGGAAGGAGTGCACATCGTCGAGACTGCACGGGACTCCGTTCTCCGCCGCGAGCGCGACAGCGGCCGGCAGTACGTCGATGCCGTGTCCGCGCACCCCGCGCCGGGCCAGCAGCTCCAGCTCACGCCCGGTGCAGCAGCCCACGTCCAGCACCCGGGCGCCCTCGGGGACCCAGTCCAGCGCCCGTAGATCGACGGGCGGCCGGGCGTCGGGGTCCCGCAGCCACCAGCGCAGCGGCTGAGGGCTGGGCGGGAGTTCACTGTGCCGGATCTCAAGAACCAGATCGGCGCCCGCGTCTCCTTGTGTCAGGCACTCATCCAGTAACTGCATGATTCGCATCACTCCTCGGACGAGAACGGTTACGCCCCACCAATTCCTGCCTGGCGAACGGCTGAAAAGAACCGTACGGATGGGCGTATAAGAATCCCCTTAAGAGAAGCGGCTGCGTTTTCACCTGGAATGTGGGAAATTCCTGGGAGTTGCCTGTGAATTGGGTGAGACCGGGCTTCTTTTTCGGCCGTGGGTCACCAACCGGCGGCGCGCGCCCGGGTCGGTGCGACTCCCCCCTCGTGGGCGCTTCTTCGGGCACCCGCCGGTCTCGGCGGACGTGGGTGCGGGCGGTGCGGGCCGTGTCAGCCGCGCAGGTGTATCGGGACCTCCTGCCAGCCGAGCGCGATGAACGACGCCGTCTGCTTGAGTCGTTCCGCCCCGGTGGCGAGCCGCATCTCCGGGAAGCGGTCGAAGAGGGCGGGAAGGACGGTCCGCGCCTCCATCCGGGCCAGCGGAGCGCCGACGCAGCGGTGGACGCCGACGCCGAACGCGAGATGGTCGTCCTGGCCCCGGGTCGCGTCGAACACCCCGGCGTCGGCCCCGTACCGGTCCGGGTCCCAGCCCGCCGCGCCGTAGGTGGTGATGATGGCGTCCCCGGCCGGGATGGTGACGCCCTCGACCTCCAGGTCCGTCACGGCGAACCGCAGGGGCAGCAGGGCGATCGGCGGATGGACGCGCAGGGTCTCCTCGATCACCGCGTCCCAGCCGATCTCGCCCGCGCGGACGGCGGCGAGTTGGGCCGGGTCACGTAGCAGGGCCACGACGGCGTTGCCGATCAGGTTCGCCGTCGTCTCGAAGCCCGCGCCGACGACCAGCATCAGGGTGTACATCAACTCCTCGGGAGTGAGGGAGCGTCCTTCCTCGTCCTGTGCCCTGAGGAGTTCGGTGGTGAGGTCGTCGCCGGGGTGCTCGGCCCGGTACTCGACCAGGGCCGTCGGCACGGCGACGATCTGTTCGTGCAGGAACGCCGTGTGCTCCGGAGTGGGCGCGGGGTTCAGCGTCGCGGTCATCAGCCGCCGCGTCGCGTCCATCAACTCAGCTGGCACGCCGACCAGTTGGCAGATCAGTCGCATGGGCAGCGGATAGGCGAGGGTCTCGATGAGGTTGACCGGCCCGTCGTCGTCGCGGGCCGCCAGGGAGTCCAGCAGTTCGGTGACGGCCGCCTCGACATGCGGACGCAGCGCGTCGGTGCGCCGGCTGGTGAAGCTCGGGGCGGCCAGGCGGCGCAGCCGCGCATGCTGGGAGCCGTAGGTCGCGAGCATGTTGTCCATGGCGGACCAGGGCAGTATCCAGCCCCAGGCGGGGTGGTCGGCGAACTGCGGCCAGAGGTTCCAGTGCAGCCGGGCGTCCTTACTGACCCTCGGGTCGAGGACGAGTGATCTGAGTGTGTCGTAGCCGGTGGGCGCCCAGGCCGGGACACCCCCGGGCAGTTCCACGGGGACGAGGGGCCCGAGAGCGCGCAGGCGGGCGGCCTCAGCGGGGATGTCGGCACCGATGGGGTCGATGACGACGCGGTCGGTAGTGGTCACGGCGGGCCTCCGGACGGTTCGTCTGAATGGGCTGGAGCGGGCAGGCTCCGGCCCTCCGGAGGGCCGGACTCGCTGCCCGGACTCACCATCGGGCCAGTACACAGCGTGGTGACACACACCACACAGAGTCTGTGCCGGCCCGCTGCCCGAACCGCCCTCCCGGTTGCCCTTTGATGCAGATGCCCGACGCGGACTCATGCGTGAGGGGGTGAGTGCGTGAATGGGTGAGTGGGTGTCAATCGTGGATCCGGTGCGCGCGCCCCGAACCGAATGGCCGGTCTGGAATGGCGCGCGGTCGCATTCCGGCCCTCTCCCGATGCCATGATGTTCGTTTCGGCCGCCTGTCTCGCCCCAAAGTGAAGGGAATCCCCTTCTCCGCCATGCGGTTCTGGACACCCTCCCGTAGTGGCTGCGACGCTCTCCGTCACGGCGACGCTCCTTCCTTCGCCTGGTCATTGTCATTGGCTCCCCCGCTCTTCCGTGAGGTGACGAATGGCTGACGAATTACGCATCCCCGGCCCGGAGAAGCGGCCATTACCCGGAGACCCGGAGAAGCGGTCATTACCCGGGGGTTTCGGCGGCGTCACGAATGTGGTGGACGCCGTCCGGGCGCAGGCGGCCCGTTGCCCCGATCACGAGGTGTTCACCTTTCTGTCGGAGGAATTCGACACACAGGGAACCGCCGGAACGGGAACCGAAAGCGCCCTCACCTACGCCCGGCTGGACAACCGGGCCCGCGCCCTCGCCGTCCGGCTCCGCGCCCACGTCGGACCCGGCTCACGCGCGCTGCTCCTGCTGATGCCGGGGGAGGACTTCGTCGTCGCGTTCTTCGGCTGTCTGTACGCGGGCGTCATCGCGGTGCCGACCTATCTGCCGCTGCCCGGACAGCGTACGAACGGAGCCCTGCGGCTCGCGGGTGTCGCGGAGGACTGCCGGCCCGAGGCCGTGCTCACCACCTCCGGTCTCCTCGGCTTCGTACGGACCGCGATGGAGGGCGTGCCCGAGGTCCAGGATGCGGCCTGGCTGGCGGTCGACACCGTCACCGGCACCGACCGCGAGGCGGCGGGCTGGTCGCGGCCCGGACTGGAACCCGGCTCGGTGGCGTTCCTCCAGTACACCTCGGGTTCGACCGGTGCGCCGAAGGGCGTGGTCGTCACCCATGCCAATCTGCTCCACAACGCCAAGGCGATCGACCGTTCCCTGCTGTGCGCGGACGGCCCGCCGGTGATCGTGGGCTGGCTGCCGCCGTATCACGACATGGGGCTCATCTCGATGATCGTGCTGCCCGCCGTGGTGGGCGCGCGGTCGGTGCTGATGTCCCCGGTGGCGTTCCTTCAGCGGCCGGTGCGCTGGCTGCGGGCGCTGTCCCGGTATCGCGGAACCGCCTCTGCCGCTCCCCACTTCGCGTTCGACCTGTGTGTGCGCAAGATCCCCGAGGAGGAGCGCGCGGGGCTGGACCTGTCGGCGCTGGCGGCGGTCGCCGACGGGGGCGAGCCGGTCCACGAGGGGGCGCTGCGCCGGTTCCGCGAGGCGTTCGGACCGTACGGTTTCCGGCCCGAGGCGCTGGTCCCCGTGTACGGGCTCGCCGAGGCGACGCTGCTGGTGAGCGGGCAGGCCACCGGCCGGTCCCCGGTGGTGCGCGCCTTCGACGGCGCCGCGCTGGAGCATGGCACCGCGCGGGCCGTCGAGGCGGGTGACCCGGCAGGGCGTCTCCTGGTGGGATGCGGTGTCAGCAGGCACCTGGAGGTGCTGATCGTGGACCCGGAGCGGCGGCGCCCGTGCCCGCCGGGCCGGGTGGGCGAGATCTGGATCGCGGGCGCCAGTGTGGCGGCGGGCTACTGGCAGCGCCCGGCCCTGAGCGAGGAGACCTTCGGCGCGACGGTGGACGGCCGTGCGGGAACGTATCTGCGGACCGGTGATCTCGGCTTCCACAGCGCCGACGACGGCGAACTGTTCGTGACCGGGCGCATCAAGGACGTCATCATCCTGGGCGGGCGCAACCACTATCCGCAGGACATCGAGCGCACCGCCGAGACCGCCCACCCGGCGGTCCGTCCGGGCTGCGTGGCCGCCTTCGGCATACGGGAGGAGGGGAAGGGGCCGGGGGAGGAGCCGGACGCGTCCGGGGCGGAGGGCGGTGGGCAGGACGATCCTCATGAGGCCGTCGTCGTCGCCGTCGAGGTCCGGGGGGCGGCCGGGTACGGGCGGGACCCCGCCCTCGCCGCCGCGGTGGTGGACGCGGTGCGTCGCGCGGTGATGCGCGAGCATCTGATCTGGGCGCGGGAGGTCGTGGTGCTGGCCCCGGGGTCGCTGCCCAAGACATCGAGCGGAAAGCTCCAGCGCGGCGAGGCGAGAGCACGTGTCACCTCGCCCGGCGGTCAGGCCGATTGACGCAGCGGGCCGCCGCACCGGCGGTGGCCTTCCGACAGGGGGAACGCATGACGGACACCGCGCTCGAATCCTGGCTGCGCCGCCGGGTCGCCGAACTCGCCGGCCGCCCGGCGGGCGAGATCTCACTGCACGAACCGCTCATCTCCTACGGGCTGACATCGGCCGATGCCATCGCGCTGGCCGGTGAACTGAGTGTGCTGCTGGGCCGGGCGGTCCCGCCGACCCTGGCCTACGAGCATCCGACGCTGCGGGAGATCGTCGGCCACCTCCAGGACCGCGCCCACCCCCGCACCACCGCCGCCGACCCGGCCGCGCGCACCGCGGGCGGCGCCGTGCCGTCCGACCCGACGGGGTCCGATCCCGTCGCGGTCGTCGGACTCGGCTGCCGGTTCCCCGGCGCCGACGGCCCGGACGCCTTCTGGGAACTGCTCGCCGACGGGCGCGACGCCATCGGCACGGTCCCCGACGACCGGTTCACCCACCACGACCGGCGCGGGGACGGCGGTACGGCCCGCGCCCGGCTCGGCGGGTTCCTCACCGGTGTCGGCGCTCTCGACGCCGACTTCTTCGGCATCGGTGCGCACGAGGCCGCCGCGCTGGACCCGCAGCAGATGCTGGTGCTGGAGGTCGCCTGGGAAGCGCTGGAGGACGCGGGTGTCGCCCCCGACACGCTCGCGGGCTCGGCCACCGGGGTGTTCATCGGCATCTCCAGTTCCGACCACCGGGAGGCACAGGCCGCCACACCCGCCCCGGACGCGTACACCTTGCTCGGTTCGGCCTCCAGCGTGGCCGCCAACCGGCTCTCCTATCTGCTGGATCTGCGCGGCCCCAGCCTGGCCGTGGACACGGCCTGTTCCTCCTCCCTGGTCGCCGTGCACCTGGCGTGCGAGGCGCTGCGGCGGGGCGAGTGCACCATGGCGGTGGTGGGCGGGGTGAACGTGATCCTGTCGCCGGTGATCACCGAGGCGTTCGACGCCTCCGGTGTGATGGCGCCCGACGGCCGCTGCAAGCCGTTCTCCGACCGCGCCGACGGCTATGTGCGCAGTGAGGGCGCGGGCGTGGTCGTCCTGAAGCCGCTGCGGGACGCGGTGCGGGACGGCGACCGGATCTCCGCCGTGATCCGCGGCACCGCGGTCACCTCCAACGGCCGTACGAACGGCCTCCTGGCCCCCGGCCGCGGCGCGCAGGAGGAGGTCGTACGGCGGGCGCTGCTACGGGCCGGGATCGAGCCCCGGCGGGTCGGGTACGTCGAGACGCACGGCACCGGGACGGCCGTCGGCGACCGCATCGAGGCGCTGGCCCTCGGCGAGGTGCTCGGCGCGGACCGCGACCCCGGCCGACCGTGCGCCATCGGGTCGGTCAAGTCGAACCTCGGGCATCTGGAGGCGGCGGCCGGGGTGGCGGGCCTGATCAAGGTCGCGCTGAGCCTCGAACACCGGGCGCTGCCGCCGAGCCTGCACTGCGAGCGGCCCAGCCCGGACATCGACTTCCCTGGGCTGGGGCTGCGGGTGCAGACCGCGCTGACGCCGTGGACGGGGGCGGGGGCGGGGCTGGTGCCGCCGGGTGGGGATGGGTTGGTGGCGGGTGGTGGTGGCTTGGTGGCGGACGGGGGCGGCTTGGGGGCGGGTGGTGGTGGCTTGGTGGCGGACGGGGGCGGCTTGGTGGCGGGTGGCGGTGGCTTGGTGGCGGACGGGGGCGGCTTGGTGGCGGGTGGCGATGGCTTGATGGCGGACGGGGACGGCTTGGTGGCGGGTGGCGACGGCCTGGTCGCCGGGGTGAGTTCGTTCGGCTTCGGGGGCACGAACGCGCATGTGGTGCTCACGGCCGCGCCCGAAGTGCCGGGGCGGCCTGATGTGCCGGAGCGGCCTGAAGTACCGGTGGGATTAGGCGGGTTGGAGCGGCCCGGCGGGCGTGCGGCGGCCCCGGGCGCCGAGGCCGCAGAGCCAGCCCCGGCCCCGGCCCTGGCCCCGACCCCACCGAACCGCCCGGTGCGGCTGCTGACCCTGTCCGCCGCCACCGAGGACGCCCTGCGCGCACAGGCCGCCGACTGGGCCGACTGGGCCGAGGCCCACTCCGACGACGACCTCGGCCCCGGCCTCGCGGCGACGGCGCTGCTGCGCGGCGGAACCGGCGTACGCAGCCGCCGCGTGCGCGCCGCGTTCGCCTTCGGCGTCAAGGACGAACTGCTCGCCCGGCTGCGCGGACCGCTCACCCCGGCCCCGGTCGTGCCGGAGACCGCACCCGGCGTCGTCTTCGTGTTCCCCGGCCAGGGGGCGCAGTGGACGGGCATGGGCCGCGCGCTGCTGGAGCGGGAACCGGCCTTCGATCTCGCGGTCAGCCGCTGCGAACAGGCATTCGCGCCCTATGTGCCGTGGTCGCTGCGCGAGGTCCTCAGGGGCGAGGGCGAAGTGCCGCTGGAGTCCGTCGATGTGGTCCAGCCCGCGCTGTTCGCGCTCCAGACCGGACTGGCGGCGGTGTTCCGGTCCTGGGGGGTGCGGCCCGCCGGGGTGCTCGGGCACAGCATGGGCGAGGTCGCCGCCGCGTATGTCTCGGGGGCGCTGCGGCTGGAGGACGCGGCACGGGTCGTCTGCCGTCGCAGCGCGTTGCTGTCACGTCACCGGGGTGAGGGTGCCATGGCCCTCGTCTCGCTCCCGGCGCAGGAGGTGCGCCGTCTGCTCGAACCGTTCGGGGGCCGTCTCTCCTGCGCCGCGCACAACGGCCCGCGCACCACCGTGGTGTCGGGACGGACGGACGCGGTCACGGAGTTCCTGGCGGCGCGGGTCGCCGAGGGGGTGTTCTGTCGGCGGGTGGAGGTGGATGTCGCCTCGCACTCGCCGGTCCTGGACGGCCTGCGTGAGGAACTGCTCGCCGATCTCGCCGGGCTGTCGCCGCGCGAGACGGACGTCCCGTTCCACTCGTCCGTCGCCGGAGGGCCCCTCGCCACCGGCGGGCTGGACGCCGGGTACTGGTGGCGCAATCTGCGCGAGCCGGTGCTGTTCGCGGACGCGGTACGGGCCACCGGCCCGGCGGGCGGCCATGTGTTCCTGGAACTGAGCCCGCACCCTCTGCTGTCGGCGTCGGTGACGGAGTGCCTGGCGGAGCCGGGCGACCGGCGGGTCCTCGCGGTCCCCGCGATGCGGCGCGACGACGAGCGGGCCGTCCACGAGGCGCTGGGCACGCTGTTCGAGGCCGGGTGCGCCATCGAGTGGCGCACGTATCTGGGGGAGCGGGCGGGCGGCGGGCCCCGGCTGCCGTCGTATCCCTGGCAGCGGCGCACGCCTGCCGCCGCCTTCTCACGTGCGGCGGCTGGGGAGACGGTCGTCACCGGGTCGCTGCCGGTCCTGCGGGACCACCGGGTGCGCGGTCGCGCCACGGCACCGGCGGCCTGGATGCTGGACGCGGCGCTGCACGCCTTGGGGAGGGGCAGGGCAGAGCCGGACGCGCTGAGCGGGGCGGGCGCGCCGAGCGGGCTGACCGGGCCGGAGAAGCCGAACGGGCCCGGGTCCGGCGTCGATCCGGGTACCTACACCGGTCCCGGCAGGGTCGGCGTCGGGGCTGGGGCCAGGCCCGTGGCCGCCCTCCGTCACCGGCTGGACGACATCCTCGTCACCGCCCCGCTCGCCGTCGCCGACGGGCGCTCGCGCCTGGTGCGGGTCTCCCGCCGGTCCCGGCCCGGCGGCCCGCCCGTGCTGAGCGTCGAGAGCCGGGCCGCCGACGAGCCGGACGGCCTGTGGGAGGAGCATCTGCGGGCCGGCTGGTCCGAGTCGCCGCAGCCACCGCCCCCCGCCGACCTGTCCGCACTGCGCGCCCGCTGCCCGCACGCGGTGGACCCCGCCGTCCTGTACGGCCAACTGGCGGCGTCCGGGCTGGAGTACGGGGACGTCCTGCGCACGGTCACCGTCCTGTGGCGGGGTGACGGGGAGGCCCTGGCGCGGCTCGGGGCGCCCTCGGCGGGGACACGCGGGCGCCCGCTGCCCGCTGATGTGGCCGACGGGGCGATGCAGACGATCGGCGCGCTCACCCTGGACACCCCCATCCCCGGCACCTTCGTCGGCTTCGCGTACCGGCGGGTCGAGGTCTTCGCGGAGTGGACCGGCCCCGTGTACGCCCATGTCCGCCTGTGCGAGGCCCCGCGTCCGGGACCGGAGCACACCGAGGCCGCCCCTCCCGGCGCCGACAGCTTCGAGGCCGACGTACAGATCGTCGACCCGGACGGCCGCGTCCTGGCGCGGTTCACGGGGGCCGCCCTCAAACGGCTGCGGGAGGAGCCGCACTCCCTGCGCCGGTTCGCCGTCGGGCTCACCCCGCGACCCCGGCCCGCCCAGCAGCCCGCTCCGGCCGGTGACTTCCTGCTGCTCACCGACGATCCCGAGGGGTGTGCTCCGCTCCTCGAAGAACTGCGGAACACGGGTGCGGACTGCGCCGCGCAACCGTACCCCGACGCGATGGACGCCACGGATCTCCTGCGGTCCCGGCCCCCGTCCACCCGGCTGGTGTGTGTCGCGCCCGAGCGGGAGACGTTCCTGTCGCTGGTCCGGGCCGCCGCCGACGTACTGCCCGCCGAACGCCGCGAACTCTCCGTCGTCACCGCCGACCCGGCACTCCCCCCGCTCCTGCGGGCCCTGGCGGAGGAGACCGGACGGTGGACCGGCCGGGCCCTGCTGACCGACACGGACGCGGCCCCGACCCATGAACTGGCAAGGGACCTGGCCGCCGAACTCACCCTGAGCACGGCGACGTCGTTCAGTGTCCGCTTCCGCCACGGTGAGCGCCTGGTCCCGACGCTGACTCCGCTGGCGCCGGAGTCCGCCGACCCCGGCGCGATGACCGGGCTGCGCCCCGGTGGCGTCTACTGGATCACCGGGGGGCAGGGCGGCCTCGGGGCCGCGCTCGCGGTGGCGCTGGCCAGGGAGGCGGGGGCGCGGGTCGTGGTCTCCGGGCGCCGGGCGGAGCCCGACGAGGGGCTGCGCGAGTCTGTCGAAGCGGCGGGCGGACGGCTGCTGCACCTGCGAGCCGATGCCGCCGACACCGAGGCGACGCGGCGGGCCCTGAACGAGATCCTGCGGCACTTCGGCACGCTGCACGGCGTCATCCACACCGCGGGGGTGCTCAAGGACACCCTGCTGCGGTCGGCGACCGCCGAGGATCTGCGGACCGTCCTGCGGCCCAAGGAGACCGGCGCCCGCGTCCTGCTCGACACCGTCGCGGGGGAAGACCTCGACTTCGTGGTGCTGTTCTCGTCCCTGGCGGCGCTGTTCGTCACCCCGGGCCAGGGCGGCTACGCCGCCGCCAACGCGGCCCTCGACGCGCTCGCCACCACCGGCCCCGGCGGGCGCACGCCGGTCCGCACGGTGAACTGGGGCCCCTGGGCCCAGGTCGGCATGGTCGCCGACGACAGCCACCGGCGCCGCTTCCTGGCCTCCGGCATCCATCCGATCCTCCCGGACGACGGCGTCCGAGCCTTCCTGCGCCTCCTCGGCGGCGCACACCGGCAGCTCGCGGTCGTGGACGTCGAGGACGGTGCCGTGGACGAACTCCTCGCCGCGTTCAACCGGCCGCCCGGCACGCCCCGTCCCGGCGGCCCCCGTCCCGGCGGCCTCCACCCCGCCGTCCCGGCCCGCGACGGCGGTTCGACGGCCGCCTTCGTCCGGGCGGAACTGGCCCGCGCCCTGCGCCTTCCCGTGGACGCGATCGACGGCACGGCCCGACTCGACCGCCTCGGTGTCGACTCGCTCCTCGCCGTCGCCGTCACCCGGGCCATCGGGGGGCACTTCGGCCTGGACCTCCCGGCGACCCTGATGTTCACCCATCAGACGCTGGACGACCTGGTCCACCACCTGGACGGCCTACTGGCCGAGGAGACAGGCGACACCGAGCACACGGGGGGTACCGGGGACACCGGTCCGGCGCGGGGCACCGACGACGGTATTGACCACGGCACTGACCACGGCACTGACCACGACGGGCACCCGCCCGCAGAGGCACCGCCAACGCCGGGCGCACCCCCGCACAGCCTCGTTCCCGGCTACACGGTCACCGGCACCGGCAGCGGCGCCGCACCCGGGCTGACCCTGACGGAGGTGTCCGTCCCGGCCCCCGGACCCGGCGAGGTGGTCGTCGACGTCCACGCGGTGGGGGTCAACTTCATCGATGTGCTGGCGTCCTCGGGTCTGCATCCGTTCCTGTCCGGCTCCGGCACGTCGTTCGTCCCGGGCCATGAGGTGGCGGGCGTCGTCCACGAGGTCGGCGCGGAGGTCACCGGCATACGCCCCGGTGACGCGGTCGTCGCCCTCACGCCGAGGGGCGGCTACGCGGCCCGGGTGACGACCCCGTCCTTCACGGTGCGCCCGATCCCGGCCGGTCTCCCCTTCACGGACGCGGCATCGCTGCTGATCAGCGGGCTGACCGCCATCGCCTGTCTGGAACGGGAGGCACATCTTCGCGAGGGCGACCATGTACTCGTCCAAGCGGCGGCCGGAGCGACCGGCACCGCGTGCGTGCAACTGGCCCGGCACCACGGAGCCGTCGTGTACGGCACGGCGAGCACGCCGGCCAAGCTCACCCGGCTGCGAGCCCTGGGGGTACGGCACCCGATCGACTACACCGCCCGGGACTTCGCGGACGCGGTACGGGACGTCGCCCCGGAGCGGGGCCTGGACGTGATCGTGGACTCGCTGTCCGGCGACGCGGTGTCCCGGGGCCTGGGCCTGCTGCGGCCCGGGGGCCGGTTCATCGAGATCGGCGCCGCCGGAGTCCTCGAACTCCCTCTGGACGCAGCCAAGTTGTTCCTCTCCAGCCGCTCGTTCTCCACGGTGAACCTCGGTGCCCTGGCGCGCGACCCCGCGGTTCTGGGCCCGCTGCTGGACCGGCTCGACGCGCTGGTGGAGGCTCAGGTGCTGTGCCCGGCGGTGGCCGATGTGCTCCCCTTCGAGGATCTCCCGGAGGCCCTCACCCGGCTCCGCAACCGCGCGAACATCGGCAAGTACGTGGTCCGAGTCCGCTGAACAGGACGCCGGGAAGGACGCCGGGCAGGAGGCCCGGAAGGACACCGGGCAGAACGACCTGGTTCAACGGCCTGGCAATGGCCTGGAGGGACGACCGGAGGGGGAGTGGCATGGCGGAGGGAACAGCGGCGTCCCGCACCGACGGACCGGAGTGGTGGCGGGTGTGCCGTACGTTCGCGCGGGAGGTCATGGAGCCGCAGGCCCGCGCGCTCGACGAGGCGGCGGAGTTCCCGTTCGCCGTACATGAACGGGCGGCGGCCGAGGGCCTGCTCACCGCCCCCTTCCCCGAGGAGGTGGGAGGCGCCGGGCTGACGAGCGAGGAGTTCACCGACGGGGTCGGTGAACTGGCCGCGGTCTGCGCGCCGATGACCTGGACGATGGTGTTCAACCGCGGCGCGCTGCACCCGGTGCTGGACGCCGGGACCCCGGAGCAGAAGGAACTGTTCGTCACCGGCCTCCTCCGCCGTGGCGGCTACGCGGCCCTGGCCCTGACCGAACCCGACAAGGGCTCCAACCTCCTCGCCGCCCGCACCCGCGCGGTCCGTACGGACTCCGGCTGGCTGCTCAACGGTGCCAAGTGCATGACGGGGAACGGCACGGTCGCCGAGGTGTTCATGGTCCTCGTCGACACCGTGGTGAACTCCCGCCGACGCGGCCTGTCCCTCTTCGCCGTCCCGCGCGACGCCCCCGGTGTGACGGTGGGCGAGAACATCACGAAGGCCGCCTTCCGCTGCCTGCCCACACCTCCGGTCGCCTTCCGGGACGTCCCTCTCGAACCGGTGTCCCTGATCGGCGGGGTGGGCGACGGCGAACACCTCCTCGGCCGACTGCTCGCCACCATCCGCCTCGGCGGCGCCGCCTGCGGCACGGGCCTGGTGACGGCGCTGCTCCGCGACGCCGTGAAGTGGGTCGGTGAGCGCCGCGTCTATCCGGACGAGCGGATGGACACCCTCAGCCATGTCCAGCTGACCCTCGGCCGCCTCCACGTCGAACTGTCCGCCGCCCGCGCGCTTCTGAGGGACGCGGCGCGGCTGGCGGACCGGGGCCTGCCGTTCGCCCGCGAGAGCGCGATGGCGAAGTACTACGCCACGGACCTGGCCGTACGCGCCTCCAACGAGATCCTCCAACTCTACGGATGGCGCGGCATCGCCGCCGACCACGGAGTGGAGAAGCGCTGGCGCGACGCACGGGCCCTGACCATCTACGAGGGGTCCAGCGAGGTCCAGCTGCTGACGGTGTTCCGGGAACTGCGGCGGGGGGTGGTGAGCGGGGAGGGGGTGTGAGCGGGTGGCGCTGGGGACGGCATGCCCGCCGTGGCGTCGGCTGCGGCGGGACCGGATCAGTGTGCGGGCGGGGTGCCCGTGGCGCGCTGGGCCGGGCTGATCGTGCACTGCGCCCGGCCGCAGTCGGGCAAGGAGGAGTGGACGGAGCGGGCTCTTCGCCCGGCGACGGGCTCCTCGTCCGGCGACCTGTCGCGGCATACCCCTCGGCTCAGTCCTGGACCGTCGGTCCGATGGGTCCGGGAGGCGGATCGAACGCCGCGGTCAACAACTCCTCGATCCGGCGCGACAGACTCGACTGACTCTGCCCCTGCCCCTGTTCTTGTCCCCGGCCCTGATCCCGGCTGCGAGGCCGGGCGGCCAGATAGTCGTCGCCCCGCCGATACACCACCACCTGCGGCAACGTGCCCTCGGCGCCGGGGAAATAGGCGTGTGAGCCGTCCTCGGCCACCACCGTCAGACCGATGCGCAGCGCCCGCGCGATGGCACCAGCGGTGGCCGGGAGTGCCAGCGGCAGGTCCGTGATGCCCGCCGTCCGCACGGCATCGTGCAGGCCGTGCGCGTCCCCGTCCGGGGGTACCAGGTCGTACACAGTGACCCGTCCGCCGGGGTCCAGCGCGGTCAGGGTGCGGTGGTCGGCGGCGGCGTCGTAGCGGCGTACGCCGGGCTCCTGGTTGCCCGCGTCCTGCCACGGGGGGCGGTGGTGTGCGGGGTCCTGGCCGGTGCCGGGAGGCGTCGGGTGGGGGCCTGCCGTCCTGGCCGGTGTCTCAGTCGGCCGACTCCGTGCCGCCGCCCCGCTGATCGTCGCGATGCCCGGCCGCCCCGGCGGTGGCTCCGCGGCGCCGGACGGGGGGAACGTCACCCGGTCGGGGCGGGGTGTGGCGCCCAGCAGGCGGCGGCCGTCCGGGGTGGCGTTCAGCCAGTGCCAGCGGGTGAGCCGGTCGGTGGACTCGCGGACCTGGGCGTAGACGTCGGCGAGATGCTCCGCGCGGGTCCGCAGGACGTCCAGCCGACCGGCGAACGCCTCCCGGCGGGCCTCGGCGTCGGCGAGGGCAGTGCGGGCGGTGACCGTCTCCTCGGCGGGGGCGTCGGCGGTGAGTTCGCCGAGAGCCCGCCGGGCCGACTCCACCGCGCCGTCGTGGTCGGCGCCCTGACCGCGCCGCAGATCCCAGTACGCCTTGTCGGCGGCGCTCCACGCCTTGTCCGCCTCGGTCACCGCGTGCCACGCGGCGGACGCCTCCGGCGGGAAGCCCTGGGCGTCGATCAGCCCCAGCGAGCGGGCGATGTCCTCCCGCACCCAGGCGAGCACGGTGGTGCCCGCTTCCCACGTCTGGGGCCCGCGCCGGGGATCACCGAAGACCGTGCGGGCGACCGCGCTGCCCCGCACATGGTGGTGGACGGACGCCACGGCCTGCCAGGTGGTGGGGATGGCGAAGAGGAAGGAGCGGGACGGGTTCGGCTTGACGTTGACCGACGACAGCCGGTCGCCGGTCGCGGCCAGCGCGTCGGAGTCGGCCGAGGAGTCGCCGGGTCCGGCCGCGCCCATCTGATTGGTGCCGGTGCCCTGGGCGGTGACCAGCGGACCGCCGCCGATGGAGGACTGGTTCGCGGCCAGCCGGGAGACGGACATCCCGCCGCCGTGCATGTCCCGCCGCGGTGCCTCGTGCTTCATCGCGTCCGCGATGGTGAGCAGTTCGGCGCGGCGCAGGTCCGGCCGGGAGTACAGCCGCAGTTCGCCGTCCGCGCCGCCGAAGAACCCACGGTGGGTCAGACCGGGCACCTGGTAGCCCTCGGCGGTCAGGGTGCGGTCGTAGAACGCTGTGAGGGCGCCGTTGCTGAGGGCGTCCGCCAGGTTCTGCGCCGGACCGCCGCCGTGCCGGGTCAGCGGGGTGTTGCGCGCCCGGTCCAGCAGTGCCGCGTCCGTCTCCCCGGCGGTCGGGAACGCGGTGTCGTACGCGGCGGCCAGGGCCAGGGTCGCGGTCGCGTGCACCTCGTCGAGGCCGGTGATCCGGCGGACCTTGAAACCGTCCTCCGGCAGGGTGAACGCCCGCGCGCTGTCACCGTCGGCCGGGTGCGGACGGGAACCGGCGGTGCCCGGCACGACCGCCCTGCGGGGAGGGACGGGTGGCGGCAACCGGGGCGGGGCCAGCGGACCGGGCTCCACGGGCCCGCTCGGATCCGCCGGGTCCGGTCGCATGAGGCTCAGCGGGTAGTGCCCGACCAGGTCGCCGGCCTCGCCCTCGGAGACGATGGCGGTACCGCCGTCGATCTCGGCGGTGAGCCGCAGCCGGTAGCGGGTGACGTACTCGCCGTGGGCCTGGGTGGTGGTGGCGGTGGCGATGGTGACGCGGCCCTCGGAATGGCTCTGGGTGGTGTTGCGCTGGGTGACACCCACCTCCGACCAGGTGGGACCGGCGGCACGTGCCACGGGATCACCGGTGTGCACGGCGACCGACGCCGTGGTGCCGACACTGCTGCCGGAGGTCCGGTTGCGGCTCTCCTGGACGATCTCCACGGCCTGCCGGTGCTCCTCCAGCTCCACGCTGTGGCCCAGCCCGCCGAACCCCGGCCCGCTCCCGCCGGGTTCACTGCGGTTGCCGCTCGCGCTGAGTCGGCTGCGGTTCCGGCTCCCGCCGGGTTCGCTCCGATTGCTGTTCCCGCGGGGTTCGCTCCGGTTGTCGCGTGCGCTGGGTTCGCCGGGTTCGCTTCCGCCGTCCAGCGAGCCGCCCGGCCCCGGTACGGCGATCAGCTCCGCCCGCACCCGCACCCTGCGGTGCCCGATCCACACCCCGGCCCACTGCGCGCCCCACCGGCCGATCCGTGCGGGCGCCGACAGGCCGGGCCCGGTCTGCTCCCCGCCCAGTGCGCGGGCCACCCGGCCCGACACCAGCCGGTGGATGAGATCCCGGTCCATGCTGGTCAGCCCCAGCGGACTCAGCCTGCGGTCGAAGTCACTGACCACCGACGCGGTGTCCAGCGAGCCGACCGGGAAGCCGCCGAAGGAGTGCCCGAGCAGCCAGGGCTGCGGCGACCAGGACCGGTCGCGGTACAGCGGAACGTCCCCGTAGGAGTCCCGCAGCACCCCGAGCCGGTAGGCGCTCTTCTCCGGGAGGTGCCCCACCCAGCCGCCCGGCACCAGCACCCTGCGCCCGGCCGCGCCCGCCAGCGCGGCCGGGACATGGCGATGCCGGGTCGCGTCGGCGCCGACCACGCTGGAGGCGGCGGCGATCTCGTGCAGCACGTCCCCGGACACCAGGACCTGACGGCCCATGTCCTTGCGATTGATCTCGGACAGCGCGGTACGGGTGACGGACACTCCCGCCGACCGGTCGAGCCGGTACGGACTCACGACCAGGCCGTATGTGCCCAGGGCGCCCGGCCGTCCGCCGTGCGCGGTCTGGAACACCATCTGGCCGCCCACGGACACCGTACTCGTCCGGGTGGAACGGCCACTCGTGGTGAGAGCGCCGCCGATCGTCGTCTCCGTGTCGATCGGCACCCCCCGGGTCAGGGCGACCAGACTGGTGGGCACCAGCCGAGTGCGGTGTGCCACCACCGACGTACGGTCCAGGTACGGCAGCTTCGCCCACAGCCCGGACGCCCGCCAGCCCGTCGACAGGGAACTCTGGTCGAAGTTCGCCGTCAGGTACGGGCCCTGGAACACCCGCAGCACCGCGTCGTGCACCGGCGCCCCCTGGCGGGTGAGCTGCCACGAGCCGCCGGACGCCGACGCGAGCACGTCCTCCACGGCACGGGTGAGCACCGGGTCCGCGACCACCGAGAGCGTCAGCAGCGGATGGCGCTGGTGCTCCGGGGCCCTGCGCCGCAGCCCGTCGGCCAGCGAACGCTCCGCCAGCGCGAGATTCAGCGCCTCCCGTCGGCGCATCTCACCCACCCGCACCCGGGTCGAGGGCGCGGGCTGTCCGGGCCGAGCCGCCTCGGACGGCTGCCCGCCGGGTGCCCCGGTCGGCGCGTGCTCGACCGGCACGCTCAGCACCACTTCGCCGATCACCGCCCCGCGCGCGGACCCCTCGTTCCCCGCTACCCGCCTGGTCGCCTCGTTCCCCGGCCCCGGCCCGGACGCCTCGCTCACCACCCCCCGCCCCGAGGTCTCACTCCCCGCCCCCCGCCCGGACGCCTCACCCACCACCCCCCGCCCAGACGCCTCACTTCCCGCCCCCCGCCCCGACCCTTCCCTCCCCGCCCCGGCGTCCGGGCCGAGCAAGGTGGTCTCCGGCTCCGACACCACGAACGGCTGGGTGCCGAGCACATTCAGCAGCAGTGCGCCCCGCAGCATGCCGCGCAGCCGCCAGAAGCCGCCCCGCTTGGCGGTCAGGGTCAGGTCGTAGCGGTACAGGTGCGAACCCTTGGTCCCGATCGCCAGCGCCTCGTGCGTCGCCGAGGGGCCGTAGCCGCTCTCCGACTCCTTGCGCCAGGAGAACGTCACCCCCGCCGAGGCCGTGCCGCTGCGCAGCGGCGCCCCGATGTCGTCGGTGGCCGTGTCCCGCCCCGACAGCAGACCCTCCACACCCAGGTGCAGACCGCGCGCCCCGGTCTGCTGCCCGCCCAGACTCTCGCTGCCCGGGGCGCTCTGACGCAGCCGCAGATCCTGGCGGGTCCCCTCGTACCGCCGTCCCGTCAGCCGCGCGTCCACCCACACATAGCGGCGCTCCCGGGTGGCGTGGCCGGAGCCGAACAGGGCGATCCGCAGGCCCGTGGTGGTCATCGTCTCCAGGTTGCCCGCCATGCTCTGGTGGCTGAGGGTGTTGAGGATCTCCAGGGTGTTGTTGAGGACCAGTTGGAAGTGGTCGGCGTCGCGCCAGCGCGGATCGCCCGGGTTCAGCTCGGCGGGCCGCGCCACCAGATCCGGGTAGGCGTCCGCCACGGCCCGCAGCACCCGGTCGGCGAAGTCCTCGGGCAGTGTCCGCCGCTGTCCGTCGTCCCCGGTCCGCAGCCGCTCCCCGCCCGCGAAGGAGAACTCCTCGACCCGGCTCATCCCGAGTGTCGCGGGCCGGTCCACACTCAGATACGGCGGAACGGCGGGTTCGGGCCCGGCATCGCCGGCCGACGAGGGCGGCTCCAGCCCGGCCAGCCTGCGCGCCTCGGCCAGCGGCAGCCGCTCCAGGCTCCAGGTGTCGAAGGTCCGTGAGCGCGGCGGCTCGCTCCACCGCTCGGGCGGGTTCTTGCGCAGCCGCCCCGGCCGCTGCCCCTCGCGTGCCTGGCCGGGGCGGGCCGCCCGGGTGTCCGGCGGCGCGGTGACCGTGACCCGTTTCTGGACCAGGTACAGGCCGGTGGTCTCGCCCTTGATCTGCGCGGCCGTGCGGATCGCGCCGGTGCCGCCGGTCGCGTAGGAACGGGTCGACGAGGCCCCGTAGCGGGCCTGGGCGCCCACCAGCAGCCGCAGGTCCAGCAGGTCGCCCAGCAGACCGAAGAACTGGAACGACGGCCCGCCCGAGACGGTCACCTCGGCACCGCGGGACTTCGTGACCACGCGTTCGTTGCGGATCGTGCTCTGGAGGATGTCCCGCACCTCCGCCGCCTTCGTCGCGTCGATCAGCACCGCCCGGCCGGGGGTGACCCGCACCGAGAACACCCCGATCGGATCGCGCCCGGCGTCGTCCCGGAACAGCGGTGGTGTGGTGACCGGCCCGGTGGCCAGCGTCCGCGCCATGCGGTGGAAGCCCTCGGTGGAGAAGAAGTCGCTCAGCTGCGACGCGGCGATACCGTCGGCGCTGACCCGTGCCTGCGCCACCGCCCAGTCCCGGACATGCGCCAGCGGCCCGTACCCCTCGCTCGTCATCATCCGGTAGTGGGTGCCGGGTCCCAGGTCCATAGATTCCGGCAGCCCCTGACGCACCGCTTCTGGCTGCGGGGTGGTGACACTGTCAGCCAGCCGTACGAGGAGCCCGTTGCGCACGGCGAATCCGAACCGGGCCAGGGGCTTTACGGCGCGGTCCGGTCGGCCGTCCCCGTCGGTCACCTCGAACGCGTACCAGACGTGGGTGAGATGGGCGTGCGAGCCGTCCGTGGTGCGGGTCTCGTTCTGCGCGGCCACCACGTTCTGCATGGTGTACTGCACCCGTTTGCCCTTGGTGAGCTGCGCGGACAGCCGCACCCAACCGGTGAGGGCCTGCCGGGCCGGGCCCAGTGGCAGGCTCGGCAGCAGGGACGTGGCCGTGCTCTGCACCGAGTTCACCCCGGTGCCCCGGGTGTCCCGCACCATCGTGTCGAGCTTCACGGGGTTGGCGTAGCCGAACGCGAAGCGCTCCCAGCGCTCGTACGGCCGCGCGGTGACCGTCAGGATCCGGGTCGGCCCGTCCACCGTGTCGTACACGAACCGCTGACCGTCGCCGAAGAAGTTCTGCGGGGTCCGTTCGAGCCGCTGCCGTACGTCGTCCAGCAGGCCGTCGCCGGTCAGGAAGCCGGTGCGCGAGGGGACCGGGCGCACGTCCGGCACCGCGCCCAGCCGGACCGCCAGCTCGTCCACGACCGACTCGACGCCGCGCAGCACCCGGTCCGACTGACCGAAGGAGTACGAGCCCTGCCGCACGGGCTCCGGCAGGAACGACAGCAGCGACCCCATACCGCCCATGTAGAGCGGCAGCCGCGTCCCGTCGGTGAACCGCACCGGCCGCGCGACCAGTTCGGGGGGACCGAGGGTCCGGTCCAGCCGGGGCGGGCGCCGCTGGTCGAGATCCTGGCCGATCCAGGCGGGCGGCGGCGGGGGCGGTGCCTCGGACCCGCTCTCGCCGGGACCGAGCCGGGAAGGCCCGGCCGTCTCGACGCCGACGTGCCGGTACGGCGTCCGGGCGTCCGGGTGGGACGAGGTCCGGGCCCCGGTGCCGCTGTCGGCTCCGGTCCGGTCGAGGACAGTGGGTACGGGGGTGCCGGTCCGCGGATGCGGATGTGGATGTGGATGCGCCAGGGACGGGGAATGGGACGGGGAATGGGACTGGGACTGGGACTGGGACGTGCCACCGCCCTGGTGGAAGCGGGTGGGACGGGTACCGAACTCCTCACGCAGCCGCAGCGAAAGCTCCTGCGCCCGTACCAGGGGCGGGCGGGGGTCCGCCGAGTGGTGGTACAGCTCACGGGCGATCAGCGCGGCGAAGGCGTCGTGCAAGTCCAGGTATGACTGTTCCTCGGCGGACAGATCGAGGCGGGTGGGCGGTGGCGGCTGGTGGGTGCCGTCCATGATCTCCTGCGCCTGCCGGGTCCAGCCTTCGCTGACCGCGGGCGGCAGCTTGCCCAGCCGGCCGTTGGCCTCGTCGAAACGCGCCCGCCATCGGTTCACCAGGGCCTCGTCCACGGTGGGGTAGCGCGTGGCGGACGCCCAGCGGCCGTCGGCGCCGCGCACGGAGACCTCGGGCCGGGGCGAGGTGCCCGGGGAACCGGAGGAGAGGCCGGGCGGGAGGCCGGAGGGCTGATCGGCGTGCCGACCGGAGGAAGGAGCGGCGGAAGGCCCGGCGGGCAGGTCGACTTGGGTGCCGTCCCGGACAGGGGCCGTGGGTTCGGGCGCGGGTTGCGTGTTTCCCGAGGGCGGGGCGGCGGAGGTGGACCGGACATGGCCTATGTCGCTGGAACCGGCCGCTGCCGGATTCACCTGGATCTGCTCCGCCCCGGGTGTCACCCGCCAGCCGTCCGCACCGGCCAGCAGACGCCCCAAGGGCACGGGCCCGTCCGGGAGATGACCCGGAGGCGGCAGCAGTTCACGCGTGGGCTGGCGGAGCCCTGTCCTCTCGTCCGACGGGGGCCCGCTCTCGCTCTCGCTCCCGCCCTCGCCGGGCAGCGCGCGCAGTGGCGGCTTCGGCTCCGGGATCAGACGCAGCTCACGCTGGTATTGTCCGCCGCTGGCTTCGGGGGCGGTGTTTTCGTTGTCGTACTGTCCGTCACCGGCTTCCGGGGCGGTGCTCTCGTTGTCGTGGAGCCCGTCACCGGCTTCACGGGCGGCGCTCTCGCTGTCGTACGGCCCGCCGTCGGGCGTCCGGTGGTGGACGGCCTCGTCGAGCACCAGCGTGGCACCGGAGACGTGCACGGCCAGAACCGTTGCGTACGGGTGGCCGCCGTCCGGCAGATGGCCGCCGTCCGGCAGCTCGCCCGGTGGGAAGGAGGATCCGGACGCGGTCCCCAGCGCCGTGCCGCCCTGCCGCGCGGGTGGGTCGGCGGCGGTACCGGGGGCTTCGATGGTGGCCGTGTCCATGGAGGTGTCCGTGCCCGCGACGACGGACAGGGCGCCGGGTACGACCAGGCCGCCGGATATGACGAGGTCGCCGGGTACGACCAGGGCATCGGGTACGACCAGCCCGTCGGGGGAGAGGACGACGGCACGGGCGGCGGCAGCGGTGCCGGGACGGTCAGGGAGGTTGGCGGGGGGTTCCTCGGTGATGCGGCGGTCGGCGGGAGCCCGCGTATCGACCCAGCGGGGTCCCTCGTCCGTGAGGTGCAGGGCGTAGCCGTGGTCCGGGCCGGCGGAGTGCTGGGTGAGGATCAGCGCGGTGGAGCCGGGACCGGCCCGGTGCAGGGCGTCGGTCAGCGACTGCCAGGATGCGACCGGCTGCCAGCCGGAGCCGGGAAGGGATGAGTGCGCGGCGTCACGAGGGTCGGCGTCGGGGCCGTCCCCGGTCACGGCCGCCCGCGCACCGCCGCCTGCGGGGGTGTCCGTCGCGTCCGTGATGGGCTGCGGGTACAGCTCCAGCGCCAGCAGTTCCAGCGGAACGAGGCCATCGGGCAACGTCGATAGCCCTACGGCCCGCACGTCGGCACGCTCCACGGCTAGGTGCAGAGTGCCCGGGGCGCGCTGCCCGGCGTTGTCCGTGTGGCGGGGAGCCCGAGTGACGTCGGGGGCGTTCTCCTCCCGCGTCGGATCGGGCCGGGACGGGGGCGGTGCCGGGGACGCGACCCGGTCGGTGCCGGGTGGGGAAGCGGCGGGCGGCGGCGGTGGGGCGAGCAGCTTGAGCACATCCTGGAAGGCTTCCTTGACGCGTCTGCCGGTGGTCTCGCCGCCGAACTCCATACCCCGGCTGAGCCGGTCCCCGACCACGCTGGAGACAAAGGTGCCGGAGCCGGTCTCCAGTTCCTGGGTGGTGATCCCGTTGTAGACGAGTTCGGAGGCGCTGCCGTGCACGCCCGCCATCAGGCCGGTGCTGAAGTGGCTGCCGAACTTGTGGCCCCAGTCGGGGGCCAGGGCCCGGCTCACGTCGGACGACAGCGCCCGCCGTATCCCGTCCCCGGGCGGGAAGCCCTTGGCCAGCACGGTGTCGAGGGTGTCCGACAGGCGCTTGGTGCCCGCGTGGTGAAGGTCGTCCAGCAGTGTGCCCGCCCACTCCCGGCCCAGGTCGCGGGTCGCAACGCCGTCGGGGAAGTCCCCGAATCGGCGGGCGAACAGCTCACCCGCGCCGTGTGTGAACGCCTCACGGCTGGCGGCGTCGAGGGTCCGGCCGCGGGCCAGGTGGTCCACGATCCGGGTGACTCCGCCCGCCGCCGGGTCGTCGGCGTTCTTCCCGAACACCGTCCCCATGACACCCAGCAGATCCCTGGCGGTACGCTGCCCGAACCCCTTCCACAGCCCTCGGGCGAACGCGCCCGCGAGCGGTGACACGAACGGCGACAACGCCCCCTGTACCGCCCCGAACGCCACCGCCTGCCGCAGATAGTCCCCGCCGTGCCCCGTGTGCCTGCCTTCCCGGGCCAGCGACCAGCGCACGAGCAGATCCATGGCCGCCCCCACCCCGATGTTGGTGAGCTGGTGCGCGGCGAGTGTCGCGAGCAGCCGGAACAGGGCGCTGCGCAGGACCAGTTGGAACCATGACCGCAGAAACGTCTGTCTGATCAGTGCGCCGGCCGGGTTGAAGACCGCCATGACCAGCGTCAGCGCCCACTCGAACACGAACATGATCAACTGCGCGATGATCATCCGGTTCGTGTACTCGACCTGATAGGCGGCCTCGTTCGCGAAACGCGCCACCTCCTGGCTCGCCTGCTTCAACTGCTCCAGCGCGTCACCGCCGCTGCTCGACGCCAGTGTCCGGATCGCCGCCACGAAGGCCGCGTCCCACTCCCCGGTCGCGTTCGCCGACACCTGCCGCGAGATCTGGGCCACCAACTCCTGGAACCGCTCCAGCACCTTCCCCAGATCCTCGTGCGGCTGCTGTAGATCGGTACGGATCCGCAGCGGACTGGCGTCCGGCATCTCCTCGCCCGTGAGAACGAGGAAGAGCCCGTTGAGCGCGTCGGATGCCATGGCTGTCAGCGCCGGTTCCGGTTGCCGCCGTGGATCTCGTCGAGCGCGGTGCTCTGCTGGTCGGTGAAGCTGTCGGCGGTGGACGTGACCAGCTCACTGAGCCGCAGAATGGCGGTGAAGAGCTGGTCGACGGTGTCCGAAATCTGATTCTGCATCGGGATGTAGGTCGACAGGATCTCCTGGACCGTCCTGTCGCTCGGATCGCCGATGGTCGGCCGCTGCGGGTACTGCCGGGACCGGTCGTCGTACGCACTGTGCCCGGTACGGGTGAGCTGAGCCAGCGCGTCGAAGTTCCTGCCGCCCATCCTGATACCGCTCGGCGTCGCGGCGAAGGTGCTGCTCTCGGGCATGTCGGTTACCTCGATCCGTGTTCAGCGGGCCACCCGACCCCAGCCGGGGCTTGCACGACCCCTGCGGACCGCCGACGGCCGGACCACCGAGGCGGGCTGCCATCGGCCACCCCGAAGACCGTCCCGCAGAGCGTTCCGAAGACCGTCCCGCAGAGCGTTCCGGACTGCGTCCCGCAGCGCGTTCCCGTCCGCGGAACACCGTTGATCCCGGGGGCGAAACCACGTCACCACCGAAGTAGGTGCAGTGGGCATCCCGGCCACATCCGACACGTGAATAGATCTTGAACGAGGCTGTCGGCGATTCGGTGCGGCGGGGCAGGCACGGGCCCGACACGTCGAGCGGACGTTGGAGCAGCGCGACCCGCATGCTCTTGTCCATCGACCGGCGTGTGCCCGTTCCCGCAGTGCCCTCTACCCTGGTCTGTCGCAGCGATGGGCCCGGCGCGGCCTCGGGAAGCCGGGTCACGGCCCGGTCGTCCCCCGGTCCACGGGCGGTGCCTCCGATAACGTCCGCGTCCAGCGGCGCCGTACGAGCGCTGCTGAGCCGGACACTCCGCAGTGCGCCGACCTGACCGAGGTCGCCCCGGGGCGTCGCTGTGTCAGCCTGGAGAAGCTGGCGCCGTGTCCCGCCGTGAGCGGACTCGGTGGTATGGGTGCGGGCGCGGGTGCGGAGCTGATCGTCCCGAGCCTGCCCGCCTCGCCGACGGACGGGGCTTGACCAGCGCTGGCGGTCGGCGGGCCGGACGGGTCGAGGAACTGCTGGAGGCTCACCCTCTCTCGCAGCTCATGACGTTGATGCCAGGAGCCGACGTTCTGTGCGCCATGTTCTGTGACGGGGCCCTCTACGGACCGCGGCCGTCGGCCTCAGTCACCTGACCTGCACGTTGTCTGCGAGGAGAACGATTCGATCGGCCTCGACGTCGAAGCCGAGCACTTGATGGCCGGAGTCGCCTTCCGGGTCCATCAGCACGGGCTTGCCCAGCAGACGCCCGATCTCCCGAAGGAATCCGCAGAACACATCGAGCCGATCCTGGCCCTGCAACTCCCGCAGGTCGATGTCGAAGTCGACTTCATCGTCGGCATGGAAACGGAAGATCGCCAATATGTCGGCTGTCGGCCAGACCCGCAGGTCCGGGCAATCGGCATCCGCCGGGCGGGACAGTACTGCTTCCGCCCGGGGCACCGGTAGCACCATCCCTCCCTCGGAGGACTGACATGTCCAGCCCTTCTCCGAGACAAGACCGAGGACCGCCTGCCAGTCCTCCACCGAGGCATCCGGGACACGCACATCCGGGTACGCCCCCATCACGTCCGGGTCGAAGAAGCACTTCACGTCAGCCCACAGCAGATCGGCCACCCCGCCGTGCTGCCCTGGCTCACCACCGGAGCGCGGCGCGATAGCGGTCCGAGGCGTCACCGCCGTCACTCACGCACGCACGACTGCATCTAGCGACCAAAGGATGAGCGCGAGGCCGGGACGGGCAGACAGCTGCGGCCGACTGGCTGTCAGCAGGCGAACGTGACCCACTGGTGCGAGCGCAGATATGCGGGGCCGATGTTGCCCGCCCATCCTTGCCCCATGCATCCGTTGTAGGAGGTGTGATTCACGCCGTGGTAGAAGGCGACCGCGGTGAAGGCGGTGGAAGTTCCGTGGTTGTACACCGAGCGAGCCGGACTGGTCAGGGCCCAGGAACAGGTGATGGCCCCTGACGCCCAGTCGGAGTCGGCGTTGCTCCAGTTGCACCGAGAGCCGGTGCCGCCGGTGCCGGTGTAGAAACACACGTTGCCGCTGGGACAGTCCGAGTACGCGGCTGTCGCCGCATTGGCTGACGCGGGCGGCACGACAACGGCGAGGCCGGCAAAGGCGACACCGGTCAGTACGAGGCGAAATCCGCGCGCGCGTTTCATGCTCTTCATGTCAACTCCTGGTCTTCTGTGCTGCGTCACCCCCCGAAGGGATCACGCTGCCAGCCGGTCCCCCTACTTGCGCTTCGCCGCCTGGGGCGAGATTCGTACACATCCCTCGGCTCGGGCAATGAGTGAACTGGCCGATCGAGAGGGGCTGTCGCGGCCTGTCCACGAGAGAGCCAGGGGTGTTGTTGAGGCTCTGACCGCCTGCTGTGGCTGGGGTGCGGCGGGTGGGGGAGCGCCCACGTAGTGCTGGGCGGGCTTCCGCGGGCTCCAGCGGGTGGCGACTCACGCACCGCGCGGCGGGCAACTCCCGGACGGCGAATGCGGTCTCGTCATCCGCGGCAGCCACCGCCACCAGGCCAGGCTCGGTGCCGCCACTTGCGCTTCACGGGTCTGTCTCATGCCCGGCACCACACGGGAATAGCCCGAAGGCCCTGCGCCCTCTACCCTCTTCACGCGACCGGGTGGGAGGAACGGCGCCTGACCGTCCTCTCCGGGAGGACCGGCGCGCCGGAGGAGAACACAGGAAGACCGCCGCCTCCCCCACGAAGCGACGGCCGTTAGCGCCTCGCCCGAGCCTTACGGGGGATGGACAAGGCTCGGGTGAGGCAGTTCCTGTTGCCCGGCATGACACCTGAGCCCCAACGGGTCTGGCCCTGCGGGGAGGGTGCGTGCCGGTGCACACCGGGAAGCCGATTCCACGGATGGAGAGCTTCCCGATGTGTCCTACCTTCTCGCACCGAGCCGGGCGGTGGCCAGGAAGTCAGTGGGAGCTGCCTGTTGTGCGGACTCCTTCTGCACATCTGGACACCGCCCCGGCCGTGCTGAGGCCCGCAGTGCCCAGTACTCGCTGGTACGTCAGCGCCGGTGAACCGCCGGGACGAGGACCGTGGCCGCGCAGCACGCTGACTTGCTGCCACAGTCGGCGATGCCATCGGGTCTGTGCTCACCGGAGGTACGGTCGCCGTCCCGGCGTTCGGGCTGGTGGGGCCTGGACGCCCCGAGGGGTGGTCCGCAGCCGGACCGCTTGACGCTGGTGGCCTGCCCGCCCGAGCGTCAGCGGCAGCGTCCTGGGCCTCGCCGCCGCGCGCAGGACCGCACGTACTGACCGCGTTTGGGTCACCACCCCGCACATCAAGCAACCCGAACGACTGGTCCGAGACCGCCACCTCGCCGAGATGCCGACCATCCACGACTCCTGGACCGGCAAGTACAACGAGTCCCTCGTCAAGCCCTTCTACGAGGCCACCCGCAAGGCACGCACCAAACGCGTCCACGTTGGCGGCGACCCCTACAAGGCGAACGTGACCCGGCTGTCCATCGCGCTGCGCCTGCGCCTGCTGTGGCCCAAACGCCCGTCACAGCGCTCCCCGTTCTGGCGGCCGGACCGGCGTATGTGCATGGTCGCCGAGACCTCCGTCCGCCACTGGACCGTCGCGTTGAAAGCCGTCCAGGAAGGTCACACCCTCATCGCCCTGCACAATGTCGAGTTCACCCAATCGGCGCGATCATCCCCGAGGGTGACGACGGATGGCCCGACCCACAGGCCGCGGCACCTCCCCGGGCGCCGCCCTCAACAATCTCCTGCGCTCCCAGGTCACCCCCGACACCGGCTCCTCTCGGACTCGGACTGAATACACATGCAACTGCCGCCCGGCGCAGCCAGAACCGGCCCCGAAGACAACGGCGGCGAGGGCCCCCAGTCAGCGGCTCGCGAGGACGCCGTCCCCGCACCCTGACCCCACCTCTGTGTCCCCGGCGGCCTCTTCAGCGCACTCCCCGGCGCCGGTGCTGGAAGTGCAGGCTCCGGTCACCGAACGCGGACGCGGCGAACCCGGAGGTGGTCACGAGGCTTCCGATGGGGGTGAACCCGCCGCCGGGCGCGTAGCTCACCTGGGCCGTGTACAGCTCACTGCCGGTCGCGACGGTCATCAGCTCCTCACGGAAGTCAGCGCGCCATGGCGGGCGGGGCGAGAGTGAGGGCCGGAAGAGGATCTGGTGGGGAGCAGCCCGGCCGCTGTAGTCGATCGCTCCCGAGCGGTCACGGAAGGTGAGGTGGTCGATGTCCGTGCGGAACGGGTCCGGCAGCCCGATGACACGGGCGAGCAGCGGGCGGGAGAGCTTCGCGGCGGGCGAGAGCGGCTCGGGCAGAATGTTCGTGAGCGGATCCCGCAGGAACTCCTGTGGCCCCTCCTGGCCGTCGGCCGACGCGGTCACGTGCAGGTTCACCGAGGGGTGGCCGTCGATGAGGAACTTGACGGCCATGGACGGTGAGAATCCGCCCTCCTCCGGGTGGCCGCTGATGGAGAGCCGGACCAGGACCGGGCAGCCGTCCAGGACACCCCCGGCACCGGCACCGGCAGCGGCGCCGGACCGGGCACGGAATTCCGCTGTGGCCACGACGCCGAGCGGATGGGAGAGCTTGGTGCGCGGTTCCAGCGCGTCGACGGGCAGGCGGAACGTGTCCCGCCCGCCGAGCAGCAGCCCCTTCGCGATCCGCAGGGCCGGAAGGAGGCCGCTCACCCTGCGCGGCGCGGGCAGCACCGGGTAGCGCGACGCGAGGACCAGCTGCCACAGAAGCCGCTGCTTGTCCTCGCCGGTACGGCGTTCGTAGTCGTGGCCCAGGCGTGCGGTCGCCGCCCAGGACGGGTGGGACCTGGCGGTGCGCTCCTCGCCGCCCCGGCCGGTGCTCACGGGGCACCGCCGGGCGCGTACTGCTCGGAGGGCCTGGGATGGAGGGCGTCGACCACACGCATCGCGGACCGCAGTCCGCTCTCATGGGTGTCGACGTCCTCCAGGTAGCTGCCTGCCAGCCACAACCCGTCCCCGCCCGGACCGAGTGCCGCGAGACGGGCCTGTGTCCGGAAGTAGTCCGGAGTCATACGCGGATGGGCGTAGCGGTACATCGCGTGCAGTTCGCGGGGCGCGACCGCCCCGAGAGTCACCCAGCTGCGGAACACGTTCACGCCGTCGCGCATCCCGCACCAGAAGGTCTTCTCGCACTCGCCGCGGTGGTCGAGAAGCATGTTCACATACGACCAGGCGGCCCGGGGCCGGGGCATGAAGGCCGGGTCGCTGTGGACCGCGATGGCCGTCTCGTAGTACTCGATGCGCTGGAGCAGACGGCGCAGCGGCCCGGCACCGGGGAGACCCGAGAGCAACTCCGCGCTCTGGCGGGCGGGTGTGGCCAGGACGACGTGGTCGACGGCGTGCTCACGTCCGCCGCGTTCCGTGAGCAGGAAACGGCCGGCGTCTCTGCGCAGGCCCACGACGTCCGCGTCCAGCCGGACCACGGCCTTCTCCAACTGGGCGAGAAGCGCCCCTACATAGGCGCCCGCCCCGTCCTTCACCCGCAACTCCTCCAGCGCCAGCCGGGTGCCGTCGATCCGGGGACAGACCAGGAACTTCATCGCCGCACGAGCCGAGAACTCCATGGCCTCCGCCATGGACGTCCCGACCAGACCGGCGAGGAAGGGCCCCATCACCCGGGCCGCGAAGGCGGGCAGCAGCCGCAGATACTCTCGTACGGGCATGCTCCAGTCGCCGTGCGCCTCCAGCGGGACGGCGGCGTCGATGGCCCTGCCGAACGCGACGAGGTTCCGCAACCCGCCCGGTCGCACGGCTGCGCCGACATGGGCCGGGCGGCCGGAGGGCAGCACCATCAGACTGCGCCGCTCCGGCGCCGAGTACAGCGTGAACGTGGCCCGCGAACGCTCCACTCCCACCCCAAGACGGCGCAGAAACGCCTTGAACGTGGGATGGGTCGCGCTCGTGAGGTTCGAGAACGCCGTGTCCACCGGGACGACCACCCCGTCGCGGCACACGGTCAGGGTATGCGCGTGCCCGCCCGCGAAGGAGTTCTTCTCCAGAAGGACGACATCGTGTCCCGTGCCGTCCAGCAGCCACGCCGTGGCCAGGCCGGTGATCCCGGCGCCGACTATGCCGATCCGCGCCACGTCAGCCCGCACCTTCCTGCCGCGACCCGACCCCCACTGGCAGACCCCCGCTGCGTCGCCATCGTCTGCCTGTGTCCCGCTCGCCGGTGCGGGGCACAGGCAGAGTCCGATGTTCCGGCCGAGGCTAGGTCATGCCGGACCAGCTCGGCCCACAGGTCCCCGAACTCCGCACAGAAGGGCAGGCGCACTGTCCCGAAGGGAGCCCCGTCACTCCGGCTGACGCGTCGAGGGGGACTTGTTGTGATGCGGTGTCGTGGCTCGCCGGTGCCCGGCGGGCGGGCCCTCGTCCCCGCGCGCCGACTGTGTGGAGGGCGGGCGGGCTCATTGCGGGTCCGGCGGTGAGGCGCTGGCCGTGGGTGGGGGGTTGGTCCGGTAGGTGCGTCCGCCGCGGCGGGGTAGCTCGGTGGGTGGGTCGGTGAGGGCGGCCAGGTGGAGTTCGGCGCGGGTGGTGGGGGAGGAGAGGTCGAGGCCGAGGTGGTCTGCGGTCTGGGTGAGCCAGCGGGTCAGGGTGGTGCGGTGGACGTGGAGTTCGGCGGCGGCGGGTGCGGTGGCGCCGCGGTGGGCGAGCCAGCAGCGCAGCGCGGTCCGGCGGCGGGTGTCGAGGCCGTGGAGGAGGGCGGCGGCCCAGGCGCGGGTGCGGGCGGGGTCGAGTACGTCGGCGGGGGGCGGCCTCCAGCCGGTGGAGGTTGCGGTGGTTGGGGCGGGTGGGGGATGGAGGGCGAGGAGGAGGTGGGCCTGGACGGTGGCGTCGTTGAGGTCGGTGCCGAGGAGCGCGGCGATGGTGTGGAGGCGGGCGCGGACGGTCGCGGCGGAGACGCCGGTGGCGGTCGCCGTGCCCTCGGTGCTGCCGGTGCGCAGCCAGACGGCCAGGAGGTGGCGTTGGTCTGGCCCGAGCGGGGCGAGGACGGCTGCGGCCCAGGCCGCGAGGGGGGCTTGGGGGACGATGCGCAGCAGGCCGAGGTCACCGGTGGCGGGGGCGGGTGCCAGACGGTGGCCGGTGGTTGCGGTGTTGCGTGCGGAGGCGGCGTCGGTCCATGCGGCGGGCACGAGGTCGAGGGGGGCGGGGTCGGCGATGCCGCCGAGGAGGCTGTGGCGTTCGGCGGCGTGGGAGACCAGCCGCAGCAGGGTCCGGCTCCCGGCGTCCCCGTGGAGTTCGATGACGGCGAGGTCGTCGCCGTGGAGGCTGATGAGCAGGTGTCCGGCGGAGGGCCGTGCGGCCTGCCACAGGGCCTGGTGGGCGGCTTCCAGGTCGTGGCGGCTGCCGGTGAGCCGGTACACGGTCGCCCGGGTTGCCCGGTCGGTGCCGAGGATGTCGGCGGCGGGGCCGGTCTGACCGCGCAGCAGCAGCCGCAGGGCAGCCGTGTGCAGGCGCATCTGAGGGGCGCGCAGTTCCGTCGCGCGGCGGGCCCGGACCTGGAGCAGGGCGGCCGTGGTGCGGGCGACGAGGCCGGTGCGCTCGGCCGGCGTGCTGTCGGCGGGGGCGATGACGAGGACGGCTCCGGCCGCCGGGTGGAGCATCGGGCCCGGGTCGCCGGGCGGGCCCGTGGCGGCGTGTTCCGCGTCCGCGGCGGCGGAGCGGGGCGTGCTGTAGACGGCGCCGGCGAGCGGGTCGACCAGGGCCGCCCACCCGCCGGTCAGCCGGGCCGCCTCGGCGACCAGGCCCGCGCCGGACCGGCCGGCCGCCGCCAGCAGCCGCTGCACCACCTCCGCGTCGCCGCCCATCGTCTCCAGCCTCGGTCCTTCGATGTCCGGTGCGGGTCAGGGGATACGGGCGACCGCGCCCCACCCGGCACGCGCGGTCGTCGTCCCGGTGTTCGCGTCGGGCCGCCAGTGCGGCCAGGACACCATTCCCGGCTCCACCATCTCCAGCCCGTCGAAGAACGCGATCGTCTGCTCCGGTTCGCGGAAAATGTAGGGGATCGCCCCGCTGGTGTTGTACTCCTCCTGCACCGCGCGGTGCGCGTCGTCGGAGGCGGTGGAGTGGCTCAGCGCGAGATAACTGCCCGGGGCGAGGCGGCCGGTGAGGCGGCGGACCAGGGCGAGCGCGTCGTCCCAGTCCACGATGTGCCCGAGCACATCGCTGATGACCAGCGCGACCGGCCGGTCCAGGTCGAGGGTGGCGGCGGCGCCCTCAAGGACCGCCTCCGTGTCGCGCATGTCCGCCTCGACGTAGGCGGACGCCCCCTGAGGGGTGCTGGTCAGCAGGGCGTGGACATGGAGCAGGACCAGGGGGTCATGGTCCACGTACACGATCCGCGCGGCGGGATTGATCCGCTGGGCGACCTCATGTGTGTTGTTCTCGGTGGGCAGGCCCGCTCCCAGGTCCAGGAACTGGTCCACCTCCGCGTCCCGGGCCAGATAGGTGACGGTGCGCCGCAGGAAGTCCCTCGACTCCCGCGCGAACTGCTCGATCAGCGGGTACTTCTCACGGTAGGCGTCCCCCGCCTGGTGATCGGCGGGGTAGTTGTCCTTGCCTCCCAGCCAGTAGTTCCACACGCGGGCGCTGTGCGCCACGGTGGTGTCTATCTCCGGCGGCAGATACGGGTCGGGGTCGGTCATCCCAGTGCCTCTCTCGTTGATGTCGGGTGCAGGGCCATCGCGCACGAGCGGTCCATCAGCATCCGGTAGCGGGTGACCACCGTCGGGGAGTCCGAATGCACCGCGGTGCCGGGCAGGCCGCCCTCGGTCACGACGTGGTCGGGGAGATCGGGGGCGTCCAGCCGGTACAGGGTGAGCGCGGACACACCCACCAGGGGGTGCAGCAGTGTCTCGCGCGGGTGGAGCTGGAGGGTGACGTTCCGCCGGTCCGCGGCGGCGGCGAGGGCCCCGGTCTGCTCGTCCATCACCTCGGGGCCCGCGCCCACATCGGTGAGCAGCACACCCGCAGGCATGACGGCCCACACGCGCGAACCCTGCTGTGCCAGCCGCTTCTGCCGCTCGGCCAGCAGGTCCACCCGCCGCTCGCGCACCGCGGGCGGCAGGTCCGGCCGCTGCGCGGCCTCAACAGCCCGTGCGTAGGCGGGAGTCCGCAGCAGTGCCGGCACCAGAGCCGGGTCCCACACCCGGACCAGGCTGCTCGCTGACTCCACACCCATCAGCTCCAGCTGCCACCCGTCCATGACGTCCCGCCACTCATGCCACCACCCCGGCAGATTCGCCTGGGCCAGCTGAGCCAGGAACGCCTCCACCAGCGAGGGCGGAGCACCGTAGGCGTCCAGCAGCGTCCTGACCTGCCCTCCGTCCAGGCTGGTCCGCGCCTGCTCGATACGCCGTACCGTCGCCGGGTGCGCCCCGAGCGCCTCGGCCGCAGCCGTCACAGAGAGACCGGCTCCGGCCCGCAGCGCCTGGAGCCGCTGGGCGAGGACACGCTGCTGTGCCGTGGGACCCGATCTCTCCCGCGCCAACCCGTTCACCTCGTCCCGAATACGACAGATCCGCAGCTTGCGCAAAGTGCATACTCCGCGCGTTGCATCAGATGCGGCGTGCTCCAAGAGTGAGTATGCACGGCGACGCGCCCGCGCGGGCAGTCCTTCACCCCCCTCGGAGTCCCCATGACCACGCACACTGCCCCGCCCCAGCCAGAACACGACAGGCTCCGGCTCGTCGACCTCCCCCACCATGCGGGTGCGTGCGGCCTCGCCCGCGACTGGGCCAGGCGCGTCATGCGGGAATGGGGGACCGGCCCCGAGGACACCGAAGACGTGCTTCTGGTGATGTCCGAGCTGGTCACCAACAGCCTGCGCCACGCCCGCGGTCCCCTCCGGGCCCAACTCGGCAACTGGGAGGGCGTCATCCACGTGCGGATCGACGACGGGGGCCCCGCCGCCCAGCCGACCACCGCGTCGGGGCCGGACGACGAAGAAGGCCGAGGGCTCGTCATCGTGGCCCACCTCGCCGCCCGGCACGGCACCGGGACCGCCTCCAGCCCCTATCGCGCCCACGCGTGGGCGACCCTGGCTCCCCACGCATACTGACTTCCCCCCAGCTGCTTCTGCTCCTGCTCCTCCTCCGAGGAGAAGGCGGTCAGGTCGGCCCGGTCCGCCCCATGAACGGCGAGGTTCCACTCGCCGGATCCCTGGCGGCTGGTCTGTCTGGACGGGCGGCTGCGCCCTTCGAATCGGTCTGACGGAGCAACGATGGCGCCCGCCCGGGAAGTTGGTCCCGGCGGGCGTCCCCTCGTGTCCGTCTGCGGCCACGGACGCCTCCGGCGGCGCCGGGCTACGCCCCCGGCCCGGACGGGGAGAGCTTCCGTGTCCTTGAGGCGGCGGTCCGGCAGCTGGCGGAGGGCCCGCGCCGGACAGCCGATGGGATCTGCCGGGGCGGGGTACGCCGCTTGAGCCTGACGGAGTCCTGCCCGACGCAGGCTGATGGGGAGGAAGGGACCAGCTCGGGTGCCGCCGGTGGACCGGTAGATCTGGTTGCCGGAGTTGACGCCCCATACCGTGCCGTCGGCAGCCGCGCGCCGATGTCACTGAGGCCTCCGGGAGGTTGATCCAGGGGTTGGCGGCGTAGTTGGTGTACCTGCTAGCTGGCGTCGGCTGCGTTCACACCCCACACCGTTGTCCTGGACCCTGCCGACATGACAGTGAGAGCACCTGCGGCCTTCACCCAGTCCGCCATAGCGAAACGCCCTCCTCCGAGTTCTCGCTGACTCGGCCATCCTCGATGCAGGGGCGAGCAGACAGAGTGGTTGAACGCTTGCCGCAATACCGCCAGCCGGGATAGACGGGCCAGCACAAGGGGCAAGCCGCTCGATCCGTCAGGTCGGGTACGTACTGGGTGACGTACGGCTGGCCGCTGACTTCGACGGTCAGTGTGGCGCCGCAGTATGGCGTCGTCGGCGTCTGTGCTTCGCTCTGATCCGCCACGGTCGTCACCGTGAGCGAGCCCGTCCGGCAGACGGGACGCGCTCGCCATCTACGAGCCTCGCACCGCATGTCCGCAGGTGAGGGCGTTGCAGGCCGAGCCTGTCGACCTATCGCAGTGACGGTCGAGGGCGTGGTCCTGGCTGAAGTGCCGAGCCACGAATGTGAGCACCTCGCCACGATTACTGGCACCGCTCTCGCTCATCTGTGCCAAGATTCGAGGGTGGAGACCACCGACGTCAGGCGTGCCATCGCGGCTGCGACGTCGGTCGCCGCATCGCTCGGCCTGCCGGCCGATGACGCGATCGTTCTCCACAACTCGAACAAGCTGGCACTGCGGCTGACTCCATGCGACGCCTTTGCCCGGGTCGCCCCCGTGGGACAGGAGGTTGCACAGTTCGAGGTCGAGCTCGCCCAGCGGCTCACCGAGGCCGGATGCCCGATGTGTCCCTTGGATCCCCGGGTGGACCCGCGTGTGTACACGCGCGATGGGTTCGCGGTGACGCTGTGGACCTACTTCGAGCCCGTGGCACCTCACTGCTCACCGGCGGAGTATGCCAAGGCCTTGGAACAACTACACGTCGGCATGCGCAACGTCGATGTGCCGAGCCCGAGGTTCACGGATCGGATCACGGAGGCGGAAGAAGTTGTCGCCGACCCGGACCGCTCGCCGGAGCTGGCCGACGCGGACCGCGTCTTCCTCGGCGGCAGGCTGGTCGGGCTGCGACGCGCGATCGAGGAGCGCGGTGCGGTGGAGCAGTTGCTCCACGGCGAGCCGCATCCGGGCAATGTGCTCAGCACGAGGAGCGGCCCTTTGTTCATCGACCTGGAGACATGCTGCCGCGGACCCGTCGGGTTTGACCTCGCCCATGTTCCCGAGGCGGTCTGCGAGCGCTACCCGAACGTCGACCAAGGGCTTCTCGACGAGTGCCGACAGCTGGTTCTCGCGATGGTCGCCGCGTGGCGTTGGGAGCTCGGCGACCAGTTTCCGAACGGGAGGCGCTTCGGGGAGGAGTTCCTGCGCGCACTGCGCGGCGGCCCTCCTTGGCCGACATTGGACACGATGAACGGGCGGCCGGGCGGCCTGTAGGTATCGCCGAAGGTCCCGCGCTGAACGACGGGGCGCTGCTGCAACCATCGTGGCTACAGGGGTGTTGCCGCTCATTGTGCCCTCCGGAATGCCGGAGTCCTCGGCATTCCGGGTCGCTCTCCTCGCCGCGTGGCCCTCGGTGGCCAGTGCCGGGATCGCTCTGCCGTGCGGAGTGCGTATCGTGATATTTCAACGCGCTCCTCTCCAGCGGATCCGCCGTCGCAGGATCTTGCGGCTCAGGTCGCGTCGCCCGCCTCGGCCTGCCAGTAGGCGATGTTGCTGAGGGTGGCGAGGGTGGCCAGGGTGTCGGGTGGTCGGGACCGAGGACTCGCATCCGGTCGGCGAGCAGTTCCTCGGACGCGATCACCGCGCCGGAAGCGTCGCCCGGCCTTCCCCCCTCCCGCCAGTGGGCGACGTTGCCGCGCTGGTGCCGGCAGGTCGCGCGCAGCCACTCCGTTGCCTGCGGCTGCTCTCCGACAGCGCGCGAAGAACATACAGATCACGCCACGAACCCCCGACTCCCGAGCCGTGGAGCAGGCCCCGGTGCATGCTGGAACGCCTGCCCGTCGCCGGGTAAGGTCGATCACATGCAACTGTTTCTGACGCCTCCGCCGCCCGCCGCTTGAGGCGGGCAGTCGTGCAGAGCCGTCCCGGGGGTGCCGGGGTGGCTGCGCGGGTTGCCCACGGAGACATCGTGATGGCAATCAATCGAGGAGATCTCAGTTGCATTCCCCTTCTGTCCTGCCCGTGCGGCAGGGTGTTCTCTACGTCGCGATTGCGGCCACAGCATGGGGCACTGGCGGTGCGGTGGCCGCCGAACTGTACGACGTCGGCGGAATCGGCCCCATCTCCGTTTCCTTCTGGCGGTTCCTGACCGGACTCGGGCTGCTCCTGGCGGCTCATCTGGTGCGGCGGTCCCGGCGGTCCCGGCGGTCGCAGCCGACGCTGTCGCTGCGCGCAGCGTTCGCGGCGAACCCGCGGCGAGCCCTGATCACAGGCTTCGGACTGGCGGTGTACCAGACGGCCTACTTCGCCTCCGTGCAGCAGGCGGGGCTGACCGTGGCCACCGTGGTGACCCTGGGCTCGGGTCCGGTCCTGGTCGCCGCCGGAGCCCGGCTCACACTGGGCGAGCGCACCGGTGCCGCCGGAATCGCCGCGGTGGCGAGCGGTGTCGTCGGCCTGGTGCTGCTGATGGGGGGCGCCGACGGGAGCACCGGCCCGGCTCCTGTGCTGGGTATCGGATACGCGCTGCTCTCCGCCGCCGGGTACGCGGGTGTGACGTTGCTGGGCCGCTTCTCCGGCCGGGAGAATGCCGGTGGCGCGTTCGAGTCCACGGTCGCCGGCTTCGCGGTCGGCACGGTCTGCCTCCTGCCGATGGCTCTGCTGGAGGGCCTCCTACCCGACATGGAGCGTGCGGCATGGACCCTTGGCCTGATCCTCTATCTGGGGGCCGTGCCGACGGCGCTGGCCTACACGCTGTTCTTCGCCGGCCTCGGCTCCGTACGGGCGACCACGGCATCGGTGGTCGCCCTGGTTGAGCCGCTCACCGCGGCGGTCATCGGCATCCTGGTCTTCGGTGAGCGGCTCAACGCGATCGTTCTCACCGGCACGGCCCTGCTGATGTTCGCGGTGCTGTTCCTGGCCGCCGGCGAGGGGGTCGGCCGAACGGCATCCCGAAGGACGTCCGACCCAGGTGCCGACCACGGCCGGCACATGTCGCGCCCGGCCTCGCCGACGAAGGACTGACGCCCACGTACCATGCACAAGGCGGGCGGCGGCCGGTGAGGCCGTCGCCCGCCATGACAGCGGGCCGCGGATGATGCGCATCACGCCATCCATGTGGAGTGGGCGCGCATTCTCATACCAGCTGTGTCAAGGCATCTCGTCACGTCAATCTCTCGAAGCGATGTAGCTCCTTGAACAACGGAGAAGTTAGCGTTCCGCGCTAGCGATGCCGGTCATGTCGCTGGCATGGAGATCCGGCGTACGACAGGAGGCGGTGTGAGCACAGGAGCTCACTTACTCGATCAGAAAGCGGGCGCGGCGAGCTATCCGGTGGTCGAGGAGGCTTCTTCGCTGCTGAGTCGTTCCGCGCAAGAAATCGACGCTTCACTCACCACTGGTGAGCGGGCGGATCTCCATAAAGCCGTCAGCGAACTCAACGCGCGGTCCGCAGCCGGTGATCAGGGAGCCTTCTACGGCCAGCAACTGCTGCTTTCCCGTATCTACGGGCTCTCGACCCAACTCTCCGAGGCGCCCACCGCCGAAGGCTCCGTGGTCGTTCAAGAGGTACTCCGGCTGCTCGAACAGGCCACCATGGCCACCGAGGACGCCATGCTGGAGCCCGGCATACTCGACGCCGCGCCCACGGAACCCGCCGCGTTCCTCTCGTGGCTGAAGAGACTCGCCCGGGAACACCGGGTCTACAAGCACCCGTACTACCGGGATTTCATCCGCAATCAGGCAACGGAAGACGATCTGCGGAACTATGTGATCCAGGAATCGGTGGTGGACGGGCGATTCGATGATCTGCTCGCCATGATGCAGGTCGGCACCAGCGGTCCGGCGAAGATGGAGATAGCCGAGAACTTCTGGGACGAGATGGGGAACGGGGACCCGTCACAGGTCCACACCCACCTCTTCAACCAGATCTTCCGGGTTTTCGACATTCCCGCCGACGAACTGGAGCGGTCACTCACCGCCAACGCGCTTCTGTCCGGAAATCTCGCCGTGCTTCTCTGCCGCTACCGGCAGCTGTACCCGGAGGCCGTCGGATTTCTGGGAATGACCGAGTGGCTCGCTCCCGACCGTTTCGTGCAGGTCGTGCATGCCTGGGAGCGGCTCGGACTGCCCGACGTCGGCATCGTCTACCACAAGCTGCACATCACCATCGACTCCCGGCACGCGGCCGGCTGGTTCCACAATGTGGTCGTCCCGGCTGCCGAGTCCGAGCGCATGCGGCGCGCGATCGCCCGAGGAACACTGTGGCGGCTCAACTCCTCCGCCCGCTACCTCGACGAACGCATGCCCGGTCTCGCTGCTCACTGACCGGTCCGACAGGAAAGGCTCCGCGTCATGGCACTCGGCCCCCAAGGATTCTCGATCATCGATCTCCCTCCGGCCACACCGGAGATGCTCCGGAGTTACGAAGACCTCCCGCTCGACCCGTACATGGGCAACGGCACGCGTTTCAAGCGGTTCGCCCAGTACCGGCTCACGCCCGAACCCGCACGCGACCAGGGCTGGCTCTACGAGAAGCTGCCACAGCGCGACTACACCACCTACAAGAAGTTCAACACAGTGGGTGGCGGTATTCGCCGCACGTACGAGACCGTCCTCGCCGACTTCACCCCGATGATCACACTCGGTGCGGACGCGATGGGTCTGGACCGCGGTGAGGACTGGCAGATCAACGTCCACCAGAACCGCACCAGGGCCGACGGCGAGCGCCCCGGACCGCTGACTCCGGAGGGTGTGCACCACGACGGACACGAGTACGTCATGATCGCCGTGCTGCGGCGCAACAACGTCGGCGGAAGCGAGACCCGGCTGTGGAAGCCGGGCGCCGACGCGCCGTTCTGGACGGGCACACTGGCGGCCGGACAGGCCGTCCTCCTGGACGACAAGGCACTCCAGCACGACGTCACGGACGTGACCTCCGCCGACGGCGGGCCCGGACACCGGGACATCGTGATCGTCGCCTTCTCCCGCTGGGCGGACAAGTGGTACGGCGACGACCACGACGAGGCGGCCCTCGCCAACACCCCGAAGAACTGACCCGCCGCAGCCGTCAACTCATGGGCGAATTCGTGAAGTACCAGGCGATGGGCAACGACTACCTGCTCATCGACCCCCGATGCGGGGATGCGGCCCTTGGCCCCGAGCCCGTCCCCGAAGCCGTCCGCCTGCTCTGCGACCGACACTACGGAGCAGGGGCGGATGGGCTGCTCCTCGGGCCGCTGGAAACCCCGAGGGCCGACACCCCAGTAGAGCTGCGCATCTTCAACGCGGACGGCAGCGAGTGCGGGATGAGCGGCAACGGACTGCGCATGTTCGCCCTGTATCTCGCCGAGCACCACGTCGATGAGTGGCGTACGGGCAGCCCGTTCACGATACGGACGCGAGGCGGCGACGCGGAGGTCCGGATCGTGGATTTCGACGCCGGACTGGTGCGCGTGGGGATGGGGCTGCCGCGGTTCACCACGGTGGAGGGCGGCGTCGGTGGCGTTGCCGTTCCCCTCGCCGATGAAGGGCCGGACGCGGTGGTCACCGTCACTGACCTCGACCTGGGCGTTCCGCACACCGTCGTGTTCAGGGACCGGATCGACGGAGAACTGGCGCGGCGCCTGGGCCCCGCACTGGCCTGGCACGCCCGCTACGCCGAGGGCACCAACGTGGAGTTCGTGCGCGTCCACGACGACAGCACACTGGACGCGGTGGTCTGGGAGCGGGCGGCCGGCGAGGTGCCCGCTTCGGGGAGCGGCGCATGTGCCGCGGCGGCCGTGGCGCACGCGCGCGGCCTTGTCGGCCGGGATGTGAGAGTCCGCATGCCCGGCGGCGAAGTCGAAGTGAGTGTGGCACGGGACGGCCGGGTCAGCTTGACCGGAACCGCGCGGGAGGTGATGCGGGGCGTACTTTCGTCCTCGCTGAGCGAGGAGCTGGCCGCCCGGCGGGCTGCGCCGGGATCGTCCGGAAGGGAGGGCACATGAGTGCCACGCAGGTGCCCGGAGCATGCCCGTTGGACTGCCCGGACGGCTGTAGCTGGCAAGTGACGGTCCAGGACGGTGAGGCCATCGCACTGCGCGGCACCCCGGACCATCCCTACACCAGGGGCACTCTGTGCGTGAAAGTCAACCAGTTCCTGGAGCACACCCGCGCGCCCGACCGGCTGCTCCACCCGCTGCGGCGCATCGGCCGCAAGGGCGAGGGCCGGTTCGAGCGCATCAGCTGGGACAGCGCCCTCGGTGAGATCGCGCAGCGGCTGGCGCAGACCATCGAACGTCACGGTGGCGAGGCGATCTGGCCGTACCAGGGAACCGGCACCCTGGGCTTTCTCCAGGGGCTTCAGGGGCGGGCCGGCAGCAGACTCTGGAACGTACTGGGTGCCTCGCGCCACGACATGACGATCTGCTCGATCGCCGGTCTCGCCGGACTCCGGTACACACTCGGAACCAGTACCGGGATCGACCCGGAGAGCCTTGAGTACTCCCGGCTGATCCTGCTGTGGGGGAGCAATCCCCTCACGACTCACCACCACCTGTGGAAGGTGATCCAGCGCGCGCGGCGCGACGGCGCACATGTCGTCGTCATCGACCCGATCCGCAGCCGTACGGCGACTCAGGCCGACGAGCACATCGCGCCCCTTCCGGGCACGGACGCGGCGCTCGCCCTGGGCCTCATGCACATGGTGCTCCAGGAGGGTGCCGAGGACCACGCCTACCTGGACAACTGCACCGTGGGGTGGAAGGCGTTCCGGAAGAGACTGCTGGAGTTCACCCCGCGGCGCACGGCACAGGAGACGGGCGTGAGCGAGGAGGTGATCATCCGGCTCGGACGGCGTATCGCCGGCAGCCGGCCCACCGCCATCCGCGTCTCGCAGGGCATGCAGCGGCACGCAGGGGGTGGCGCGGCCCTGCGGGCCCTCGCCTGTCTGCCCGCCGTGACCGGCGACTGGCGGCGTCCCGGCGGCGGTCTGCTCTACTCGACCGACGGGTACTTCGGCGGGAATCGCGAGGCCCTCTACCGGGACGACCTGCTGAGCCGTCCCGTCCGGAGCCTGTCCATGACGCGGCTGGCCGAAGGGCTGCTCGAAGCGGATGATCCGCCGGTGCAGGCACTGATCGTCTACGGAGCCAACCCGCTGGCCAGTTCTCCCGATCAGAACAGAATCCGCCAGGGCCTGGCCCGGGAGGATCTCTTCACGGTCGTCATGGATCACTTCCAGACCGACACCGCCGACTACGCGGACATCGTGCTGCCCGCCACCATGCAGCCCGAGCACCTCGATGTGCACGACGGCTACGGACATCTGTACATCACCTGGAACGAACCTGCGGTCGCCCCGCCCGGGGAGTGCCTGTCCACCACCGAGACCTTCCGGCGCCTGGCCCGGACCATGGGACTCGCGGAACCGGCGCTGTACACCAGCGACGAGGACCTGGCGAGCGAACTCCTCGACTCCCGGCACCCGTCCCTGGCCGGCATCACCGTGGACACCCTGCGCGACAAGGGATGGGCGCGGCTCTCCTACCCGAAGGACCATGTGCCCTTCGCGAACGGCTTCCCCACCCCCAGCGGGAAGCTCGAATTCCTTTCGGAGACCGCTCGGGCGGACGGCTTCGACGCCCTGGCCGGATACGTTCCGGCCACCGAGACGCACGACACCCGACTGGCAGAGTCCTTCCCCTTCGTCCTCCTCTCCGTGGCGAGCCACTTCTTCCTCAACACCATCTTCGGGAACAAACCCGCCCTGCGCCGCCGGGCCGGCCCGCGCCATGTCGTGCTGCACCCGAAGGACGCCGCGGCGAACGGCATCGCGAGCGGTGACCGCGTCCAGGTGGCCAACAGCCGAGGCGCCTTCGAGGCCCTCGCCAGGGTCGACGATGTCGTACGTCCGGGCGTCGCCATGACGACCAAGGGCCACTGGCCCAAGCTGACCGACGGCTCCGGCCCGAACGCCACCGTTGACGAGCGGGACGCGGACATGGGCGGCGGAGCGGTCTTCCACGACAACCGCGTGCGGATCACACTCCTGCCTCCGCACGGGGACGACAGCAGTGAGGACGACGGATGAAATTCAGGCAACTGGGTCGTAGCGGACTTCAGGTCAGCGAGATCGCCTACGGCAACTGGCTCACACACGGCGCCCAGATCGATGACGACCAGGCCGTCCAGTGCGTCCACGCGGCGCTGGACGCCGGAATCACCACGTTCGACACGGCCGATGTGTACGCGGGCACAGCCGCCGAGACCGTGCTCGGCAAGGCGCTGAAAGGCCGGCGTCGCGAGTCACTGGTGATCTCCACCAAGGTGTTCTTCCCGACCGGTCCCGGACCCAACGACGGCGGTCTGTCCCGCAAGCACATCACCGAGGCCGTCAACGGCTCGCTGACGAGGCTCGGCACCGACTACGTCGACCTGTACCAGGCGCATCGCTTCGACCACCGGACCCCGCTGGAAGAGACCCTCAGGACCCTCGACGACCTCATCCGGCAAGGCAAGGTCCTCTACATCGGCGTCTCGGAGTGGACCGCCGACCAGATCGCACGGGCCACGAAACTCGCCGGCGAACTGGGCCTGGACCGGTTCGTGTCCAACCAGCCCCAGTACTCGATGCTCTGGCGTGTCATCGAAGAGGAGATCGTGCCCCTGTGCCAACGGGAGGGACTCAGCCAGATCGTCTGGTCGCCCCTGGCCCAAGGCGTCCTCACCGGCAAATACCGACCCGGGCATCCTCCGCCGGCGGGATCGCGGGCCACGGACGACGTGGGTTCCGGCTGGGTGAAGACCTTCCTCCGCGACGAGGTGCTGGAAAGGGTGCAGCAACTCACCCCCATCGCCCAGGAGCTGGGCCTGAGCCACGCACAGCTCGCCGTCGCCTGGGCGCTCCAGAACCCGAACGTCGCCGCGGCCATCGTGGGGGCCTCCCGGCCGGAGCAGATCGGCGACAGCGCGAAGGCGGCGGGCGTCCGCATCGACCCGGAGCTCATGCGCCGCATCGACACCGTCCTCGGCCCGGTCGTCGAACGTGATCCGGCCAAGGTGGACAGCGCCGAGTAGCGTCACCTCACGCGTACGCCTCACCCACTCACCTCACCCTTCACCTGACCCACTCACCTCACCCTTCACCTGACCCGCTCACCTCACCCGTCCGCATCCCGCCGAATCCGCGAGGTTTTCCATGACCTTCACCCCGTTCGAACTGCTGGAATGGCAGGGGAGACTGGGCGCCACGGCCACCTACAGCCTGGCCGACAGCGGCTGTCGGCCGATCCGGCTGCGTGACCTCGTGGACAGTGAACAGTCGCTGAGCAGGCTTCTCGACAGCGAGCTGAGCTACCCCCCGACATGCGGCACCGACCGATTGCGGGCGCTGATAGCGCAGTGGCACGCCGGGAGCCCGGACCACGCCTCCGAGGTCATCGTCACGGTCGGGGCGGCAGAGGCCAACACGGTCGCCGTCGAGACCCTCATCCGGCCCGGGGACCATGTGGTGACGATGACACCCGGCTACCGTCAGGTCTGGGGTGCTGCCCTCAACCGGGGCGCCGTTGTCGAGGATTTCCCACTGGATCCGCGGCGTGGCTGGCGACCCGATATCGACGCGCTGGCAGACGTGGTCCGCCCGGACACCCGGGCCATCTCAGTGACAACCCCCAACAACCCGGCGGGCACCATCCTGACCGAGGAGGAGATACGGGCGATCGTCTCCATCGCGGACCGCGCAGGCGCATGGATCCTCTCCGACGAAGTGCACCGCGGCACCGAACTCCGTACCGAGCAGGCCAGCCCCACGTTCTGGGGGCGATACGACCGAGTCGTGTGCGTCGGCAGCCTCTCCAAGGCGTTCGGCATGCCAGGTCTGCGCCTCGGCTGGCTGATCGCACCACCCGCTCTCACCCCGAAGCTCCGCCGACGACACGAGTACACCACCGTCTCCGCGGCCGGACCGGCCATGGCCCTCGCGGAACTCGCGCTCATTCCCGTCACCCGCACCCGGCTCCTGAACCGCTACCGCGGCTTCCTGCGCGAGAGCTGGACCCAGATGCAGCAGTGGATCGCCGCCCATGACGAGTTGCTGTCGGCCGTACCGCCCCAGGCGACCTCCCTGGCCTTCGTGCGCTACCGCCTGGACCTGCCCAGTACCGAAGTCGCCGAGGCCCTGCATGCCCGCGGCGGCGTGCTCGTCGGCCCCGGCGCCCACTTCGGAACCGAGCACCACCTCCGGTTCACCTATGGGCAGGAACCGGCCCACCTGGCAGCCGCTCTGGAGAAGACCTCACACGTGCTCAAGGAACTGAGTGCGTGAACCCCACAGAAGTACCGCCGATCGACGCCGACGAACTGGCACGCCGCCTGCCCATGCCACAAGCCGTCCAAGCGGTGGAACAAGCACTGCGCGCAGGGCTGGACCCCGAAGCGGACATCCCCCGCACCGTTCTCGACGTCGACGCGGGCCAGCTGCTGCTGATGCCCGCCACGACATCCTCGTACGTCGGAGTGAAGATCGCCGGCATCGCTCCCCGCAACCCCGCCTGCGGGCAGCCGCGCATCATCGCCTCCTACCTCCTGATGGACGCGGTCACGCTCCGTCCCAGAGCCCTGATCGACGGCTCGGCCCTGACCCTGCTGCGCACCCCCGCGGTCTCCGCCGTGGCCGTGGACCACCTGGCGGTCCCGGATTCCGAACGGCTCGTCGTCTTCGGTGCCGGACCGCAGGCATGGGGCCATGTGGAGGCGATCCGGGCTGTGCGCCCCCTCTCCTCGGTCGGTGTCGTCGCGCGCCGTCCGGAGCAGGCGGCGACTCTGGCCAAGCGCTGCCGGGAGTCCGGCCTGGACGCGGAGGCGGTCCCGTCGGAAGCCGTCGCGACCGCCGACATCGTGGCCTGCTGTACGACATCGCGTACGCCGCTGTTCCCGGGCGCAGCCGTCGCGTCCCACACGGTCGTGGTGGCCATCGGGTCTCACGAACCGACGGCCCGAGAGGTGGACACCGAATTCGTCACCCGGGCCACCGTCATTGTCGAAGCCCGCGCGGCGGCGCTGCGTGAGGCAGGGGACATCCTGATTCCCTTGCGCTCCGGCGACGTCGATACGGGAGCGATCGCGGGCAACTTGTCCGAGCTGGTACGCGGAGCAGTGAACGTCAGGCCACTGCGGCCAAGGTTCTTCAAGAGTGTGGGTATGTCATGGCAGGACCTGGTCGTGGCCGCGGCTGCCGTCGATGGGGACACCTGCTGATCTTTTCGAAAGTCCGGTGGGTGTAGAGGCGGTTCAGAACCCTGGTGCGGGCCCCACAGCACCCCCTGACCGCCGCACCCTCCCGCCGCAACATCCCGATCCGCGAAAGCCAGAGCGTTCCGCCAGTGGCCGACCGTACTCTCCTTGGCGCAGAACCTCAGGTCACCCCTGCCGCAGCCCGCAGCCCGCACCCCGGAGAGACATCAGTCACGAAGCGCACCCGCACCCCCCGTGCTCGTGGCGTCGCGTGAGGGAATGGGTCGGCGCATCTCCTCGTATCCGCTGACGTACTCCGTGTGCTGCACGCCGATGAAGTGGTCGAAGACGATGCTGGTGGTGGTCGCGGCCACCGGGCCCGTGCTGAGCCTCGTGGCGACGAAGTCGCGCAGCTGGGCGCTCGACGTGCATGCGACATGGATCAGGAAATCGTCCGGGCCACCCATGAAAAACACATTGAGCACCTGCGGGAAGCGAATGACACGGCCCGCGTAAGCCTTCACCTGGTCCCGGGCCTGGGCCTGGAGGCGTACGAACACGATGGCCTGGATCGGGAAGCCGAGCGCCTCGTAGTCCACGAAGGTGTTGATCGACTTGATGACACCCAGCTTCTCAAGTCGTTTGATCCGGGCGTGGCACGTGGACGGGGCGATGCCGGCCTTGCGCGACAGGTCGTTGTTGGATATCCGGCCGTCCGTGGTCAGCTCCCAGAGCAGGATCTCGTCGATCTCATCGATCTTTATCTCTCTGGACCGCTCGTTCGCGTAGCCCGGCATGGGTGACCTCCTCGTGCGGAGCCTGGGCCCGCGAGTCGCGGCCTGTCCGCGAGACGGCAGAACATTCGGAGGTGCCCAGGCGATGTCGACCCTGGGCGAAGAATCTGCCTGAGTCAAGCGAATGTCCGAAGAATGTTCAGACCCAGCGGCACTCCGGCGAACGTTCTCCCACCATGAGTGTCAGGTCAACCCGGGACGGGTCGACGGGGACACCTGCCAGACACCTTTCGCTGCGACGCGACCCGGTGCGGCGGCCCGCCGCCACCCACCCCGATGCCGTCACGACCCTGCAAGGGAGCAGCAATCCAGTGATTCCAGCAAAGGACACGCCCGAACGGAAGGCACGGCTCGACCAGCTGGCCGACCGCGCGAAGTTCATCCGGCTCGAAACGGTACGGCTCTCCAAGATCGCCGGAGCGGGCCACTACACCTCCTCGTTCTCGGCCGCGGAGCTGTTCGCCGCCCTGTACTACTCGGTGCTGAACTACGAACCGGCGGACCCGAGGTGGGCGGACCGGGACCGGTTCGTGCTCAGCAAGGGACACGCGGCGATCGGGCTGTACCCGGTGCTGGCCGATGTGGGCTTCTTCGCCCCGTCCGAACTCGACACCTACACGCGCCTCGGCAGCCCCTTCGGTGACCACCCCGATATGAAGAAGATCCCCGGCATCGACTTCAGCTCGGGTTCGCTCGGCCACGGGCTGTCGATCGCCGTCGGCATGGCGCTGGGCGGGCGCGTCGGCGACCGGCCGTACCGGACCTTCTGCATGCTCGGCGACGGTGAGCTGCACGAGGGCCAGGTCTGGGAGGCGGCCAACGCCGCAGGCCACTACCGGCTGGGCCGGCTCGTCGCGATCGTCGACCGCAACCAGCTGTGCATCGACGGCTTCACCGACGAGGTGATGAGCGTCGAGCCCATCGAGGACCGCTTCACGGCCTTCGGCTGGCAGACGCACCGGGTCGACGGCCACGACCTCGACGCACTGCTCGACGTGTTCGCCGCCCTGCCCCAGGGGCCGGACGGCCCACCGCAGCTCATCGTGGCGGACACCGTGAAGGGCCGCGGTGTGCGGCTCATGGAGTACAACCCCGACTGGCACGTCGGCAACCTCGTCGGTGCCGACTACGACAATGTGATCGCGGAACTGCAGGCGGGCCTGCGACCGCTGGAGGCAGCGAAGTGACCGCGACTCAGGACCAGGCAGAGATCTTCGGCGGCGGCGCGACCGAGCTGCGCGACAAGCGCTCCTTCGACGGCAGTGACACCAGCTCCATACCGGCGTTCGTGTTCGGCGAGGAACTCGCCGAGCTCGCCGACAGCGACCCCCGGATCATCGTGCTCACCGCCGACCTCGCCAGTGCGAACCGGGCCACCGACTTCGCCGCGCGGCACCCCGGGCGCTTCTTCAATCTGGGCATCGCCGAGAAGGGAATGATCACCACCGCGGCGGGCATCGCCTCGTGCGGCTACGTCCCGTTCGCCGCGACCTTCGCCTCGTTCTCGGCGTTGCTGTGCGCGGAGCAGATCCGCACCGATTGCGCCTATCCGCGGATGCCGGTGCGGATCGTCGGCCACCACTCCGGCATGTCGATGGGGTTCTACGGAACCAGTCACCACGCCCTGGAAGACCTCGGTGTCCTGCGCACGTTCGCCGATCTGACGGTGGTCTGCGCGACCGACGAGAACCATCTGCGGGCGGTGCTGCGGGCGTCGGTGGACCATCCCGGCGCCATGTACATCCGGCTCGGCCGCGGTCGCGATCCCGAGGTCTACGCCGACGTCCCTGATCTCACGCTGGGCAAGGCGATTCGGCTGCGCGAGGGCGCCGACCTGACGATCGTGGCCACCGGCAGCGAGGTCAAACCCGCGCTGGACGCCGCGGAATCCCTTGCCGCGCAAGGCATCAGCACACGCGTCGTCGACATGCACACCGTGGCCCCGCTGGACGTCGACGAGGTGCTGGCCGCCGCACGCGACACCGGCGCCATCCTGACCGTCGAGGAGCACAACATCACCAACGGGCTCGGCACGGCCGTCGCGGAGGCACTGTTCGAGGCCGGTGCCCGCGCGGTGCCGTTCCGCAAGCACGGTGTGCCCGACGAGTACATCCCCGTCGGGCCGCCCGCCGCGCTCTACGCCAAGTACCGTCTCGACGCCCCCGGCATCGCCGAGGTCGCCAAGGAGCTGCTCCGATGACCGACAAGAACGACACCCGCTTGGCCGAGCGGTCACAGCTGGTGATCCCCGGCGGGATCTACGGGCACATGGCCGTGCGGTCGTTCTCCGACACGCTGCCGCAGTACATGGCCCAGGGTGACGGCTGCCGCGTGACCGACGCCGATGGCAACACCTACATCGACTTCATGTGCGGGTGGGGCCCGGTCGTGCTCGGACACCGCCATCCCGCGGTGCAGCGGGCGGTGGACGAGCAGCTCGGGCGGGGGGACTGTCTGAACGGCGCGCCGCCGGTGATGGTGGAACTCGCCGAGCTGCTGGTCGACACCGTCGCGCACGCCGACTGGGCACTGCTGGCCAAGAACGGCACCGACGCCACCACCACCTCGGTGACGATCGCGAGGGCGGCGACCGGGCGCCGCAGAGTGCTGATGGCCCGGGGCGCCTATCACGGTGCGGCGCCCTGGTGCACACCCGTCACGGCAGGCGTCACCCCGGAGGACCGTGCGCACCTCGACCACTTCGAGTTCAACGATCTGGAGTCGGTGCGCGCCGCCGCGGCCCGGGCCGGCGACGACCTGGCCGCCGTCATCGTCTGCCCCCACCAGCAGGACGTGCATCGCGACCAGGAGCTGACAGATCCGGGGTTCGCCCGCGGGCTGCGGGAGCTGTGCGACCGGACGGGTGCCGTCCTGATCCTCGACGACGTCCGGTGCGGCTTCCGGCTCGACATCGCGGGCAGCTGGGAACCGATGGGCGTACGGCCCGACCTGTCGGCCTGGTCGAAGGCCATCGCCAACGGCTCCGCACTGGCGGCGGTGACCGGTACCGACGCGCTGCGGGACGCGGCGAGCCGGATCTACGCGACGGGCTCGTTCTGGTTCTCCGCGGCGTCGATGGCGGCGGCCGTCGCCACCATCACCGAACTGCGCGAGACCGACGCGCTGGAACGCATCGAGCGGGCGGGCCGACGGCTGCGCGACGGGCTCGCCGCGCAGGCGTCGGCGCACGGCTTCGAGGTGATCCAGTCGGGGCCGGTGCAGATGCCGCTGCTGCGGTTCGCCGGTGACGACGACTTCACACTGACCCGGCGCTGGACCGACGAGGCCGGAGCGCGGGGAGTGTATGTGCACCCGTACCACAACTGGTTCCTCGGGGCCTCGCACACCGACGCCGACATCGACGAAGCCCTGGAGCGCACCGACGGCGCGTTCGCGGCACTCACCCGCCGATGAGGATCACCGGAGCGGTGCTGGAGGAGTCCGGACGCCCGAGGCCGTTCGCGGCATCACGCCCGATCACCGTCGGCGAGGTCGAACTGGGTGAGCCGGGTCCGACCGAGCTGCTCGTCAGGGTCGAGGCGGCCGGTGTGTGCCATTCGGATCTGAGCGTGGTCGACGGGGACCGTCTGCGGCCCACCCCCATGCTGCTCGGCCACGAAGCCGCAGGCATTGTCGTGGCCGCGGGTGCGGCGGTGACCGACCTCACCCCGGGCCGGCGTGTGGTGATGTCGTTCGTGCCCCGCTGCGAGCGGTGCGAGGCATGTGCCGAGGACGGCCGCCTGCCGTGCTCGGCGGGCACGGCAGCCAACGGCGCGGGCACCCTGCTGCACCGATCGCGCCATCTGCGCCGGGGCGCCGAGACCGTCCACCACCACCTCGGTGTCTCCGCGTTCGCCACGCATGCCGTGGTCGACCGCGCGTCGGCCGTCGCCGTCGGGGACGACATCCCGCCTGACGTCGCCGCGGTGCTCGGATGCGCGGTCCTCACCGGCGGCGGCGCCGTGCTCAATGTCGCGAGACCGGCGCCCTCGGACCCGGTGATGGTCGTCGGACTCGGAGGCGTCGGAATGGCCGCAGTCATCACGGCGAAGGCACAGGGCGTCCGTCGGGTCATCGCCGTCGACGCCATCGACGCGAAACTCGATCGGGCGACCGACCTCGGCGCGACCGAGACCTACACCCCCGCGCAGGTCGAACGGCTGGGCATCAAGGCCCGCTACGTCATCGAATGCGCCGGACACCCCAGCGCGCTCGAAACCGCCTTCACCGCCACGCAACCAGGAGGTACGACGATCACCGTCGGACTGCCCTCCCCGGCCGCGCGTGCCTCACTGTCCCCGCTGACCATCACCGCCGAGGCCAGAACGATCGTCGGAAGCTACCTCGGCTCCGCCAAGCCGTCCCGCGACATCCCCCGCTACGCACAGCTGTGGCGGGACGGAAAACTGCCCGTGGAGAAACTCATCTCGTCGCGGATCGAGCTGGGCCAGATCAACGAGGCGATGGACCTGCTCGCGGACGGCCTGGCCATCCGGCAGGTGATCGTGTTCGACCCTGCCTGACTGCGCCACGGCGGTGCAGCTCCACGATGGCCGAGCAGTTCCTCGATGCCTGCGCGGCGCCCCGGCGCATCCGCATCCACACCCGCTTGTGTATCCGCATGTGTCCGTATGTGTATCCGCTTCCGCATCCGTAGCCGACGGGCGGGGGGACCGTCTCGGACCTTCTCGGCCGCGACGCGATGGCCCCGCCCTCCCAGGACTCACCCGAGCACGACCGGACACCAGGCCAGGCCACCGCAGGTCCCCGGCCGAAGCCCCGACACCACCCAACGCGGACAAGCAACTCCCCAAGGCTGCCGCCGAAGAACTTTCGGAGCCGAGCGGACGCGCACCGGCGGCGTGCTGAAGATCATCGAAGATTCCCGACCAGAAGCCGCACGATCTTCGGATCTAGCTCGCTGTGGAGAAGTGATCTGCATCATAGTCGGGACACATGCCGCAAGAGATCACGAAACCATCGCAGGCACCCACGTTGCCTGCCTGTCTGCCACACCCCTACGCAGCCCTGCCATCCCATCCCGAATCATGCGGCGGTGCGCCGCGCCCAGGAGAGGAGCTCACTCATGAGCACCGAGACGGAAACCTCTGTCCGGTACCGGATGTCGATCGCCGGACAGGACCGCGACAGCGCGTCCGGCGAGATCATCGAGGTCCGCAACAAGTTCGACGCCGCCGTCATCGGCACCGTCCCCGCCGGCACCACCGACGACGCGCAGGCCGCCCTCGACGCGGCGCAGGACGGCGCCGAGATCTGGTCCGCCACACCGGCATTCCAGCGGGCGGCCATCCTCAAGGCCGCGGCGGCACAGATCCGCGCCCGTCGCGACGAGCTCAGCGGCATGCTCTCCGCCGAGAACGGCAAGACCCTCGCCCACGCCGCCATGGAGATCGACACGACCGCCCGGATCTTCGAGGGCTTCGCCGAGGAGTCACTGCGGCTGTTCGGGCAGACCGTACCCCTCGGCATCCAGGAGGGTCTCCAGGCCGACCTGATGATCACCGTGCGGGAGCCGCTCGGCGTCATGGTGGGCATCCTGCCGTTCAACTTCCCCGCCGAACTGTTCGCGCACAAGGTCGGCGCCGCCCTCGCCGCGGGCAACGCGATCGTGGTGAAGCCGCCGGAGGACGACCCCGTCACGACGATCCTGCTGACCGAGATCCTGCACCGGGCGGGCGTGCCCGGCACCACGCTCCAGCTGGTGACGGGATACGGCCACGTGGTCGGCGACCACCTCTCGAAGAGCCCCGCCATCGCCGCGGTCACCTTCACCGGCAGCACCGAGGTCGGCGCGATCATCGCGGCCCATGCCGGCCGCAATGTGGTGCGGGTGTTCCTGGAACTCAGCGGCAACGACGCGTTCATCGTCTGCGACGACGCCGACATCGACGATGCGATCGACCATGCCGTGGCGGGGCGGATCTACGCCAACGGGCAGGTGTGTGTCGCCACCAAGCGCATCATGGTCGTGCGCTCCCGCTACGACGACTTCCTCACCGGCCTGCGCGCCAGGGTGGAGGCCCTGCGCGTGGGTGACCAGGCCGATGAGAACACCGACGTCGGGCCGCTGATCAGCGTCGACGCCGCCCGGGTGGTGGAACGCCAGATCCAGGAGGCGGTGGATCAGGGCGCGCGCCTGCTGGCCGGCGGCACCCGCGACGGAGCGTTCATCACGCCCGCCCTGCTGGAGATCGACACCAGGGTCGGCATCGCCACCGACGAGGAGATCTTCGGCCCGGTGTTCTCCGTGCTCGCGGTCGACAGTCTCGACGAGGCGATCGAGATCGCCAACGCCTCGCAGTTCGGACTCAACGCCGCGGTGTTCACCGCCGATCTCAAGCAGGCCATCAGGGCCGGGCGCCGGATCAAGGCCGGCATCGTGTCCGTCAACGGCGGCAACGCCTACCGACCGGACGTGGCAGCGTTCGGCGGCTACAAGAAGAGCGGCATAGGCAGGGAAGGCATTGCCTACACTCTCGACGAGTTCACCCAGGTCAAGAGCATCGTGCTGCGCGGAGTCATCACCGAGGACTGACCGCCCGGCAGGCACACAGACCACCCCCTGAGGGATCGCCGCTGCACACCTGAGCGTGAGGATCACGCCACCGTGGCACAGACTTCTCCCCGATCGCCCTGCTGTCGCGTGCGTCGGCCCCGGTGCCACAGTCACCGCAAGAACTCGTCAGGAAGTCACACACATGACCAGCTCACCGAAATCCCCCTCCACGGCCACCGCCGTAGAGCCACCGCCCGGTGGCGCGGCCAGGCTGCACCGTGGGCTCGGCGTCGGTTCCATAGTGTTCATGGTCGTCGCCGCGGCGGCACCCCTGGCTGTGGTGACCGCCAGTGTGCCGATCATCATCTCGGTCAGCGGCAGCACCGCGGCACCGCAGTTCTTCCTCATCGCGACGGTCATCCTGGCCCTGTTCTCCGTTGGCTTCACATCGATGAGCACCTACGTACCGAACGCCGGTGCCTTCTACTCCTACATCCAGAGCGGACTGGGCAGACATGTCGGCGTGGGTGCGGCAGCGCTGGCACTCGTGTCGTACGGCGTGATGCTCGTGGGCCTCTACGCGTATCTCGGGGTGGCCACGACCAAGCTGCTGTCCGACCTGCACATGGGTGTGCCGTGGTGGGCCAGCGCCATCGGGTGGGTGCTGATCGTCGGCTTCCTCGGCTACCGCGACATCGAGCTGAGCTCGAAGGTGCTCGGGCTGCTGCTGGTCGCGGAGACGCTCGCCGTGGTGATCGTCAACATCGGGATCATCGTTCACGGTGGGGACGCCGGTCGGGGCGGGGACGGCGGGTTCAGCGCCACGCCGCTGTCGCCGTCCGAGTTCGCGACGGGCGCGCCGAGTCTGGGTCTGATGTTCGCGTTCTTCTGCTTCATCGGCTTCGAAGCCACCGCGGTGTTCCGCAACGAGGCAAGGGATCCGGACCGGACCATCCCGCGCGCGACGTACATCGCCGTGCTGTTCATCGGAGTCTTCTACGCGATCGCCTCGTGGACGGTGGTGCAGGGACTCGGTATCGGCAACGCCGTCGAGCGCGCCTCCGGGGAACCGGAGAGTGTCGTGCAGAACCTGGCAGTCACCTATGTCTCGCCGATCCTGACCGATGTGATCCAGGTGCTGCTGGTGACCAGCTTCTTCGCCTGTGTGCTGTCCTTTCACAATGTCATCACCCGCTACCAGTTCACCCTGGCCGGGAAGGGTCTGCTGCCGAAGGCCATGGCCGAGGTCGACGAGAAGCACCTCACTCCTTCGCGGTCGTCGCTGGCCTTCACCGCTGTCTCGCTGACCGCGATGGTGGCCGTAGCGGTGCTCGGCTGGGATCCGATCACCCAGATCTACATGTGGTTCTCCGGCGCATCGACGCTCGGCCTGATAGCGCTGATGGCGATGACCAGCCTGGCCGTGTTGGTGTTCTTCCTGACGAAGGCCCCAAGACCCAGCATGTGGCATGCGGTGATTGCACCCGGCCTGGCGTTCATCGGGCTCGTCGTCATCATGGTGCTGGTCATCAAGAACTTCGCCCTGCTGGTCGGCAGCACGACCAACGCGATCGTCCTGGGCGGCCTCATCACAGTGACCTTCGCCTCGGGGATCGCCATCGCCGAACGCCTGAGGCGCACCCGCCCCGATCGCTACCGAGCGCTGGACCAGGACGGCTGAGGACTCGCAGGCCAAGCCGGTTCACAGCCGCTGCGGAGGCCGCGTTTCCCGACGTGGTCCACCTGGTAGGGGAGAGTGCCGCCCGGCAGAGCGAGGGCTCTTCCGGGCGGCACTCTCCATATCCTGACCTGGAAACCCGCCCGGCGTAGAGATGCTGCGGACCCGCCTGACCGGCTCCGGAACGGATACCTCCGGCGGGTTCACGCCCACGCTGTGCGGCGAGTGAGCGCGAGTTGCTGGGCGGAGCGGAGGGCGAACCGGTCAGGTCCTTGTGCCACCGATGTATACACGCTCAATGGCGGGCTTCGCCGCTTTGGCGATAGGTCGGCGCCGTAGACGAGCGAGCGGGAGGGCGGCGATGCGCGCACCGCAGATTCCGTACCGGGAGAGCTGGGCTGGGCCGGCGGATGGGTCGCGGCGCCGACTCGGTGGTGACGTGGAGGCGGGCCAAGTCTGCCGACTTCCTGGTCGCTGAGGGGGTGGTGGACGTCATCAGCCACGAGGACCTGCGGGTCCTGCTCTGCGAGGAGGGCGTCTCGCTTCAACGAGTGAAGACCTGGAAGATCTGCCGTCTACGACCTCGCGAAGGACCAGCTCTACGGCCGCCGCATCAAGAAGACCAGGAACCGCGCCAAGTGGCTGGAGTTCTGCCGCTACCTGGGCTCGCTGCCCCCGGCAGTCGTGCGCATCGCGATCCTCTGCGACGACGAGGTGCTGCCGATGGATCGGCATGTGGGCCGCGGCGAACAACGTCGAGATCACCTGCGCCCTGACCAATAGCTCCTGACCCAACCGGATCGAGGCCCAATTCATGGCCCCATCAGCTGGCGGAACAAGCCCGCCGCCGACGGGCGCCCACTCCACCGCGTCGTCAGTCGTCAGCAGGGCGAACGCCGCCTGGTGGGGCACTCAGTTGTAGTCGACGACGCCGTTCACCTTGAGACGTGAGGAGGCACTGATCGTCCCAGTCCCCACCTGGCGCGTGGGGCCGAAGCAGCCGCGCTGGAAACCCGGATTGAGCGTGGACGAGTAGCAGGAGGCGTTCCCGCCGAAGTCGGTGATGACGGAGCCGGTGATGACGGAGCCGGTGATGACGGAGCCGGAGAGCTGGATCGCCTTCGCGGAGTTGTTCATCACGACGAGAACGGACTGCGCGGCCAAGTTGTCGTTCACCACGAGGCAGGTCTGGAAACCGACCCCGGCCACCTCCTTGTGGGCCTTGGTGGAGCCGCAGGTCCAGGTGGGTCCGGTGCCTGTGTCCACCACCTGCCAGTACGGCGCGGCGGAGGCCGGCGACGCGCCGAGCGCCATGGTGCCGGCGGCCAGCACGCCGACTGCTGCGGGCGGCGAAGGCGAGTCGGGGGCCTGTTCTGCGGTTCCTGCGGTTGCGCATGGAGGTCTCCCTTGGTTCGTGTCGCCCGTGTCCGGTGCGGTCGGCCGACTGGTATGACGGGGCGATCGTGTGCGTACCGAAGTCCGTTCAGGGTGTTCGCGTTGCTGCCGTGGAACTCGATGGCCATCGTGATGGGTTCGCAACTCGCGGTGAACCTGCAACTTCTCAGGTTTCCGGGCCAGTTCCCGGACGGGGAGCCACCTGCCCGCACCGGCGGGTGCCGAGGCAGTTCGACTGGACGTCCGAGCCGCTGATGGTTCGACGGACCCGACGCCCGGCCTGCTGGACTCAGGCCGCCCGGCCAGTGACCTTGACGCCCTGCCGACTGCGCCACGGATCAGCCCTGACCGGCCCGGCCCGACTCCGCGCACTTGCCGGGCGACAGCCCGGAGATATCCGGGTCTCCCGGCCCTGTCTTCCCCCGATACGTCTCGGGGGTGAACTCCGGGGCCGGTCAGGGAAGTGACGGATCCCTGTGCTCCCAGCTTGGCCGGAGACTGATGAATGTGCCGATCGTGCCCGGGGTCTCGGGCGTTCGAGAAGAGGTGGCCGTATGACCTTCCTTCCGTCGGATCCGGGACGGCGTGTGCTGTTGCGGGGTGCCCTCGCCCTTGCCGCCGTCGCCGGTGGGGCCGGACAGGCCGCGGCGCTGCCGGGAGCGGCGTCCGGCAGTGGGGCAGAGGTGATCGCCGAGACGTTCGCCGGGCGGCGGATCGTCGATCTGAGTCTGGAATCGGCGGCACTGGGAGGCCCGGCCGAGGTGCGGCTGCTCACTCCCGAGGGCTGGCATGCCAGGCGGCCCGCTCATCGCTGGCCGGTCCTGCTTCTGCTGCCGGGCGGGGACGGTGATCATCTGGCCTGGACCCGGGACTACGGCATCCAGAGCCTGCCCCAACTGCGGCACACGCTCGTGGTGATGCCCCAGATGCCGCTGTTCGGCTTCTGCACGGACTGGTGGAATCACGGCACGGGCGGCCCTCCGGCCGTGGAGACGTTCCATCTGCACGAGATTCTGCCGCTCGTGGAGCACCACTACGGCGCCGGGACGAGACGGGTGGTCGCGGGCCAGTCCCAGGGCGGCTTCGGGGCTCTGTCGTACACCGCGCGCCACCGGGGGATGTTCCGGGCCGCAGCGAGCTACAGCGGCTATGTGCGCCCGCTCCAGCATCCTCACGCGGTACGGGCGGCGATGGACTACCTGGACCTTGAATGGCTGGCGCTCTGGGGAGACCCGGTGCACCAGCGCGCGATCTGGGAGGCGCACGACCCCGCCCGCCTCGCCCACCAACTCGCCGGACTCCCCGTCCGGCTCTCCTGCGGCGACGGGCGGCTCGGCCCACTGGACCCGCCGGACACCCAACCGGACGAACACATCCCCGGCCTCGAAGACCCCGACGCCCCGTTCCCCGCCGACATCCTGTCGCCGACCGAAGCGATCATGCGCGAGGAGAACGAGGCCCTGGCCCCGGTGCTGAGAGCCGCCGGAGTCCGGGTGACGACCCGGTTCCACGCGGGCACCCACGATCCCGCCTACTGGTCACGCGAGTTCCGCGCCTCGCTCCCCATGCTCCTGCGGGCCCTCGGCTGAATCCCGTGAGGCAGGAGCGTGCAGTCCGCGAAGCCCGCCCATGAACCAGACCGAAAGAATCGGCTGATGCCCAGTCCCACGGCGCGGGGCCGACTCGGACAGGGGGGCGAACCGGCGGACGTTCCCGGCAGCGTGGAGCCGACGCCCTCGGGTGCGGCACCAGTTCGGCGGCATGTTTCCTCGCGGTCCGTGGCTTCCTCGTTTGTGCGTGCGGTGAGTTGTGGCCCTGCCGTTTCTCCCGTAGGAGCGGGGCCGTTGCTGCTGCGGAGTCGAGAAAGGAACGGCTCGGATGGTGCACTCGGACGCCTTGGGGCCGCGAGGACTGTCCTGTGGATCATGTGACTACTAGGATCGGGGCGGGTCCGGCCTGGGCCGGGGCAGGTCGGGGACCGAATGGACACAGTGGCGGCGAGCGAGTCCGGCCCGGCGCTTCCCGCAGTGGACGGCAAGTGGGGAATGTGGAAAGTCGACGCCTCTATGGATGCTTCGGGGCGGTGGTGGCCCTGGCCCTTGCGGTTGCCACTGCCATGCTCCTGGGCAGGTCGTGGAGCACCTGTGGCACGGGAGTGAACAATGCGGCCAACAGCGGCTTCCTTGTTTGGCTGTTCGTCCCTGGCCTCTGGGCAGTCCTGCTGCTGGCCTGGGTCGTTGTGGGCAGCCTTCTGGGCAACCGCCCACGTCTCCACGCCGTTGCCCTCACTGTGACACTCCTGGGCGTTGCCTGGTGCGCCACCTCGATCTTCTGGGATGGCGTGGCCACCCCCTCATGCCCCGATGGCGTTCCCTTGTGGTGGCCCGGCTCCATCCCTGCCCCGGGCTAAGAAGTCGGCTGAGGTCATCGGGGGAGATCGCCAACCTACGCGCCCAGCAACACCCCTGTGACCGTAGGTCATTCTGTCGCTGCGGACCGCCGGCCTGGGCCTGAACGCTGGTTCAGCGATCCGAGGCGATCTGCGTGCGTTCTCGCAGTACGTGCGGGACACCTTTCCTGCCCGAGCCGCCGCTCGTCCCCGCGAAGCGCGCCGCGCCTTTCATCGCGTGATCGGCAGCCCGTTGCTGCGCCTGGTCACCTCGACGGGGGAGGAGCCGACACCGGACAGGTTGGCGTGTGCCGCGCGGGCGAGCCACCGGCCAGGGCTGCCGCGTCCGCATCCGCGATCTGGACGCCGTCGGCACGACCCGGCCCATCGCGCGCGGCGTCTCCTGGCCAGCGGCGAGGCGGAGTCGGCTGGGCGGAACGAACCCCCGTCGTCTCCTTGATGGGCCCTGCCCGCCCCCGGCGTCGTCGGCCGAAGACACGCTCGGCAGGCAGACGCTCGCCCTCCTCATCCCGCCTGGACGCCGCCCCGAGTCGCCGACGAATCGACCCTGCTGCGCGAACCGCGAACCGCGAACCGCGAGCCGCGAGCCGCGAACCGCGAGCCCCGGGCCCCGAGACTTGAGGGCTGAGCCCCACGCCCCGAGCCACCGCCCGTCGCCCTACCACACCACCGCCGACCACCTCTCACCAGTGCTCCGCGTCGTCGACTACGGTTCCCCGGACCCGGTGAACATCGCGACCATCGAGCGGAAGGCCGCCCGGTAGGCGCCCGGCGTAGTGCCGTTGAGGCGGAGAAACTGGTGGCGCAGGTTGGCGGGGGTGCCGAGTCCGGTCATGGACGCGATCTGCGCGACCGGGGTGTCCCCCCGCTCCAGGAGAGTCTGGGCCCGCTCCACCCGAGCCCGCAGCAGGTACTGGAGCGGACTGAGCCCGGTCTCGGCCCGGAAACGACGATTGAGCGTACGGACGCTGACCTGTGCGAATCCGGCTAGGTCGGTGAGAGTGAGCGGCTGGTGCAGTTCCTGCTCCAGTCGGCGCAGCACCGGCGCGAGCCCCCGGTCCCCGTCCGGTGCCGGGGCGCCGGACCGGATCACGCCGCCCGAACCGGGTAGCCGCAGGAACAGCTGGCGGTCCGCTTCCCGCCCCACCACGGGACCGTGCCGCTCCTCGATCAGGCGCAGCCACAGATCCTTGCCGCCGAGCACCCCTGAAGAGGTCAGGAAGGGGCCGTCCGTGACGACCTCCGCCCCGGCCGTGACCTCGACATCCGGACAGCGGGCGGCCAGTTCGGCGGTGTGCCGCCAGTCGGTGGTCGCCCGCCGCCCGCCGAGCAGACCGGCCGCGGCGAGCGCGAAGGTTCCGGTCCCGACCGCGCCCATCCGGCAGCCGCGTGCGGTGGCCGCCCGCAGCGCCTCGGCCACGTCGTCGGGCGGCTCGTGAAGGAAGTCCCGGTAGCCGGCCACGACGAGGGTGTCCGTGCTGCCGAGGGATTCCAGCGAGCCGAGGCCGTCGGTGGCGCCGGAGGTGTCACGCGCGCCGGGGTCGGTGGGCCCGGCGAGCCCGAAGGTCCCCGGGCCGTCCGTGCCCCGGAAACCCGGTGCGGCACAGATCCGCAGGGTGCAGCAGTCCCGGCGGCAGGCGGCCGAGGCGGCGCCCAGCAGCAGCGAGGGAGTGGTGATCTGGTGCCCGGGAGCACCATCGAGTACGAGAAGAATCGCTGCGGCCATGGCCAGAATTTAACCAAAGGTGGGCACATGGTCGCTGTTTCCGGCCGTTCGGGACCCGCAGGGTAGAAGCACACCGGCCGGGAGGCGAGCGAGCCCCCGGTCCCGTGCAGCACGACCGACCACTTGCACAAAGGGGACATCCGCCATGACGCACGCCCACCCGGCCACTCGGCGCAGCGACCGTACGACCCGTCCGCGCCCGCTGCGAAGGGGTGCCGTTCGCGCCGCGGTGGCCGGCGCCGCGACCGCGCTCGCCGTCGCCGGAACGGCCGGCGGCGCCGGGGCCGTCGTCAACGGCGAGGACTCCACCCGTCCCTACGGGTTCATGGTCTCGATCCCGATGACCGTGACGTCGGCGGAAGAGTCCTTCGACGGAGTCTGCGGCGGAACGCTGATCCATCCGCGCTGGGTGCTCACCGCCGCGCACTGCGCGGGCTGGGCCGGCAACCCCGCCCAGCCGGACGGAACGGTCCGGATCGGCAGCGAGGACCGTACCTCCGGCGGGAGCGTCCGCACCATCGTGAAGAAGGTGCTCCACCCGGGGTACGCCCCCGCCGCCGGAGCCCCGCGCGGGCATCACGATCTGGCACTGCTCAAGCTGGACCGCCCGGCCTTCCACCGGCCCGTCGAGATAGCCGACCGGGCTCCCGAGGTGGGCGACCGCACCCGGATCCTCGGCTTCGGCAAGACGGACGACGGCCCCTCGTGGGAGTTCCCCGAGCGGCTCCAGCAACTCAACACCCACCGGCTCGCCGACACCGCCTGCTCCCCCTTCAAGCCCGGCGCCGAACTGTGCACCGGTTCCCCGGTCCCCGACGCGATGGCGTGCGCCGGTGACTCGGGCGGCCCGCAGATACAGCGCGTCGGCGGGCGCTGGCAGCTCGTCGGAACGACCTCCGGCGACGGGAACTGGGCGACCGGCCCGAAGTGCGCGGACGGCCCCGGTGTCTACACCTCCGTGCCCGCGTATCGGGGCTGGATCGACAGGACGATCGCCGTGCACGGCTGACCGGCCGTCCCGGGGCCGCCCCGGCGGTCGCCCCGACGGCTGTCCTGGCTGTCCCGGCGCCGACGGGCCGGGCGCGCCCCACCCCCGGGCCCCCGACGGGCCCGGATACGTTGGACCCATGTCTTTCCGTATCAAGGTCTGTGCCTGTGCCCGTGCCCTTGCCCGGTGAGTTCGGGCCCCGGCGCGGGACGGCGCCCGCACCGGAGGTCCGGTCCGGCTCCGCCACCCCCACCGTGTCCCCGGCACGCCGCGCCCGGCGTGCGCCCCGGGGCGAGCCCGTACGGCGGATCGCCCTGCTCGTGAGGGACGGGGTACCCGGACACCAGCTCACCACCCCCGGGATGGTGCTGGAGGCGGCCTCCCGGAGCCATCCCGCCGCCCGCTACGACCTGCGGATCTGCGCTCCTTCCGCACGGATCACCACAGCCGGCCCGCTCCCCGTCACCGTGACCGTGCCCTGGGGGACGGACGCCCTGGCGGAAGCCGGGACCGTGATCCTGACCGGGCACGACGGCTTCCTCGCGGAACCCCCGCCGGAGATCCTCGGTGCGCTGCGGGCGGCGGCCTCCCGGGGAGCGCGGATCGCGGCCGTCGGCACTGGTGTCTTCACCCTGGCAGCCACAGGACTCCTCGACGGACACCGTGCCACCACCGAGTGGGCCCACATCGCCGAACTGGACCGGCGCCACCCCCGCGTGACGGTCGATCCGGCCGGAACCCTGGCCGGGGACGGGCCGTACCCGACCACTGCCGGTGTCTTCGGCGGAGTGGATCTCCTGCTCCATCTCATCGCCCGCGACCACGGCCCGGCGGTGGCGGCCCGGACCGCCCGTGGGCTCATCGCCCCGATGTACGAGCACGCCGGTGCCACCCGGGACGCGATCGACCGGGAGCTGACCGGGAGTGCAGGGCTGGAGCCCGCCCTGCGCCTGCTGGAATCGGACCTCGACCGCACCCCGACCCTCGCCGAGATCGCCGCGCACGCCGGAATCAGCGTCAGCGCGGTCGGCCGCCGCTTCCGTGAGCGGACCGGGCTCACCCCCCACCAGTACCTGCTGCGGGTCCGGCTGGAGCGGGCCCGCCGTCTGCTGGAGGACGGGGACGACCCGATCGAGCGGATCGCAGCCACCACCGGCTTCGGCTCCCCGGCGGTCTTCCGCCGCCATTTCCACCGTCTGACGGGCACCACACCGAGGGCATACCGCGCGGCACACAGGCGCGACGGGAGCGGCTGAGTACCGGGGCGGGTCGGCAGCGTCGCGACCGGCACGGGTACGCGGACCTTCGGGGCGGCTCCATGCACCGTCACCGCGCCCGGTGCCAGCGCATAGCCGTCCGGCAATCAGCGAGCGACGCTGCGCATCAACCCCCTCCAGCGGTCTCGATGGCTGCGAACGCCAAGTCCGCAGCGTCCACGAATTGTTCTTGGCGCAGGGAGCCCGGTGCAGGGTTGGGGAACACGGGTCGGGTGTCTGGGAGCGGTCCAGCCGAGGGTTCTTTTCGCGAGGCGGAAGCTGTGCTCCGTGTCGAAGTGGCGGAGGAGCGCCTGCCGCAAGCGGTTCACATCGTCCGGGGTGGCGCCGGTCTTCGAGGACCACAACCGCGGCCGCCAGAACCAGGCGCTCGTCGTCGAGACGCGGCAGTGCTAGCTCCACCGGCACCGCCGCCCGCGGTCGGCAGACGTCGATCTGGCCGTGGTTCAGGCCGCCGTACATCGCGCCGTGCCCACGGCGATGGTCGGGCGCCAGCGTCAGGTCCACCGGGGACTTCACCGCATCGTCCGCACCGCGCACGGCACTCACTGCGTCCGTCAGCTTCGCTGGGAGGCGGGGCCGGGCGGTGTTGACTGCGGGGAACACGGCGAGCGGGCCGTGTTCGGCACGCCACTGGGCGAACCGGTTGAGGCATTCGGGGATGTGGGTGAGGAGGAAGGCGTGGAAGTCGCGCATTTCGAGGATGCGGATTCTGGGTGCGTCGGGGAGCCGGGCGTCGGCGAACTGCTCGTCGAGTATCGCCACCAGCCGGGACACCTCGCGTGCGTTGTCTTCGAGCCGAACACTAGCCTCAGCGGCGAGGACACCGGCCCAACCCCAAGGGCGCCACCCGGCTTGTCTCGGCCGGAGGCAGAGGCGCCGACCCGCACCCGAAGTGCACGGTGCTGGACGCACCGGTCATCTCCAGTCACCGGGGCGTCAAATGTGACGGCCTGCCGGGGGCAAGCTCTACGAGTCGCTGTCCGGCCCGCGCAGCCATGTGGCCCACCGGCTGGGTGGGCTCAGCTGCGTCAGTGCCACGACATCTGTGTCCTCGTGGGACGGACACGGGCCCGACGATGTCACCACCCCAGCCCCGGGCATCGCTGTCGGGTAAGACGGGGACGGCGAGGCCCTCCAGGCGGCGGCCATCGTCACGCGGATGGGCGCCCTTCCTCGCGCAGCGGTTGCCGGCCCGGCCCGGGAGGGAGAGTAATGGGAGGCGGCGGGGCGTGCGACCGCGTCGCGTACCGGACACCCTCCGGTGGACCTGGTGCACCCGGTGCACCCGGTCCCACCGTGACGTCCGGTGATCCGCGTGCCCCACGTCCTCCACCTGGTCCGCACCGCAGTTCCGAACCACGAGGAAGGCGCACATGAAGGCCGGAGTCAACGTACTGAACTACGGACCCGGAACCACCCCCGATTCCCTTCTCGGCTGGGTCGTCAGAGCCGAGGAACTCGGCTTCCACCTCGCCATGATCTCCGACCATGTCACCCTGCCGCCCGAGGTGGCCGCGAAGTTCCCCGCTCCCTTCTACGACCCGTTCACCACGCTCGCCTGGCTCGCGGGCCAGACCCGCACCATCGGGCTCGGCACCACCGTCACCGTCATCCCGTACCGGCACCCCCTTCACACCGCCCGCGTTGCGGCCAACCTCGACCGGTTGAGCGGCGGGCGCCTGGTGTTCGGCGCCGGGGCGGGATGGTCCCGGCAGGAGTTCGACGCACTCGGCATCGACTTCGGCCGCCGTGGTGAGATCACCGACGAGTACCTCGCCGCCATCCTGGACCACTGGGCCCAGGACACCGTCTCCGCCACCGGCCCGCACGCCCGCTACACCGACATCATCACCGGTCCGTCACCGCTCCGGCGCCCTCCGGTGTGGGTCGGCGGACTCGGGGACGCCGCTCTGCGCCGTGCGGCCCGCTTCGGTGACGCCTGGCATCCGTTCGGGTTCGGTGCCCCCGAATTGCGGGAGCGGCTGCCCCGTCTCGCCGCTGCGGCCCGGCACATCGGCCGTCCCACCCCCGCGGTCACCCCGCGCATCGCCCTCCACCTCACCGACCGCCCGGTGACCAGCCCCCGGCGGATCGCGGGCTACGGCACACCCGGCCAGGTCCGGGACGATCTGGAGGCACTGTCCGAACTCGGCGTCCCCTACGTCGTCTTCGACACCTATCTCACCGAGTATCTGGGCCTTGTGCCACCGGGGAGCGGCCCCCGCCATGACACCGGGCTACTGGAATCGGTCGCGGGTGAGCTGATGGACCTCACCCCGGTCCCGCCCGGCCCGCCTGCTCCTCCGCAGACGCCACCCTCTCCGTAGAACTCCGGCCGCCTCCGCTGAGGAACGGGGAGGGACAGCAGCCGACGTGAATGGGTCAAAGAGAGCCAACCATTCCGCCCCATCGGCGACCTGCACGTCCCACCTGCTCATCGCGCCGGGCTCCGAGGCCGCGACGGAGGGCTGGGCTGCCGCGTTCGCCACACGCTCGCGCCACGAGGCGGCCGGTGAGCGAGTTGCTCGACGGCCACCGACGAGACACTCTGCGCGGCCATCGTTGCCCACCACCCCACCCTCAACGGCACGATCATCGAGACCGGCACCGACCCACCCACCTTGCCGGCGCCCGAGTGCGAGCCGAAGAACCCGCTTGATGGTTCCGACCCCGCTCTTCCATAGTGACGGACAGCAACCAAGCAGGACGCCACCTACCCAGAGGAGGGCACGCACTCATGCGCACTCTTTACGTCGTCACCCATCCGGAGGCGACGCACCACGTCGAGGGAGTCGTCGGCGGATGGCATGACTCACGGCTGACGCCCGCCGGTGTCCGTGCGGCGGTCTCCATCGCCCAGGCACTGCGATCCCGGATCCCGGACGGCGCCGAGGTGCAGCTGTTCTCCTCGGATCTCCAGCGCACCCGGCGGACGGCGGATGAGGTGGCCGAGGCGTTCGGCGTGAAACCGGTCCTGGATCGCAGGCTGCGGGAGAAGTCCTACGGCGAAGCGGAGGGAAGACCACAGCAGTGGCTCGACCAGCGCTTCATCCCACCGCCTGCCGCCGGGGAACGGATGGACCACGACGAGGGCGTGCGAGGCGCGGAGACCAAGGCGTCGTGGGCGCGGCGCATCTACGCCGCCATGGACGACATCCTGCGGAGCCCTTGCGAACACCAGATCATCGTGACCCACGGGGGCTCTCTGACATGTGTCGTGGCGTCCTGGATCAAGATGCCGATCGAGTCAGCAGGCTATGCCGGCTTCCGGGCGCCCTCCGGCAGCATCACCACACTGCGCGAAGACGACTTCTTCCACAACCGCCAGGTCGTCAGCCTCGGTGACACCCGCCATCTCGACTCCGCCCAGTCTCGCTGACCTCGGCCCGACCGCTCGCTTCGACGGCCCGACGCCCGTCCGGACGGCGGGCCGTCTCCCATGAACAAGCGCTACCGGCCGCCGGTCGGCAGGTCTCGGTTCTGGTGACCGGTCGTCGGGGTGGTTGTCGGGTGCCACTCGCGGCGCAGGAGGCCGAATACCCAGGAGTCGGAGACCTCGCCGTTGACGACACAGTCCTCGCGCAGGGTGCCCTCGCGGACGAAGCCCAGCTTCTCCAGAACCCGGGCGGACGCGGCGTTGCGGGTGTCGGTCTCGGCCTGGACGCGGTTCAGGCCCAGAGTGTCGAACGCCCATCGCAGGACGGCGTGCGCGGTTTCCGTGGCGTAGCCCTGCCCCCATGCGGCGGTGTCGAAGACATACCCCAGGGACGCGCTGCGGAAGTCCTGGTTCCAGTCGGTCAGGCCGCACCAGCCGATGAACGCACCGTCGCAGGCACGGTCGACGGCGACCCGGGCTCCCGTGCCCTCGACCTCGATCGTCCGGCAGTTCGCGAGGAAGCGCTGGGCGCGGGCCGGTTCGGTCCATGGTGGGGAGTCCCAGAAGCGCAGCACATGGGCGCTGCTGTGCAGCGCGTAGAGAGGCGCCGCGTCCGCGGAGGTGAACGGACGCAGTCTCAGGCGGGCGGTGTGGAGCTCGGGGGTGCGGAGTCCGTGGGTGCGGAGCGACATGCGGGCATCCTGCCGCGTCCCACCCGCCCCCGGCCATCCGTTTATCCGTCCTGGACGGCGGACGGACGGGACGCGGTGAACGCCGACTCGGGGCTGCAGTGCGAGGCGTGCAGCCGAGGTCCGTCGCCGACGGTTCGTCCGTGTCGGCCTTCCTGACCATCGGCCTTCTGGGCGTGGATCGCCCCAGGTCGGCCGCGCGGACCCAGGGGACCACCTTCCTACGAGGGCGACGACGTCCAACGGTTCACGGACGCCGGGATGTCTCACCATCGCGGTGCCGGTGGCGGTGGGGCGTCGTCGGTGTCCAGCGGTGGCCGGATCGGGCCCGGCGGGCGGTTGAGGGCCTCGCGTGCCCGGCGCGCGTGGACGTCGGTGCGGCGCGAGCCGGCAAGCACCGACCTGCCGATCGCGACCAGCCGGGCGAGCGGACCCATGACCCGTTTCATGATGATTCCCCGCATGTGAGCGCCGGTCCGAACGACCGGCTGTGGCTGACGGACGGTGGCCGTCGCTGTCGCCGACGACCTGGACGGGCGGGCGAGGCGCCGGACAGTGGGCCGGAGACCGCGGACCACGAGGGCGGCGCCCGGGTGACGGCGGGAGCGGTGCGTGGCGGCCTGCCGCGTCATCGACCCGGCTCGCATCGCCCGGCGCCCGGCCCTGATGGGGAGCGGCGGGCCGCCGATGCGGTCGGCCACTTGTCCCCGGCCCCCTCCCCGGCCCCGTACATCACCCATGCCGAAAATCGATCTCCCGTCCGAGGCGGGCTGGGCATCTCCGGCATGTGACTGCACAATGCACGAGCGTCCGGGTGCGGGCGGGGTCATCCAGGTGATGGGGGGAGCCGGGTGGGCGGCACGGGTGAGGGCGGCCAACTGCTGGGAGCCCAGGGGACGCCGGGGCGGACCGTGCCGGTGACCCGGCTGTCGGAGGAAGCCGTACGGCTGTTCCGCTGGGTGAGCGACCGGGGCCCCTGCGACGCGCGGACCCTGGGCGCCATCCTGGACCTCCCCGAGCAGCGGACGGCGGCGGCGCTGGCCCGGCTGACCGAACTGCTGCTGGTCCGGCCGCTGCCCGAGGACCCCGATCTCATCGTCGCCGTGGCGCCGGAAGCCGCCATCGCCGCCCTGGTCGCGCCGACCGAGGCGGGGCTGCGCCGCCAGCTCGCCGAGATCGAGCAACTGCGCGGTGAACTCGCGCTCCTGACGCCGTTCTACACCGAGGCGCAGCGCCGTCGGCAGGGACGTCTCCCGCTCACCGAGGTGACGGATCTGGACACCGTCGTCGGAATGATCACCGACGCGACGGTCCACTGCCGCCACGATGTGCGCACGTGTCACCCGGGCGGGGGACGGTCCCCGAGTCTGCTGGAGCAGGCGTACGTCCGTGACCGGGACATGCTGCGCCGGGGGGTGCGGATGCGCACGCTGTACCAGCACACCGCCCGCTATCACCTGCCCACGCAGGAGTACGCCCGGCGTATGACCGGCGAGGGCGCCGAGATCCGGACATTGAGCGAACTGTTCGGGCGGATGATCGCCTTCGACGCGGAGACCGTGTTCATCCCGCACCAGGGCGACCCCGACGCGGCCATCGTCATCCACGAGCCGTCCACGGTGGCGTATCTGTGCGCGGCGTTCGACCACGCCTGGTCGCTCGCCGAGCCCTACCAGCCCGCCTGGACGGAGAGTTCGGCCCGTGAGGAGGTCAAGCAGGCCATCGTGCGGCTGCTCGCGGAGGGAATGAAGGACGAGATGGTGGCCCGGCGGCTGGGCATGTCGCTGCGGACGTGCCGCAAGCACATCGCCGAGATCATGGAGCAACTGGGCGCGGCCAGCCGCTTTCAGGCCGGGTATCTGGCCCGGGTCCAGTCCTCCGGACCGGCCGCGCCCGTCTCCGGCGGGACCTGAGGGATGGGCTGCCGGGGAGTGGGGTGACGGTCGCGCCTGCCGGGTGCTGTCCGGTGCGGAGGGGGTTGTCTGGGAGTAGGGCGAGGACCTCAACTGCCGGGCGGTCTCCGGGACGGACTCCCGCCGCACCTGGCACCGCCCCGAGTACCCCCAGTACCCGAGCCTCCCCCCAGCCCGCCCAGCCCGCCCAGCCCGCCCAGCGCGATCGCGGGCCGCTGCCCGTGCTGCCGCCGCCCTCCGGGGAGACGACGGGACCTCGGCCGGAGGCCTCAGCACGGCGGCTCCGTTACGGACGACGGCCGCCGCACTGTCCGCCCCGCCTGCTGCTCGCGGGCGAACAGCAGGGTCAGCCAGGGGAGTTCGTAGCGTGTGGTCTCCTCGTCGGCCGCGCTGTGGGCCGTCACCTCGGGTGAGGGCGACGAGGGCGACGAGGGCGACGAAAGCGGCGAGGGGGGTGGGAGCGGCGGGGCCAGGACGCCTGTGTCGATGAGATGCTCCACGGCCCGCTGGGCGTCGCGGTGGCCCACGCCCAGCGCGCGGGCGGCATCGGCGAGGCCGAACGACGGGTCCGGCAGCGTCGCCAGGCCGCGCAGGGCGGTGCGGGCGGGGGAGGGGAGCCGGGTCCAGGTGTCGCGCAGGCGGGTACGCACCCCGTGACCGCCGGAGGCGAGTTCGTCCAGCGCCTGACCGGGGTCTTCGAGCCGGTCCGCGTACTGGCCGAGCGGCATGTGACGCAGCACCGACAGCCGGTTCCCGGCCGCGCGCAGCGCGAACGGCAGTGATCCGGTCGCGGCGGCGACGCGCAGGGCCGCGGAGCGGTCCACCGCGACCCGGCCCGGCCCGATGATGGCGCCCAGCAGACGCAGGGCCTCCTCGGGCGACAGCGGCGGGAGTTCGGTGCGGTGCGCCGGATCCAGCCAGGACAGGCGGCTGCGGGAGGTCACCAGGACGGCGGCGGGGCCCGCGGGCGGTAGCAGCGGGCCCAGGGTTGCCGCGTCGGTGGCGTCGTCCAGGAGCAGCAGGACCCGGCGTCCCGACAGCCAGGAGCGCCAGACGGCGGCGGCCTCCTCCCGGTCGGCGGGGAGCCGCTCGCCGCAGCCCAGGGAGCGGGCCAGTTCCGCCAGCACCGACGACCAGGGGCGGGGGGAGCCGTCCTCGGCGCGCAGCCGGGTGAGGACCACTCCGTCGGGGTGGCGCGCGGCGTACCGGTGGGCGAGGTGCACGGCGAGTGCTGTCTTGCCGGACCCGGCGGGGCCGCTGAGGAGCACCGGTGGGCCGCCCTCCTGGGCGAGCCGGGACCCGAGGGCGTCCCGTTCCCGCGCGCGTCCGGTGAAGTCGGCCAGGTCCGGCGGGAGCAGGCGCGTCGCCGCGGGGCGTCGGGCCGTCCGAGCTGGTGTCACCTCGTCCAGCAGGGAGCGGTACAGGCGCTGGAGGGCCGCGCCGGGTTCCATGCCCAGCTCGCGGGAGAGCTGCTGGCGGCAGTCGTCGTAGACGGCCAGCGCCTCCGATCTGCGGCCCACCCGGTGCAGCGCGGTGAGCTGGGCGGCACGCAGCCGTTCGCGCAGCGGATGCCGGCTCACCATCTCGCCGACCGTGTCGGCCACCGGTGCCGGTTCGCCCGACTCCAACTGGGCCTCCGCCCACGCCTCGTACACCGTCAGCCGCCGGGTGTGCAGCCGGTCGACGGCGGCGCGCAGCATTCCGGCATCGGCGGCGAGGTCGCTGAGCGGGTCGTGCCGCCACAGGTCGAGCGCCTGTCGGTACAGCCGGGCGGCGCGGCTCGGGGCGCCGCCGCGTGACTCGGTGTCGCCGGCGCGGGCGAGCTCCTCGAAGCGCAGGGTGTCGCACTCGGCCGAGGTGAGGTGCAGGACGTAGCCACCGGGGCCGTGGTGCAGCCTGCCGGGATCACCGGGGTCGAGCACGCGTCGCAGAGCCGAGACGTAGACCTGGAGGTTCTTGCGGGCGGTCCTCGGCGGGGCGTCCGGCCAGACGGCGTCGGTCAGTTCGGCGAAGGACACCGGTGCGTTGGGACGGGTGAGCAGCGCGGCGAGGACGAGCCGCTGCTTCAGCGGGCCGAGAGCCAGCGGCAGACCGTCGCGGTGGGCTTGCATCGGGCCGAGGAGGGAGAGGCGCAGCGGTTCGGCGGCGGCGCGTCTTTCCTCCGTGCCGTTCGGATTCGCTGGAAATCCTTGCGCGGATCTCTCGGTCAGAGTGTCGGACATTCTTCCTTCAGCCCTTTCCCCAGCCCGTGTCGTCGGAGTTCGGGGAAAGGGCGGGAATTCTGTGCACGAGAGCCTCCGTGAGGGGGGTCGGGGAGAATCTGCGAGCTTTCTTGAAATCCAGAGGGGATTCCGCGCGGAATTCCTTTGAGTTCGCTCAGCATGCCCAGCCGCGAGGGGCGGGGCCATGGCCGCGTGGATGGATCAAGATGCATGCAGCAACGCACCCGCCGGGAGAAAAGCCGCAGAGATGGGTGAAGGTGAGCTAACGGTATGCCGGTGGCGAATGCCCCCGGGGAGGGTGAAGGCTCCCGGGTGCGGAGGGGGTGCGGCCCGGCGAAGCCGTACGGCCCGCCCCGGCCGATCCGGCGCCCCGAGGAAGGCATCCCCCTCCGGTCGATCCGGCGCCCTCAGGAGGGCAGCGTGCCGACTGATCCGGCGCCCCCAGGAGGGCAGCTCTCCGGCCGATCCCGTGCCCCCAGGAGGGCAGCCCTCCGGCCGATCCCGCGCCTCCAAAGGCGCATCGCTCCGACTGATCCGGCGCCCCCAAGAGGACAGCGCAGCCCACCTACCGGTCCGGCGCCCGGGGAGGCCAGCGCCCCGACCGATCCGCCTCCCCCCGGCCCCCCCCGCGAGGGCAGCCCACCTACCATTCCCCAACCCACCCCCAACCGCCCCCCAACCGCTCCCGAACCCCCGCGCGGCACGCTGGCACCGCATGTCCAGGGGAGCGGCGGAGGTGACCGGATGAGGCTTGCCGAGATCATCGGGCTGCGGCCGGTACCGGCCGCCGGACTGTTCGTCACCCTCACCAGACGCTGCCCCCTCAGCTGCGCCCACTGCTCCACCTCCTCGGGACCGCGCGGCGAGGACGTCCCGGCTCGGGCGCTGCGCGGCTTCGTCGGCGGCTTCACGGCGCGGGACCGTCCCGAGGTCCTCATGCTCACCGGCGGCGAACCCCTGCTACGGCCCGCCCTGGTCGGTGAACTGGCCGGCCTCGCCCGCACGGCCGGAACCCGGGTATCGGTGCTGAGCGGCATGTTCTTCGCCAGAGGGGGAGAAGTGCCCCGCCAGATCATGCGCGCGCTGCGCGACGTCGACCACTTCTCGGCGAGCATCGACGCCTTCCACGAACGGGAGGTCCCACGCGCCGCCACGTTCCGCGCCGTGCACCGCATCATGGACAGCGGAATCGACGTGAGCTTCCACGTCGTGGGTGACACGCCCGACGATCCTTATGTCGCGGACGTCACCGGGGCCATCCGGACCGAATTCCGCGACCGGGCGGCGATGCTCGTCAACCATGTCCGCCCGGTGGGCCGCGCGGCCGGCTGGGCCCACGCGCGGACCGCCGGGCCGCCGGACGAGCGCCCCGCACCCTGCCCGATGGCCGCCTGGCCGGTCGTCGCCTTCGACGGGACGGTGGTGGCCTGCTGCAACCAGCGCGTGGTGGACGCCCGCCCGGTCCCGGACCATCTGCGGCTGGGACACATCGCCGAGGACGACTGGCCGCGGATACGGCGCCGCTGCCAGGACTCGCCCGTACTGCGCACCGTCCGTACCGCCGGAGTCGGTTCCTGCGCCCGCTGCCGTGACCTCGCCCGGCGGCCCGCCGCGCTGGAAGCCGCCCGGCGCGGCGGCGCACGCCCCGCCGCCGGGGCCGTCGACGCGCTCGCGGCCCGCCTCCAGCGGGAGGCCGGACCCGAGGCACTCGTCAAGCGCTACGGGAGCGAGCGGTACGCGCCCCTGGTGCTCCTCGGCGAGCCACCCGACGCCGGGACGGAGACCCGCGCATGACGCCCTCGGCCGCCACCGGCCTGCGCCTCGAACTGTCCCTCGTCCAGCCCGTGCTGCGGACCGCCGCGGCCGGCATATGGCGCTCGGACGCCGGACTGGGCGACCGCTACCGGCGCTATCTGCGCACCATGCACCAGGTGATCCGGGCCTCCGTCCCGCTGATGGAACGCGCCGCCGAACGCTGCGAGGCGCTGCCCCCGGACCCCGTGGCGTCGCCCCTCGCCCGCTATCTGCGCGCCCACGCCGAGGAGGAACGCGGCCACGACGACTGGCTCCTCGCCGACGCCGCGGTGACCGGGATGGCGCCGGGCGAACTGACCGGCCCCGGCCCCCCGGCGCATGTCGCCGCGCTGGTGGGCGCCCAGTACTACTGGATCGAGCACGGTCATCCGGTGGCCCTGCTCGGATACATCGCCGTACTGGAGGGCAACGCCCCCGCGCCGGGGCTCGCCGACCGGCTGGCGCGGGAGACCGGACTGCCGCGGACCGCCTTCGACACCGTACGCCTGCACGCCGGTCTCGACGGCGGGCACCGCGACGACCTCGACCGGCTGCTGGGCGGACTGCCGCTGGACGAGGCACAGCGCTCGGCGGTCTCCGTCAGCGCCCTCTACACGGTCGCCGCCCTCGCCGCACTGTTCGACCGCATCGCCGAGGCACCCGCCGCACCGGACAGCCCGTCAGGAGAGCCCCGATGAATGACCGCCCGCACCCCCACGACCCCCTCCGCGCGCTGGAGGACGCCGGGTTCCCGCTGCACAGCCTGTCCCCCGAGCAGCGGGAGGTGCTCCACGCCCTCGACCCGGAGGAGCTGACCCTGCTGCTCGGGCTGAAGGAGCGGCTGGACGCCGCCGAGCCGGAGGTGCAGGCGCACAGCGAGATCGCGGGCGGAGCGCTGTTCTGATGTCCGTCCCCGCCCCGGTGAGGTGCCCCCGGTGCCCGGACCCGCCCCCGGACGGCTCGGCCTTCTGCCCCCGGTGCGGCACCGCCTGCGTGCCCGCCGCCGACACCGCGGCGGCCGAGGAGCGCCGCGTCGTCACCGTCCTCTTCTGCGACCTGGTCGGCTCCACCGCCCTGTCCGGCAGACTCGACCCGGAGACCCTGCGCACCGTCACCCTGCGCTACTTCGCCCTGATGCGGGCCCGTATCGAGGAGCACGGCGGCACGGTGGAGAAGTTCATCGGCGACGCCGTGATGGCCGTCTTCGGCATCCCCGCCCGCCACGAGGACGACGCCCGCCGCGCCCTGGCCGCCGCCCACGGGATGATCACCGCCCTCGACGGCCTCAACGCCGATCTGGAACAGCGGCACGGGGTCCGGCTGGCCGTCCGTATCGGGGTGAACACCGGCGAGGTCGTGGCCTCCGTCGACCCGGCCGCCCGCCAGACCCTGGTCTCCGGCGAGGTCGTCAACATCGCCGCCCGGCTGGAGCAGCACGCGGGCGCCGGAGAGATCCTCGCCGGACCGGCGACAGTGGACGCCGCCGGCCCCTCCGCCGTCACCGAACCCGCCGGGGCCCTCTCCCTCAAGGGCGTCCGGACACCCCTGCCCGCGCACCGCCTGCTCACCCTGCACGAGGACGACCCCGAACGGGTACGCCGCTTCGACACCCCCTTCATCGGACGCGGCCCGGAACTCGCCGAACTCCGCCTCCTGCTGCGCAAACTGGCCGCCGACCCCGCCTCGCACCTGGTCACGGTCTACGGCGAGGCCGGACTCGGCAAGACCCGCCTGCTGCGCGAATGGCTGCGGGACTGCCCGGCCTACGGCGAGGGCCGATGCCGCCCCTACGGCGAGAGCGGTACCCTCGCCGCGCTCGCCGAGGCCGTACGCCATCTCCTGGCCGCCGTCGGGGAGGACGCCGGGCTCGACGCGCTGCCGGAGCCCGAGCGGACCGAGGCACGCCAGGCGCTGCGCCTGCTGCGGGCGGGCCTGCTCCGCGACGGCACCCCCAGCCCCTCGGTGGACGACACCGTCATGGCCCTGGCCGCACTCCTGGACGGGCTGTCCCGTGAGCGGCCCCTCGTCCTCGTCCTGGACGACTGCCACTGGGCGGCCGAGCCGCTGCTCGACCTGACCGCCCGGCTGCTGGACGAACTCGACCGCTCACCCGTCGCCCTGGTGTGCGCCGCCCGCCCCGAACTGCTGGAGACCCGGCCCGGCTGGGGCAGCGGACGCATGCGGTCCGCGTCGCTGACGCTGGCACCCCTCTCCCGGGCGGAGGCGACGGCGCTGGCCGGGGGACTGGTCGAGGTCACCGCCCACCGGCAGGACGTCCTGGACGGCGTGCTGGAGCGGGCGGAGGGAAATCCGCTCTTCCTGGAGCACCTGACCGCGATGGCCGCGATGGCCGCCGAGGGCGACGCACTGCCACCCACCGTGCACGCCCTGCTCGGCGCCCGCATCGACGCACTGCCCGCCGAGGAGCGGACCCTGCTGCAACTCGCCGCGGTCCTGGGACGCGAGTTCCACCGCGCAGACCTCGCCGGACTGGCCGCTGCCCGCGACCCCGCCGACCCGCCACCGGGGAGCTCCGCGACAACCACGGACGGTACGGCGACGGCGGACCATACACCGATCGCGGACGGTACGGCAGCCGCGGCCGGGCTGCTGCGCGGGCTCGCGCGGCGACGCCTCATCGAGGCCGGGGGCCGTACCCTCACCGCGAGCACCGTGTTCCGGTTCGGCAGCGCCCTGGTGCAGGAGATCGCCTACCAGGGAATGGCGAAGAAGGTCCGCGCCCGGCGCCACCGCCGGGCCGCCGAGGTCCTCGCCCGGCACGCGGCGGGCGACGCCGCGGTCGGCACCCACCTCGCACGGGCCCACCGCCTCCTCACGGAACTCGGCCTGCGCGACGAGGACGACGACGCGCTGCGCGCCCGCGCCGCCCTCCTCCTCACCCGGGCCGGAACCGCCGCCCTCGCCCGCTCCGACCTGCCCTGGGCCGACGACCTCCTCACCCAGGCCCTCGCCCTCGCCGCACCCGGCGAGCCCACCGCCGTCGAGGCCGCCCGCCGCCTCGGCGAGACCAAGGTCGCCCGCGGCGAACCGCAGCGCGGCCGGGAACTCCTCGCCGGTGCCCGCGACAGCGCGGCCCACCGGGGCGACGACCTCGCCGCCGCCCACGCCCAACTCGCCCTGACCGCCCTCGACCCCCGGCACGGCCGTGCCGCCGAGGTCGCCGAGACCGCCCTCCCGCTGTTCACGGCGGCGGACGACGACCAGGGCATCGCCCGCGCCTGCGTCCGGATCGCCCAGGACCGCCAGCGGCGCGGTAGGCACGGCGAGGCCGGGACACTCCTGGGGCGTGCCCTGCGCCACGCCGACCGGGCCGGGGCCGAACCGGAACGGGCCCTCGCGCTCGGCGCGATGGGCATCACCCTGTGGCGGGGACCCACCCCCGTGGACGAGGCCCTCGACCGCTGCGAGGAACTGCTCACCGCGCACGGAGCCGGACGGCCCACCGTCCGGGCCACCCTCGGCTGCCCGCTGGCCGTGCTGCTCGCCCTGCACGGCCGGGACGCCGAGGCCCGCGAACGGCTGGACGAGGCCGGACGGCTCGCCCGGAGCCTCGGCTACGCGGAGAGCGCCCTGTTCGTCCCGCTGTTCGCCGCCGAGGTCGCCGCCCTCACCGAGGCACCCGACCGCGCCCTCGCGCTCCTGGACGAGGCCGCACGCGCGGGCCGCGCACTCGGCGTCACCGGAGCACTGCCCGGCATCGCCCGCGAAAGGGCCCGGCTGCTGCTGGACGGCGGAGATCCGTCCGGCGCGCTCGCCCTGCCCGACCCCCGGGGCGCCGGCCTGGGACCGGCCGAGTCGGCCGACGCGTACGGCCTGCGGGCCAGGGCCCACGCCCTGACCGGACGGCCGGACACCGCCCGCGACTGCGCCGACCGGGCCACCACCGCCGCCGGTGACACCGACTCCCCCCTCGTCCGAGGCACCGCCGCCCTCGACCTCGCCGAGGTGCTGCGCACGCTCGGCCTGCCCGGCGAGGCGGCCCGCCGGGCGCGGGCGGCCCAGCGGCTGTTCACCACCAAGGGCCACCGGCCGGGCAGGGACCGCGCGGCCCGGTTCGCCGAGGAGTCGGAGTCCGCGAGCCGCATGGCCGGGTCCGGTGACGGTGGTGGGGGCGTGTGGCTTTCGCCCGCGTCCGGTGACGGTGGTGACGATGGTGGGGCCGTGAAGCCCTCTGCCGGATCCGGCGACGCCGGTGGGGCCGTGGGACTCTCTGCCGGATCCGGCCCTTTCGCCGGGCCCGGCGACGGCACCGGCGTCGGTGACGCCACCGGACCCGGGCCCGCCGAAGAAGCCACCGCAACCGCCGACCGGAAGGCCCTGTCCGGCGGCGACGACGACAGTGCGTCCGCCGCCCGGACCACGCGACGCCCGGCCGGGCGGGAAGGCAGGGCCGTATGAAAGGCGCGACGGCGGGACTCACCTGGAGTCTGCGCGACCGCACCCCCGAAGACCTCGTACTGGACGCCGACACCGTGCCGGACCTGCCCACCGACCCCTGGGCGTGGTCGGACGGCACCGGCGTCCGGGTCTGCGTGGTCGACACCGGAGTCGAGCACGGACACCCCCTGGTGGGCGCCGTCCAGGGCTCCTTCGAAGTGGCGCCCGGACCCGACGGCACCCCGCAGGTCGTCGACAGCGGCCCGCCGTCCGACGGCACCGGCGACGGATGCGGACACGGCACGGCCTGCGCCGGGATCGTCCGGCGCGTCGCACCGGGCTGCGCCCTCTACAGCGTGCGGGTGCTGGGGGAGGGCTTCACCGGAACCGGCGACGCCCTGCTCACCGGGCTGCGCTGGGCCGTCGACCAGGGCTTCGACGTGGTCAACCTCAGCCTGTCCACCACCCGCCCGCAGTTCCTCGACGCCCTGCGCGCCCTGGCCGACCAGGCGTTCTTCACCGGGACCACCCTGGTGGCGTCGGCGCACAACACGCCCGTGGAGAGCTTCCCGTGGCGGTTCTCGTCGGTCATCTCCGTCGGCAGCCACCGCGAGGACGACCCCGCCCTGTTCCTCTACAACCCCGAGCCGCCCGTGGAGTTCTTCGCCCCCGGGCAGAACGTCCAGGTGGCCTGGGTGGGCGGCAGGACCATCAGAACCACCGGCAACAGCTTCGCCACGCCCTTCGTCAGCGGGCTGTGCGCCCGGCTGCTCGGCAGCCGCCCCAGACTCACCCCGTTCCAGATCAAGCACGCGCTCTATCTCTCCGCCGCGAACGTCCGTATCGGCGCCACAGGAACCCGAGGTGCATCATGACCCAGTCCCACGGCCTCGTCCCCGGCACGGCCACGGGCCCCGCGACGCGGGCCGGCAGCGCCGAGCACGATCTGCTCCAGTCCGTCGTGGAGACGGCTCGCGCCATCTTCGGCGCCGCGGCGAGTTCCGTGCTGCTCCACGACCAGGACGCCGGTGAACTGGTCTTCCAGGCCGTGTCGGGCGAGGGCGAGGAGTCCCTCGTGGGGTCCCGGTTCCCGGCGGGGCGGGGGCTCGCGGGCTGGGTGCTGGTCTCCGGCGAGCCGATGGTCGCGGACGATCTGAGGGAGCAGGGCATGTTCGCCCGGGATGTCGCCGAGTCCACGGGCTATGTGCCGGACGCGCTCATGGCGGCCCCCCTGGCGCACCGCGACCGGGTCCTGGGGGTGCTGGAGGTCCTCGACCCCGTGGCGCAGTCCCGCTCCAGCCTGTCCGAACTCGATCTGCTCGCGCTCTTCGCCCGCCAGGCCGCCGCCGCGCTCGCCGTCGTCACCGAACGGCGCCGGGAAGAGCCGTCGGCGGCGGTCCGCGCCCGGAGCCTGGAACTGGTCGCCGCGCTGCGGGATGTCCTGCTCGACGCGGAGACACCGCCCGCGAGTTGAAGACGCGGGGTCGGAGTACCCCGGCGGCACCCTCACCTCCCGACCGGCGGGAGGGGCCGCCGGAGAGGCGGAACGCCCTGCGCGACGGGCACGCCCCGCCCCGGGGAACGCGGCGGGACGGGGGCGTGCCGCGGCCTCGCGACGATGTCCTGCCCGACGCGGAGCCGCCGCCACGCGGCTGGACCTGGCGCTACGGCTGGCGCGAACCCCCACCTGCCCCAGGGGCTGCCGACAGCAAGCCATCGCACCTCCGGCCGACTCCACGACCCCCCCGAACCCACCTCCTCCCGGGGCTGCCGACAGCAAGCCAGCGCCTCACCGGCCAACCCCACGAAACTCACCCCCTCCCACAAACCCACCCCCCGAACCCACCTCCTCCCGGGGCTGCTGACAGCAAGCCATCGCACCACCGGCCCACCCCACGAAACCCACCCCCTCCCACAAACCCACCCACCCCCCAACCCACCACCAACGAATCAGCGTGCCGCCACCTCCACCGCGTCAGCGGCACGGCTCTCGCTCTTGCTCCCCGCCAGCAGACCGCCCACCTCCACCGCGCGGGCCCGCAGCCCCGGGTCCCGGGCGGCGTCGCCGACGGCGGCCCGCAGCACGGCGGCGGGAGCCCCCGGCGCCGGGAGACGCCGGGCGACACCGGCCCGCAGACACGCCGCGGCCAGCACCTGCTGCTCGGAGCCGTTCGGGGCGACCAGCAGCGGCTTGCCGTGCAGGAGCGCGCCCAGCACGGGAGCGGACGTCGCATTGGTGAGCACCAGGTCCGCCCGTTCGACCAGCGGCGCCATCCATGGACGGCGTCCGGTCACCATGTCGGCGCCCGGGGCGGCCTCGGACGGACCCGACCGGCCCAGCTCCACCACGGCCCGGTGCCCGCCCCCGGCGAACGCGGTGTTCAGCCGGGGCCACAGGCTGCCGCCGCCGAAGGTACGGCCGAGATGCACGTACACCAGCGGCCCCCCGCCCGGCGGCACCGGCACGGCGCCGGGCTCCGGCTCGGGCTCCCACCAGCAAGGGCCCACATGCCGTACCGGCGCGGGCAGTTCGGTGTCCGGTACCTCCAGGACGGGATGCCCGCGCAGCAGGAACGCTGTGCCCAGCAGCGGCGCGTCGGGGAACCGGTCGCGCCGGGGCGGCAGTCCGGCGGCGTCGCGCAGCGCCTCGTAGTGCTCCAGCGTGCCGGCCAGCCGCCACGACCGGTCGTGCGCGTCGGCCGGGACCGCCCCGGCGCGGTACGGCCACAGATGGGCCGTCAGCCCGAGCACCACCACCGGCAGATCCGCCGCCTCCGCGGCCAGCAGCGCCCCGTGGCACAGTACGGACGTCACCAGGACGTCGGGCCGCAGCCGCCGGATCTCCCGCCCCACCAGGGTGTACTGCTCAAGACCGCGTACCGTCCAGTGGCCCACCGACAGCGCGGTCGCGTCCGGGACGGCCGACATCGCCAGACCCGCCTCCCTGACCACCGCCGCCGCCCTCGCCCCCGCGAGGACATCGATCCGGTGGGCGCGGCGGCGCAGCTCCCGGCCGAGCGCCAGGGCCGGATACAGGTACCCCGGGTCGCTCAGCGGGCACAACAGCACGTTCATGCCGGGCCGCTCCTCAGATCGAGCCCCAGATCTGGCCCTAGATCCAGCCCTAGATCCAGCCCCAGATCGAGCCCCAGATGGTGGCCGAAGAACGCCATGACGTCCGCGTACAGGCCCGCGCTGCGCGACACCCCCCGGGTGCCGTGGCCCACGCCGCGCTCGGTGCGCAGCACCACCGGCCCGCCGCCGGGATCGGCCCACTGGAGGGCCGCGCACATCTTCCGGGCGTGCGCCGGATCCACCCGCGAGTCGCCGTCGAACACGGCCAGCAGCACGGCCGGGTAGCGCACCCCCGCACGCACCCGGTGGTAGGGGGAGTACGCCAGCAGCCGCGCGAACTCGGCGGGATCGTCCGCGCTGCCGTACTCGTCGCGCCAGCTCGGCCCCATCCCCGACCGCTCGTAGCGCACCATGTCCAGCAGCGGCGCGGCGCACACCACCGCCGCGTAGGTCCCCGGCCGCCGGGTCAGCGCGGCACCGGCCAGCAGCCCGCCGTTGGAACTGCCGAGGACACCGAGCAGACCGGGCCCGGTCCATCCCCCGGCGAGCAACTGGTCGGCCGCGGCGTCGAAGTCGTCGAAGGTGTTGGGCTTGTGCTCCCGGCGCCCGGCCCGGTGCCATGCCGCGCCCTCCTCCCCGCCGCCGCGCACACAGGCCACCGCGTAGACGCCGCCCGCCCGCACCCACGGCACCGCCTGCGGGGTGAACCCGGGGGTCATCGACGCGCCGAAACCGCCGTACCCGGTGAGCACAGCGGGACGGGGCCGGTCCGCGCGGCCCGTGGGGGACATCACGAACATGCGCACCTCGGTGCCGTCCCGCGACCGCAGCACCTCCTGGGTGACGGTCACGCCCTCGGCGTACGACACGGCGGGCGGCCCGCCCGGCCAGGTGCCGAGACGGCCGGTGACCGCGTCGTAGTGCAGGACGACGGTGCGGGTGAGGTGGTCGGTGTAGGCGAACCATGCCTCGTGACCGGGCTCCGGACGTACCGTCAGACCGGTCACCGTGCCCTGACCGGGCAGCGGCACCCGTCCCGCCGGGTTGCCGGTCCCGGCGTCGTGCAGGGAGACCTCGGCGACCGCGTGCCGGGTCCGCACGGTCAGCAGCAGCGGACGCGGCAGTGCCGGGCCGTCCAGGATCGCGAAGTCCTCCAGCACGGTGTCCGGCTGCTCGGCGACCAGTGTCCGCCACCGGTCCGGGGAGGCGGTGGCGCCGTCGCGCGGGGCGGCGGCGATCCGGCCGCGCTCGGCACCCGCGGTCGTCCTGAGCAGCAGCGGCCCGCCGCCCGGCCGCAGCCGTGGCACCGTGCGGGCGTCGGCATCCTGCTGGAAGGGGCGCAGCCGGACCGGCTCCGTGGTGAGGTCGGCGGTCCACAGGTCGGTGCGCGGCGCGGTGCCGTCGCTGGCACCGACGACCAGCAGCCCGCCGTCCCGGGCGGTCGCCACCGTGTAGTACTGGGTCTGCGGCCGTCCGGCGCCGAAGATCTCCGCGTCCGTGTCCGCCGGGGCGCCGACCCGGTGCAGATACACCCGCCGGTGCCGGCCCTCGGGCAGTCTGCGGACGTAGTAGAAGCTCCGGCCGCCGGGCAGCCACGCCACCGGCGAGCGCCGCACCCGGTCCACCGGGCCGTCCACGACCTCGCCGGTCACCGCGTCGAGGACCCGCAGCAGGGACTGCTCGGTCCCCCCGTACGACACCTGTACGGCGACCAGATCGCCCTCCCACGACGGTGCGAACGCGTCGATGACCGTCCCCCCGGACGGGTCGTCCGCCCCCGGGTCGAGCAGCACCCTGACCCGGCCGCCCTCCCGCACGGCGAGCACCGCGAGGTCCTGCCCCGGCTCCCGGCGCAGATGGAACTCCCGCCGCCCGCGCGGCACCGGCACGGCGGCCCCGCCGCCCGCCAGCAGCTCCGTCATCCGCGCCAGCAGCGCCTCCCGGTGCGGCCAGCGGTCCCGCTCCCGCCCGTAGCGCAGATCCTGCGCCTCGCTCCAGCGGACCGTGGCCGGGTCCGCCGCGTCCTCCAGCCAGCGGTACGGGTCCGCCACCAGCCGACCGTGGATGCTCTCCACCGGCCCGCTGCGGGGGGCCGACGGCAGCCCGTCGAGGGGCGGCCCGGCATCGCGGGGCGGGGACATCGTCATACGGCACTCACTCCAGGAGACGGACGCGTCCGCGAGGACGGGGAGTCGGGGGGAGAACGGGGGAGGACGGGGAGCCGTACGGGACGTGGGCCTACGGGCCCGAGGGCGCCGCCCAGCGGGTCACCGGGCGCCGCCCAACTGGTCACCGGGCCCGGTCAGGGACCGCCCGTCTTCTTGCCGGGCGCGCGGACCAGGCCCGCCGGACCGCCGGTGTCGCGCTGGGGGGCGACCGGATCCGGGCCGCCGTCGGTGTCCGGGTGGCCGGTGTGGTCGTGGCCGTCGGTGTCCCGGCCGCCGGTACGGTCGTGGCCGTCGGCGTCCCGGCCGCCGATACGGTCGTCGCCGTCCGTGTCCCGGCCGCCGGTGTCGTCGTCGCCGTCCGTGTCCATGTCGAGGGCGGTCTCCCGCAGCAGCGGCACCGACGACAGCACCGTCACCACGGCCGCGGTGCCCGCCAGCGCCAGCCAGGTGCGCCCGGCGCCCAGCGAGTCCACGAACAGACCGGCCAGGACCGGCCCGAGCGAGGCGAGCCCGGCCATCAGCAGCCCGGTCGCGGTACTGACCCGGCCCAGAAGGTCCCGGGGTGCCAGCACCAGCACCGCGCGGGCGACCACGATGCCCGCCGGCGGGCTGAAGAAGACGACCACGACCAGCACGGGACCGATCGTCCAGGGATCGGACGTGGTGGAGAACACGGCCAGCCCCAGCGCCCACACGGCCCCGATGAGCAGGAACAGCCGGGACGCCGGGATCGCCCTGATCAGCCGGGCCGCCGCCGCCGCGCCGAGGAGCGCGCCGACCCCCGCGCACGCCATCACCGCCCCGATCGCCGTCCCGCCCGCCCCGCTCTGGCGCAGGGAGACCACCATCGTCGTCTGGGCCGCGGCGGACACGACATTGATGCCCGCGGCGAAGAACAGCGCCGCCAGCAGCGCACGCTGCCGGGTGAGCCACCGCAGCCCGGCGGTGAGCCGGTTGTCGCGCCCGGCACCGGCGCCCTCCGGCGCGGGGCGGCTCGCGATCCGCAGCAGCAACAGCGCGGACACCGCGTAGGAGGCCGCGTCGACCGCGAACGGCAGGATCGGGTCCACCGTGAACAGCCAGCCGCCGACGAAGGGGCCGATCAGCGAACTCGACGCCACCGCGGCCTGGCTGCGGCTCAGCGCCTCGGTCAGATCCCGCTCCGGTACCACGTCCCGCACCGCGATCGTGGCCGCGGGTGCGAACAGCGCGCTCGCCGCGCCCTCCACCACCGCCACCAGCAGCAGTTGGGTCTGCCCCAGGTGCCCGAGCCCCGCCGCGACCGGGATGCCGGCCAGCGCCACCAGCCGCACCAGATCGCAGCCGACCATGATCAGGCGCCGGTCCAGCCGGTCGGCCAGCTGCCCCGCGGGCAGTCGCAGCAGCGTCCGGGTCACCAGTGAGCAGGTGGCGACCGTGCCCGCCTGCGCCGCGCTCCCGCCGATCGACAGCACCAGCAGCGGGAAGGCCAGCAGCGACAACTGGCTGCCGAAGGTCGACAGCGTCGTGCTGAGCCAGTAGCGGCGGAAGTCGGCGTTGCTCCGCAGGACGCCGGAGCCCTTGGGAGTCCGCGGCACACCGGAGCCCTTGGCGGCGCGCGGCACGCCGGAACCCTTCGCGGCGCGCGGTGCGTCCGGGCTCGTCATCCCAGCCGTCCGGCGGTGGCCAGGCAGTCCAGCACCCCGGCGTCCACCCGGTCCTGGAACGAGGCGCGCACCGCCGCCTCCTCGTCGTAGCGGTAGTGGTCGTGGCAGCTCACCCAGCGGCCTTCGGTCCGCTCCGCCGGGAGATAGCCGTCGGTGACCGTGCCGACCTCCATGCCGGGCTTTCCGGCCGTCTCCCAGCAACTGGCCAGGACACCGTCGGCGTTGACGACGGCCCCGTAGCGGCCGTCGGCGAACGAGCACGCCTGGCAGGGGACGTGGGCGCGCGGGCGGGACACCGAGAAGCCCAGTTCCAGGGCGCGGGCGTGCCAGCGGACGAAGTCCGCGACGAGACCGTCCTCGTGCAGCAGATGGTTGGCGTAGCCGACACCGACATCGCCGACCCGGGCGAAGTGGATACCGCAGCGCGCCGGATCGAGCCGGTCCCCGAGCCGCTCGACCAACTCGTCCATGCCGTGCCGGTTCAGGTGCGAGACATTGACCCGCAGCATCCAGCGCAGGGACGTGGTCTCGATGGCCCGCGCGATGTTGGCCACGATGACATCGAAGGTGCCGCCGCCGGAGCGCCGGATGCGGATGGTGTCGTGCTCGGCGCGGTCGCCGTCGAAGGTGACCTGGACCGAGCCGAGTCCCGCCGCGTTGAGTTCCTTGGCGATCAGGGGGGTGAGCAGGGTGCCGTTGGAGGTCATCGACGCGGTGAGCGCGCCCAGTTCCCCGGCCCGGGTGAGCAGATCGCGGCAGCCGCGCGGGTTGAGCAGCGGCTCACCGCCGAACAGCAGCAGCGACAGCCGGTCCATCCCCGCCGCCTCCATCCGCGTCCGGGTGAAGTCCACCACCTGCCCGACGGCCTCCGGTGTCAGCCGGGCGTGCCGGATGCGCGGCGGCCGGTTCCCGCCGCGCGGGTCCTGCGCGGTGTTCTGGAAGCAGTAACCGCACCCCAGATTGCAGTCGGTACTGGTCAGCACGGTGAGGGAGTAGGAGGTGTAGGGCCGTACGTCGTACAGTCCCGCCTCCCGCAGATAGCGTTCCGCCGACGGTCGCAGGGTGCCGTCCGGGCCGACCTGGCCGGGCCGCATCAGCGCGTATCCGCCGCCGCCCAGGAACCACCACCCCCGCTCGGCGCGGATCAGTCGGGCCCCGGCGGCGGGGATGCTGACGGACTGCGTACCGGACACGGCAACCTCCGGGTCGGGGCGAGGGTGAGGGGTGAGGGGTGAGGGTCAGAGTGAGGGCGAAGGTGGGGGCGAGGCGGGGATCGGGAGGAGGCTGCCGGACGGCGGGCGCCCCGGCCGCGGTGGATGGATCCGTGCACCGCGACCGGGGAGCACCGGCCCGCTGACCGGACCAGGCGTGGGGGTGCCGGTCAGAGGCTGTGCTCCTGGTGGACACCGCACCACGGGGTGTCCTCGCCCTCCTCGGAGTGGGCGACCACCTCGGGCTCGTCGACCGACTCCTGGTGCACGCCGCACCAGGCGACGTTCGACGCGGAGTGCGCGACGACCTCGGGGGTCTCCTCCGCGGGGGTCTCGGTGGTCTCCTCGTTGGGCTCGATGTTCTCGGCCATGCTGGTCCTCCAAGAGACGGGCGATCGGGACGACGGGCGACGGCACTGCGCCGACCGGCAGGACGCTAGAAGCAGCGGGTTCGGCACCGGTTGTCCGCCGGTTCGCCGCCGGTTGTCCTCCGGTGAACCCCGCTGGTGGGCGCGGCGGGCACGGCCGGGTTCCGCGGCACGGGGCGGGCCCCGGACGGGGAATCCACGGCACGGGGTGGGCCCCGGCCGGATTCCAGGGCACGAGGCGGGGTTCCGGCCGGGTTCCACGGCACAGGGCGGGCCCCGGCCGGATTCCACGGCACTGGACTGGCCCCCGCCGCCACCCCGCCCCACGCGCCGCCGCCCCCCGCCGGGGGACCCCGGCAGCCGCATACCGGAAACGCACCGCCGCCGAACTGCCCCGCAACCGGCCCCGTCTACGGTGACCGCCGCCCGCCCCGCCCCCGCGAGAGGACGCCCGCGCATGGACACCGAACCCACCGCACCGGCCGGGGCCGCAGCCGCCCGGGTCGGCCCGCAGAGGCTGCCGGAGCCGCTGGGGGAGGAGTTCCTGGCCCGGCCCGGCGAGACGCTGGCCCGCTTCCGCGAGAGCTGCCCGGTGGCCCGGGTCAGGACCCCCGCGGGGCGGCCCGCCTGGCTGGTGACCCGCGCGGAGGATGTGCGCGCGGGCTTCCTCGACGCCCGCCTCTCCCTCAGCGGCGGCCGGGTACCCGACCCCACCCGGCGCCGGCGGGCCCTCGATGTCACCCTGGTCAACTACGACCCGCCCGACCACACCCGGATCCGCCGCCTGGCGACCCCCGCCCTGACCCCGGCCCGGATGGCGGCCCACCGGCGGCGCATCGAGCAGGCCGCCGCCGACCTCCTCGACGCCGCCGACGCGTCCCGGGACGGCGGCCCGGTCGAGTTGATGGACGCCTTCGCCCGCCCCCTCGCCTTCCTCTCCCTGTGCGAGGTCTTCGGCGTCCGCGAGGAGGAACGCGCCGCGCTGTACGAGCCGGTGGCCCGCCTCGCCGACAAGGCGGCCTGCACGCCGCGCGCCGTCGAGGACAGCGTCGCCCGCATCGACGCCTTCGTCCGCGCCGAGATGACCCGCCGCACCGCCGCGCCCGGCGAGGATCTGATCTCCCGCACCCTGGCCGAGTGGCGCACCCAGGGCGGTGCCACCGAGGACGAGGTGGCGTCGCTGCTGGCGATGCTGCTGCTGGCGGGCTTCGACAGCACGGTGCAGGCGATCGGCATGAGCACCGTCGCCCTGCTGGAACACCCCCGCGTCCAGCAGCGGTTGCGCGAGGAACCGGCCCGCATCCCGCGCGCCGTCGACGAACTGCTGCGCTGGGACACCCCGGGCCCCTTCGCCACCAAGCGGGTCGCGCTGGACGACATCCGCATCGGCGACACCCTCGTCCCGGCGGGCAGCGGCGTCCTCCTCTCGGTGGCCGCGGCCAACCACGACCCCCGCTGCCACGCCGACCCCGAGACCCTGGACCCGGGCCGCCGCACCGCGGGCCGCCATCTGACCTTCGGACTGGGCCCCCACTACTGCCCCGGGTCGGCGCTGGCCCGCCTGGAACTGACGGTGGCCCTGACCGCGCTCCTCGCCCACTGGCACCGGCTGACCCCCGCCGTACCCCTGGCCGAACTGACCTGGAGCGGCGGCTACCTGCACCGCCGCCTGACGGCGCTGCCGATACTGCCGGGCGCTCCGCGATAGGGGGCGGGACGAGACGACTGCCAGGGGCCCGCGTCCTACGGCAGGGGCAGGACGAGCGGGCCGGGACGACGACGGACCCCGCCCGAGCCGCGAGGCGCCGGAAACGCCAGGACGGCCTGCCTCGGAGGCGTCCCGAAGTGGATCTCCGCGTCCCGAAGCGGACCGCTCAACCAGGCCGCCACCGCGCTTGACGCAAGGGATCTCGCGGGCATGTCAGTGGTGGCTGCGATCCTGTGCGCCATGGACGAAATGACCTTCTGGGCACTCATGGACGAGCTGAGCCGTCGCCCCGGTGACCGGCACGCACGGCTGGAGTGGCTGCGCGGGGAGTTGCGGCGCCGACCCGCCCCGGAGACGGCGGAGTTCCAGGCCCTTCTGGAGACCGCGTGCGCGGCGGTCGCCACGGACGGGCTCTGGCGGGCGGTGGACCGGATCGAGGGTGGCCTGTGCTCCGACGACGGCTTCGGCTACTTCGCGCTCTGGCTGGTGGCCCAGGGGCAGGAGACGTACGAGGCGGTGCTTGCCGATCCGGATGCCCTCGCTGACGCAGCCGAGGTGCGGGCGCTGGTGGGACGGCACACGCGGGAATGGTGTGACGACGAGTGGCCGGAGTGGGAGGAACTGGACTACGTGGCCCGGGAGGTGTTCGACGAGCTGACGGGCCAGGAGAGCGACAGCGGCGAGGCGTTCTACGAGGCCCTGGAAGCCGTTCAGGAGGCAGGGGCGGAGCCCGAGGAGGAGGCCGACGCCGCAGACGACGCCACGGTGAGAACGCAGACCCCCCGGCTCGACGCCCTCTTCCCCGCAGGATCCGCCTCCTGACCGGGACGCGCCGCCGACGTTCACGACCGTAGGCGGGGAGCCCGGAGCCCCGAGCCCGGAACCCCAAGTCCCGAGCCCCAAGTCCCGAGCCCCAAGTCCCGAGCCCCAAGTCCCGAGCCCCAAGTCCCGAGCCCGGAACCCGGAACCCCGAACCCCCAGCCCGGAGTCCGGCGCCCGGAGTCCGGCGCCCGAAGGGGCGAGATCGACCTCCGCCGATCCCGAGTACCGCGCCGACACGCCCCGCCCGGCAGATCCGGACTCCACACCTCCGCCCGCCCGGACCACCGGCCCGGCAGGGCAACGGCATGAAACCGGAAAGGGCCGCCACCACCGGCGCCACCCATACCCGCATGGCCGAAAATCACCGTGGCGAAGACGATCCAGGCAGCGGAACGACACCACCGACCCCGTCGGCTGCCGGCCGCCGAACCCACCGTCAGCTGCGGCAAAACGAGCAGGGCTCGGGAAATGCCGACCGACGCTCCGAACCGACCTCCCCACCCGGCTGGTTGACGAACCCCCACAGCGGCCCCACAACGGCTTTCAGCGCCTGGATCTTGACCCGATCACGCCAATATCATATGAATGACTCACGTCAGTTGATTCCGCGTCAACAACCGGACGACATCGTCCAGGACAGGTGAGTTCGTATGCCTTCCTCGGTTGAGCTGAACTCCGCGACGTCCGCGGTATCGCCGCCGCGTGCGCACCCGGAGCCGGACCGGCACGCGGCGTCCCCCGCGGACGCCTATGTGTTCAACGACTCCGGTTCCGAGGAGCACGACCGTCTGCGCCTGCTCGCCGGACTGCTCGACCCCATGCACCGATCGGCGCTCCGCAGGGCCGGGATCGGACCCGGGCAGTCCTGTCTGGAGGTGGGCGCCGGGGCCGGGACCCTCTCCGCGTGGATGGCCGACCAGGTCGTGCCGGACGGCCACGTCGTCGCGGCCGACCTCAACGTCTCCTTCCTCGGCGGACTCGCGGACCATCCGCATGTGACGGTCCGCAAGCTCGATGTCCTCGACACCCCCCTCCCCGATGCCGCGTTCGACCTCATCACCGCCCGCGCCCTGTTGCACCACCTTCCGGCCTGGGAGAACGCCCTCGCCCGGCTGGCCGCCGCCCTCAAGCCCACCGGGACGCTCGTCCTGGTCGAGCCGGACGCGAGTGTCGGGATCGCCAACGACGACGAGGTGCAGCGCCGCTACTGGTCGGCCTGGTGCCGGTGGGGGACCTCCGTCGGCGTGGACTTCACCCTCGGCGGCAAGTTGCCCAACAGCCTTCCCCGGGCCGGTCTGGAGGCCACCGACGTGCGCATGGAGCTGCCGTACTACCGGGGCGGATCACCTTGGGCCGACCTGTATCTGCGCACTCTGCGAGCCGCCGGGCCACGTCTCGGTACGTCCATCGACCCCGAACTGATCGTGGCGTTCACGGCCGCCAGCGCCGACCCCAGCCGGTGGATGACCTCCCTGGGCTGGACCGTGGTCGTGGCCCGGCGCACCGTGCGCAGCCGCGGCGGGCCTCGGGGCGTCCCGGGCCGGAGGACCGCGTTCCCGGGTGCGCGGAGATGAGCGCCTACTCCGAGTGCGCGGAGATGAGTGCCGGATCCGGTGCCCCGCCCCGCCGCGCCGACCGTGAGGCGGCGCCGCACCCACGCACCCGGGCCGGTCTGCCGGGCGGCAGGACCAGGGTGTCGATCGTCGGCGGCGCGGGCGGCGTGGGCTCCGCGCTGACACGTGACCTCATCGCCTCCCGCTCGGGCTACGAGATCAGCCTGCTGGGGCGCCGCAGCGAATCCGTCACCTGCCAGCTGATGGACCTGGAGGCACTCGAACCCTTCGGGCACGCGTCCCTCGTCCGCCGCGGCGACATCGGCGGCCTCCCCGACTCCGATGTGATCGTCATCGCCGCTTCGGTCCCCTTCTCACCGCAGAAGAAGCGCATCGGCTTCCTCCATGACAATGCCGAGATCCTGCGGCCCTACTTCCGTGCGATAGCGCGCCTCCCGGAACACTGGCCCGGCCGGGTCGTCGTCGTGTCCAATCCGGTGGATGTGCTGGCCACCTGGCTCCAGAACAGTGCCCGGATCGATCCCCGGCGCATTGTCGGCTACTCATGGAACGACAGTCTGCGCCTTCGCGTCGCCGTGGCCCGGGTACTGGGCATCGACCCCCGGCATGTGGAGGCGTGGATCATCGGCGAACACGGCGACCTGTGCGTTCCGCTGCTCGACCATGTACGGGTGGCGGGCCGCCAGGTACGCCTGGGACCGGACGAACGCGCCGCCGTGCTGACCCTTGTACGGGAGTGGTATCCGCGCTGGGTGGCACTGGGACTCGCCCGGACGACGGTCTGGTCCACGGCGGCGGGAGTCTCACGGATGATCCGGGAGGCCGAACAGGGGGGTCCGGCCGATTGCGCCGTCTCCGTCTCCCTCCAGGGCGAGTACGGCCTGCGGGGCGTCAGCCTGGGCCTCCCGGTGTCGCTGGAGGCGGCGGGTCTGCCCAGGGTGCGCGAGTTCCCGCTGACCCGCCACGAGCACGATGTCCTGCGCGGGGCAGCCACCGCGGTTCAACGGCAGGCAAGGGCACTGGGACCCCTCTGAGGCGCGCGCCATCGGTGCCGTGGGGCCGCCTGTCGGGTGAGGGCGGCGAGATATGGGCGTGGAGGACGAGGGAGGGCCCTGTACGGGTGGCGTGACGGGGATGTACGTCGATCCGGGGGACGATGCCGTCGGTGGCGTCGACTACCGGAGCCCCCCGGCGTCCCCCGGCGTCCCCCGGCGTCCTGGGCCGGGGCGACAAGGCCGCCCGGTCGGCGGCGTGCTGACCGCCGGTCCGGAAGGGACCGCGAAGAACGGCGCGTTGCCCGCCCGGCCTTCCTCAGCGGTCCACCTGCACCGACGCACCGGACCGAACCGGCGACGCCGTCCCCCCTGCCGTCCCCCCTGCCGTCCTCCGTGCCGCCCTCCGCGCGGACCAGGCGACCGGAACGACCGCCAGACAGGCCAGGGCGACCACGGCCATCGCGACGGGCAGTCCGGCGACCCCGGCCGTCCAGCCGATCACCGGCGGACCGCCGAGCATCCCGGCGTAGGCGACGGTCGTGACCCAGGCGATCTCCCGCTCACCGCCCCCCTCGCCCGCCCCGCCCGCGAGCCCGATCAGCACGGGGAAGGCACAGGCCAGTCCCGCCCCCGCCAGCCCGAGCCCCGCGAGCGCGGCACCGGTGACCGGCGCGGTCGCCGTCACCAGCAACCCCACCGCGGCGAGCAGCGCGCCGCCCCCGACCAGACCGTAGGGGCCGAGGAGCCGTTCCAGACGCTCACCGCAGAGCCGGGTCACGGCGACGACCGCGGTGAACAGCGCGTAGCCGCCCGCGCCAACGGCGTCCGGCACCTGGTGCCGGCGGACCAGGAACAGCCCCGACCACTCCGAACAGGCCCCTTCGGCGACGGCGACGAGCACGGCCCCGCACGCGATCACCAGAACCCGCCGACCGCCGGAACCGACCCGCGCCGACGCCCCCGGACGGACGCCCATGCCGCCCCGGGCCAACTCCTCGACCGCCCCCGCCCGCCCCTCAGCTCCCCGCTCCCCAGGCACCCACCCCTCCCGCCACCGCCCCCTCCGCCACCACCCCTCCCGCCACGCTCCCCGTGCGCGTCGCACAGACCTCTCCCGCCCCCTTTCCCTCCGCACCCGCCGCCCCTCCGGCACCCCCCTCACCACCACCCCCGTCGCCCCCGCCCCCATGACGGCCACGACCGCGAGCTGCGTCGTCGGTCCGGCGCCCGCGAGGGACGCGAGGGCCGCACCCCCGGCACCGAGGAGGCCGCCGAGGCTGAAGTTGGCGTGGAAGAGGGGCATCAGCGGACGGTCGAGAGCGCGGACGACGTCGACGGCGGCCACGTTCGCGGCCACGTCGACCATCCCCATCAGACCGCCCAGCACCGCGAGGGTGAGCCCGAGACGCAGCGGGGTGTCCGCCGTACCGACCAGGGCGAGCACCGCGAACCCCGCGCCGAGGCAGACCGCCGCGACCCGTCGCGCGCCGAAGCGGGCACAGGCCCGGCCCGCCGGTACGGCCGTCAGGACCATCGCCGCGGCCGGTCCGAGGAGCACCAGCCCGAGGACGGCGTTGCCGCTGCCCGTCTGCCGGGCCAGCGCCGGGACCTGGGCCGCCCACGATCCGTAGATCATGCCGTCGAGCAGAAAGACGGCGCAGACCGCGAAACGGGCGAACAGCATGACGAACCTCCGCACCACACACGGGCAGGCGCCGCCCGGCACCGGCGGGAAGTGCCGGATATGCGGCAGGAACACCGTCGGCTTTGCGTCAACTCTTCCCGATCGCACTCTGCGAACTCCCCTCCCTACCCGGACGGGTACACCCTTCGTACGGCCGTGCAGTCCCCGGCGGACACGGCGGCCACGGCGGCCCGCGCGGGCAGGGTCCGTACGGAGGAGCGAGGGGCGCGAGGGGCGAGGCAGGGAGGCGGGAGCCATGGCGGTGCTGTGGGGAGTGTCCTTCGACGCGACCCCGTTGTCCGGGGTGGTCGTCGAGTTCGTGAAGACCGCCCGGCACTTTCACGACCGGGGCTACGAGGTGCATCTCGACCTCGGCTACGACATCAAGGCGGACAAGAACAGATTCTTCGTCCCGTACCGCGACGAGTCCCGGCTGCTGCCGCGCTGGGTGCGGCTGTCGCGGCTGCCCGCCCTGGACACCGTCGACGGATACGGCACCACGCTGGTCACGGAGGTGCTCCAGGAGATGGTGGAGAAGGGCGATCCGCGTCTGCTGCCCGAGGTGGAGCGGATCACCGGCGCCCTGGGCCGACGGCTGCTCGCGCAGTGGGAGTCACTGGGTGTCACCCGGGTGCTGGTGGAGAACGGCACCCTGCCGGAGAACATCATGGTCACCCAGGCCCTCCAGCGGGCGATCACCGTGTACGGCGCCCGGCACCGCCTCGGGCGCTTCGTGCTGTGGCGCGATCACGACCTGATGTGGCAGAGCGAGCCGGGCAGCGGCAAGTACGGCGCCCCGCCCTGGCTCGGCACCCCGCCCCTGCTCGACTCCCCCCACATCCGCTATCTGGCCCTGCACGAGCGGGCGAGGACCCTGACCCGCGCCTGGGCGCCGCACATCCGCCGGATCGACGTGCTTCCCAACGCGTTCTCCCACCGCCCGGCCACCGTCACCTCCGCGAACGCCCGCTTCCGCGAGGACCACGCGATCCCCGCCACCGCCCGGCTGATCGCCCGCACCACCCGGATCATCCCGCAGAAGCGGATAGACCGGGACATCCATCTGATCGCCGCGCTCGCCCCGACCACGGACGCCCGGCTGTTCGTGGCGGGCGACACCACCGAGGACCCGCGCGAGTACCGGCGGCTGACCGCGCTGGCCGAACGGCTCGGCGTGACCGGCCGGGTCGTGTTCGGCGGCTGGCTCGCTCCGGACCCGGAGGCCACCGGGGCACCCGCGGGCGGCGGCCGTTCGGTCCGCGATCTGCTGGCACACGCCGACCTGCTGTCGTTCCTCACCTCCTACGACTACGAGAGCTACGGAAACCCCATCGGCGAGGCCATCGCCGCCCATGTCCCCTACATCACCAGCGCCTACGAGCTGTACCCCACGGTGTACGGCGACAAGGGCTTCCGGGCGCCCGTCCTGCACGACGATCTGCCGACCCCCGCATTCGTGAACGAGGTGGCACAGTTGCTGAACGACGACCGCCTGAGGTCCGCCACGGCCGATCACAACCACCGGCTCGGGGAGCGGCACTTCGGCCGCTCCACCGCCGCCGGACTCCTCGACCGGCTGGTCCTGACCCCGATGGGCCCCCGGACCCGGATGAGCGTCATCATCCCCGTCTACAACGAGGCGGCCAGCCTCCCCACCGTCCTCACCTCCCTGTACGAGCAGCGCGACCGGTCCGGCACCCCGCTCGACCCGGAGCTGTACGAGATCGTCCTGGTCGACAACAACTCCACGGACGCGACGGTGGAACTGGCCCGGCGCTTCGCCAAGGAGCGCCCCGGCCCCGCCCTGCACATCGTCCACGAACCCGAGCAGGGCGCGTCCTGCGCCCGCCGCACCGGCATGCTCTTCGCCGCCGAACGCGCCACGGGCCGCGGCCCGTCCGGCACCACCGGCGGTACCTCCGCCGCGACGGGCCCGGCGTCCCCGGCCGACGACGACCGCTTCTACCTGGTCTCCGCCGACGCCGACTGCCAGGTGGACCCGGCCTGGCTGGCCACCCTGGTGGAGGCGATGGACACCACCGGCGCCGCCATCGGCGTATGCGACTACTACTACCGCGAGGAACATTTCACGAGCCGCCCCCGTCTCTGGGACGCGATCTCCCGCACGCTGCGCTGCCGCCGGGTCGCCTTCTCCCTCTTCGGCGGCTTCCCCGACGGCAAGGGCTTCGCCGTCGAACGCGAGGCGCACGACAAGGCGGGCGGCATCGAGATCTTCTACCAGCTCCAGGACGGCCGGTTCGTCAGCCATCTCTCCGACGACTGGGACTTCGGTATCAAGGTCTCGGCGCTCGGCGGCAGCCGGGTCTACGTCCCGCAGTCCCGGGTGGAGATCAACCCGCGCCGCGTGGACCACGCGCTGGAGGAGGTGATCGAGGGCAAGGCGTACGGCTCCCACGGCACGATCGTCATGCGGGACATCCGCCCCGAGCCGGAGAACGGAGGCACCACCACCGCACCGCCCGCCGACCACGACGAGGCCGCCGACCACGACGAGGCCGCCGACCACGACCGGGACGGCGGCCTGGATCACGACCAGGACGGCGGCCACGACCAGGACAAGGACCACCCGGATCTCACCGAGGAGGAGGCCCGCCGGGCCTGGGAGTTCTCCATCAAGGACTTCACCCCCAAGAACCTGCTGCTGCCCCTCCTGCTCGACCCCGCGCTACTGGAGACCGCGCCGGTAAGGGAGTTCTTCGGCGCCCCGCTCGCCGACGCGCTGCGCCGACGCGTCGAGGAGATCACCGAGGAGACCCGGCTGAGGGACTTCACCCCGATCCACTCCTACAAGACCCCGTCGTTCCGGCTGTACTTCGAATTCGCCGCCGAACTCTTCGAGCGGCTGCGCGCGACGGTCGGCGACGACATCGGCCATCCACCGCCACTGCCGCCCTGCCTGGAGGACGTCCCCCGCGCCCGTTTCAGGGAGTTCGTCGCCTACTACTGCGAGGACCGCGAATCAGGAGAGGCCCACGACTACTTCGGGAACGGCGGTGTCTTCTGATGGCCGTCGACCCTCTGACCAGCAGCCCTGTGCACCGCGCCCCGACACCCACCAGCCCGGGTTCCACCGACCCCGCCCTGAACTCCCTGCTGGCCCTGGACCCGACCGCCCCCGTCCCCGCCGCCGTCCACGCCCTGTCCGCCCCCGAGAACCGGCACCTGCTGGACTATGTGCGCGAGGACCCCTTCGGCGCCCATGTCTTCCCCGGCAACATCGAGGACTACGACCCGGAGTCCTTCCTGGACGACCTGGACCGCCAGCTCGCCACCACCCCGCCCATCCACCTCTGGGCCTACATCCCCACCTGCGCCTACCGCTGCCGCTTCTGCCAGTACCCGGTCGTCATCACCAAGGGCCCGCAGGAGACAGTGGCGCGGCGATCGGCGCAGTGGGTGGACTGGAACATCCGCGAGGCCCGACTGTGGCTGCGCAGGCTGCCGCACCTGGCCACGGCACCGGTGGGTGAGTTCAACGTCTTCGGCGGCACCCCGTCCCTCCTGCCCGCCGGGGAGATCCGCCGCCTGCTGGACTTCTACCGGGAGCACTTCGCCTTCGGCCCCGACACCACCATCCGCTTCGAGGGCGACCCCACCACGTTCACCCCGCCCAAACTGGAACTGCTGGCGGAACTGGGCTGCACCAAGGTCTCCAGCGGGGTGCAGTCGTTCGACGACCATGTGCTGCGGCTCAGCGGCCGTGAGCACACCGGCGACACCTGCACCGAGTTCATCCGCCGGGCCAGGGCCACCGGTTTCGACTGGATCAGCGTCGACCTGATGTACGGCCTGCTCGACCAGACCCTGGACACCGTCCGCCGGGACCTGGACACCGTACTGGAGCAGGAACCCACCGCGGTCGTCTGCACCAAGCTCCACCTGCGTGACTACAGCGACACCCGCACCGGTGTCGCGGGTGTACGCCCCGCCGCCTGGCAACTCCCCGACTACCGCGCCCGTCTGGAGTCCCGCGGCCATCACTGGCCCACCCTGGGCGAGCAGTACCAGATGCGGGAGATCCTCACCGACGGCCTGCGGGGGGCGGGCTGGACGGAGCATCCGACCATGTACTTCGCCCGCCCCGGCGCCGGTCCGGAGAAGTGGAAGGCCATCATGGCCGACCAGGACCAGCAGCACGCCGAGGTCGCCATCGGCCTCGGCGGCAGCTCCAGCTGCCGCCGCTCCGAGGCCATGACCGATGTCGACTGGCGGCGCTACGGCACCGCCGTCGACGCCGGCCGGATTCCCCTGGGCTCCGCCACGGCGTTCACGGCGCAGGCCCAGGAGACGCGCGCGGTGAACATGGCCCTGTCCACGCTGCGGCCCCTGCGCGAGGACATCCACCGCCGCCGCTTCCCCGCCGCGTCCCTCTTCTCCCCCCACCGCCGCGCCGCCTTCGACTCCCTCCAGCGCCGGGGCCTGCTCCTCACCGACGAGCAGTCGGGCACGATCACACTGACCCCGGTGGGGGAGACACTGGTGGAGGCGATCATCAACACGGAGCTGAGGGAGGGGCGGGCGGCGACGGACGAGGGCGCCTGACCCATGGGGGCGTCGATGCCCCGCACTGATGACCGCCTGGCCGCCCAGTTCCCCCCGCGCCCGGCCGCCCGTGCCGCACCGGGCCCGGAACGCCTCCCGGACGAGGTCGAGCAGCAGCGTGCGGGCGCGTCGCTCGGCGGCAGCAGCCAGGTCTCGGCGGCGAGATCCGCCAGGTCGATGCGCTCCTGTCCGGCGAAGGGGTACCCGCGGGGAGGATCACCACGACCGGTTCGAGCCCGATGACATCCACGACGACCCCGTCGCCGGTACGGCGCCGAAGCCGTCCAGACGGTCACCGGCACCACCCCCTCGGGCGGCCGGAGCCGGTAGCCGCGGATCCGCTCGGCACTGGCCCCCGCGCCACGGCTGCCGCTTCCCCCCGCCGCCCACTCCACAACCCGGCCTGACGCGCCCCAACCCGCCCCGACCCGACTCAGACCGGGGGAGTCCACGGCTCAGAGCACCCCGGTGTGCTGCTGGATCCAGGACCGCCAGGTGGCCACGTCGGTGTAGACCGCGCCGCCGACCCCGCAGGTGCTGCTGTTCGCGCCGCTGCGGCTGGTGGCGCCCGCGAGTTCGAGACGGCCGTTGCGGTTGACCAGGGCCGGCCCGCCCGAGTCGCCGTAACAGGCGGTGCTGGAGGTGGCGCCCGCGATGCACAGCTCACGGCTGTTCACCATGCCGGTGCAGGAACTGTCGGGCAGCACCCTGGTGTCGAGCTGCTTGAGGTAGCGGGGCGCCGCGGTGGAGCAGCCGCGCTGCGGGCAGGTCTGTCCCCAGCCGAGCAGGCGGACGGCTGAGTTGTCGGCCGGTGTGCTGGTGCTGATCGGCGCGGGCATGTTGCCGACCTGGGTGCTGAGGCGGAGCAGGGCTATGTCCTGGCCGGGCATGCTCTGGCTGCTGGAGGGCCGGACGATCTGCGAGACCCCGACCAGACTCCCGCCGCTGAGACGGTCGTTGGAGCCGATCCGCACCCGCAGGGCGGAGGGAGGAAGTGCGCCGTTGCCGTACGTACAGTGCATGGCGGTGACCATCCACTCCGGCGAGATGAGCGAGGCACCGCAGTAGTGACTGCCGTTGACCTGGATCGACCCCATGAACGAGTAGGTGGAGGCGGCTTGTTCGCCTCCGACGAAGGGGGTCGGGGCGGCGGCTGCGGTACCGCCGAGAGCCGGAACGGTGACGGCCAGGCCGAGGGCGATGCCCGCGGCGACCAGGGGCCGGGCGAGGCGCATGGAAATTTCCATATGTGTGTGTGGGGGGCCCGAGAAATGCCCGGCGGAGACTGTTCGTGGTCCGTCAATCGGCCCGTGCTCAGGAGTATGCGAGGGCGCCGGGTGGGTCCACCAATGTCAGCGCCCCATAACATCCGGCCGTACTGAGGGGTAGCTCCCGGACCCGGACCGGGACGGCGGTACTCCCCGGCCCTGGTCGGCGTCGGCGCAACGGCGACCGCCGCCGCTCAACGAAGGGCGCCGCCAGGCCACGACAGGCAGCCCCTTGGCTCAGCGGCATACCGAAACCCTGTGCGCGGGATTCACATCCGACACATGGCCGACCCGGTGCGCCCGCCGCCGGGGGAGGAGACGGGCGCACGAGGACCCAGGTGAAACGGGCTTCACGCTGGCTCGGATCTGTCGCACGGGGCAGCCGCGGTGCGCTGACTCAGGCGTGGCGGCGCCGCCCGGCCGCCGTGGCTCCGGCTCCGCAGAGGGCGAGTGCGAGGACCGCCCCCGCGCCCGCGGTCACCGAGACGATGCCCACCGGGCCGCTGTCCTCCTCCCGTGCCTCGGCCGCTCCGGTGGTGCTGCCCTGCCCGGCCGAGGGGGAGTAGCCGCCGGCGTAGCCCTTCTTCGCGTACCCGGAGCCGGGGAGCTTGTCGCCGTACGCGGCCCGGACCCGGGTGCGGTAGGCGTCGAGGGTGGTGCCGTTGTCGCCGACCGCGCGGATCGCGTCCTCGTCCAGCGGGAGCACCTTCGCCCCCTTGCTCACGAACCAGGCGTCGATCTGGGGCTCGCGGAACACCGTCCCGCCGGGGAGCAGGTCCGCGCCGCGCCGCGCGTAACGGAACTCGTCGTCGCCGGTGGCGATGTTCACCACCTGCCACCCGTCGTCCAGGGGCGCCGCCCACACGGACGCCTTCTGGCCGTCCGACGAGACCGCCTGGGTGGCCAGGAACTCCGTACGGGCCACGGGTGCGCCCGCCTTCCCGGCCACGAACTCCGGTGACAGCGTCAGGACGGGCACCGTGGCGCCCTCGGCGCGGGGTTCGGCCGCGGACCGGGCGACCGCCCCGTCCCGGGCGAAGAAGCGGGAGAGGGTCTCCAGCGTGGCGGGAGCGGTGGCGGCGTCCCGGGCTGCCGCCAGATCGGCACCCGACGGCCGACTGTCCGGGAGCACCGCCGTACCGCCGCCGTCGGCGGCGGCCGTGGACGCGCCGACGAGGGTGCCGGCCGCGCCGAGGGCGAGCGAGGCCGCGAACGCGGCGCTGACCGACTTCCATGACTTCCCTGGCATGGCCGAGGTCCGCCTCATCGCGTTCACGCCCCGATCCGGTAGAGCGAGTGGGTCCAGGAGAAGGAGTTGTTGTTCACGTACCAGGCGTGGGAGCCCCAGTTGTAGCGGCTGCTGGACGGCCAGGGGTCGGCCCAGTAGACCCAGCTGTTCGCGGTGTCGTAGCCGTAGATCACATGCATGTGGCCACCGCCGCTGGACCACTGGATCCTGGTCTCGATGGGGCGATTCTGGTCGATGTCGGTCTGGACGGCCGGGTAGCGGAGCCAGTTGCCGATGTACGACCCTGGCCGTACGCCCGCCCAGCTCAGCCCGGTCTGCACATTGCCCAGGGTCGCCTGGTTGTTGGGGCACTGGGTGTTCTGATTGCGGTTGAACGCGGCGTTGCAGAACTGGTTCTGGCTGTAGTTCCGGCCGAAGTAGGCGGCGATGGTGTTGCCGCCCGCGGCCCAGCACCAGTTCGTCTGGAGCTGCGCCTGCATGGTGATGTCCAGACGCTTCGCCGCGAGGGCGGGAGCCGCGTTCGCGGCACCGGCCGCGTGGGGGGTGGCGGAGTCACCGGCCGGGGCCGCGACGGCCGACGACAGGGGCACGGTCATGAGTGCGGCGAGTGCGGCGAGTTCCGCCGAGACGGCCCTGAGCCGTCTCCTGTTCTTGCGCATGGCGTTCCTCCCTGAGGGGATCGATGGGGGCGGAGGAGCGCGTCCGGACGCTGCGGTCTGAGCATCCGTCCTTGTCGAGAGCAGGTCAACGCGCTTCAATGCGGTGGACACGGCGCTGTGAACGCATCGGCCCTGTGGTGAACACAGTTCCTCCGTGTCACCTGGACGGCGGTGAACGCCCGTCCGCGCGGCCCGGCGCCGTCGTGAACGTTCACTGGGCGCCGTGCCGGAACCCGCGCGGACGCGCCCGAAGCCGCTGGAGGTACGTATGGGTCACACCGAGGCCGATCTGGTGCAGATGCTGCACACCGGGCCGTTCCATCTGGCGCTGCGCGCGGCGCTGTCGGTGCGCGGACTGCCGCTCCAGCGGGTGCAGCACCATCTCGCGCACCGCGGCATCAAAGTCGGTGTCACCAGCCTCAGTTACTGGCAGCAAGGAGCGCGCCGCCCCCGGCGCCCCGAGTCGCTGCGGGCCGTTCGCGCGCTGGAAGAGGTGCTGGAACTCCCCGGGAACTCATTGATCAGGCTGCTCGGCGAGGAGAGCGCCCGTTCCACGGCCGAGCGGCCCGCCGCCCGCTCCTACCGTGCCCTGCTGGAGGTGTCCGCCGCGGTCGAGGAACTGCTGGCCGAGCTGGAGAGCCCGCTGGACGGCGGACTGCACACGGTCGGTCACCACGAGCGGGTGGGCATCGGCCCGACCCGGGAACTGCTCGGACGTGACTCCCGGCACGTCGTACGGGCCCACCGCGACGGCATCGACCGCTACCTCGCCATCCATCACGGCGACCCGGACTGCGACCCCACCCGGGTGCGGGTCACGGCACGGGACAACTGCCGCACCGGGCGGATACGCCGGCACCAGGAATCCGGGCTGGTCATCGCCGAACTGCTCTTCGACGCCCGGCTGCGCGCCGGTGAGACCTATGTCTTCGGCTACGGATTCGAGGACGGCACGGGCGGCGCGAGCGGCGAGTACGTACGGGGCTTCCCCTACGCGGGCGGACAGTACGTCCTCCAGGTGCGCTTCGACGACCACGCCCTCCCGGTGCGGTGCCGCCGGTTCGCCCAGGCGACCACGGGAGCGCCCAGGGGAGCCCGCACCGATCTCACCCTCAGCGGCCGACACCGCACCGTCCACCTCGTGGAACAGGGCGTCAGGCCGGGCATCCTGGGCATCGAATGGGACTGGGAGTGAACGCCGACAGAACACGGCCCGGTCCCCGGCGCGGATGCCGCGATGAGATGGAACCGACCCCCGGGCGGGCAGGTTCGGCGCGGGTCCGCCGCCATGGTCTCCCCCCGTGGGAGCGCCCCGCAGGCGCACGAGCCGGGGGTATGGCGGGGGCCAGGGGGTGATGGCCACAATCGGGAGGGGTGTTCCCCGGCACGCCGGCCGGGCATCCTGCGCGTTTCCACCACGGCGACAACCCCGGCCACCGCCGCCGCTGGCTCTTCGCCCATCTCCCCGGCCAGAAGGCCGTGTTCACCGTTGTGTCGCGTCGCCCGTGCCGAGGAATCCGATCCGTACACGATCCTGGCCCGGCCGGTTGCGGGGCTGCTCCGGGGGTGAGCATGGAGCATGGGCCGAACGGGGGTCAGGGGGGGGCGGCGTGGACCGCCACGGTGATGAAAAGAACCTGGAAGTGTGGTGCGGCGGGGCCCAGGGAGTAGCCCTGGGCCACATGGCGCTCCGCCGGGGAGGCGGGAGGTGTGCGGGCCGGGCGTCGAATCCGGCCGTGACGGGCGTGGGGATGGGGGGTGGCGGGCCTCGCCATCGGGTCACCCGGGGTGCTGGGGTGTCGGCGGACGCCGGGTCGTACGGGCGTGCAGGAACACGGCGGCGGTGGCGGCGGCAACCGCCACGCCCAGCACGGTGAGTGCGAGAACGGTGGCGCCGTCGGGGGCGGTGAGGGGCTGTCCGCGGTGGGTCTGCCAGGCGAGGACGCCGGTGAGGCCCAGGCAGAGGACGGCGGCGATCCAGACCAGGGCGGTGCGGTGGCGGGGTCCGAGCATCCGGGGGCCGAGGGTGAGGAGCAGGCCCAGCAGGGCGAGGGCCTGGAGGGAGTGGACGCCGACGAAGTGCGGCACGCGCCAGTCGCCGCCGACCGTACTGAAGTTGGTGACCGCCATCCCCGGGCCGCCATCCGGCGGGCCCACGGTGTGCGCGCCGATGTACGGCATCCCGTACCCCAGATCGGCCGCGGCCTCCTGCGCGGGCGTGGACTGCACCATGAGGTAGACGACGACCATGCTCACGGTGGTCACCAGCACCCCCAGCCGCAGGGCCCAGGCCAGCACCGGCGGCTCGACCCCCTCGCGCAGCAGCAGCGCCACGGTCACCAGACCGATCACCAGCAGCACCAGCGAGGCCAGCAGCATGGCGATGATCCTCGCGCCGCTGACGACGGTGGTGAAGTTGAAGTGGGTCGTCGTCCCCTCCACCGTCGCCCAGGTGCCCCCCGCGCCTTCGACGGCCACACAGGCCACCGTCGTCCAGGACATCACCCGTACCAGGCGGTCATGGCGCCGGACGAAGGACATCAGCCAGATCAGGGTGACGCCGAACAGGCCGAAGGAGAACGCGAACCGGGCGGGCTTCGCCCACGCCGGCTGCCCGGTGATCACCCGCCCGTCCACCACCAGCCCCACCAGGGCCCACAGCAGGAACGCGCCCGCGACGACCAACGTAGCGACCATCGGCGGGTTCACCACCCACACCCTGCGCACCAGGGCCGCCCGCGCCCCTGACTCCGCCATGACAGCTCTCCACCGTCCCTCGGCAACGCGAACCGACGCCGCCATGCTCCCCGCAGCGCCGTTCCACAGGCCGTCCGACCTGCGGGGCGGTCACCCGCCCGGCCCGCGAATCTCCACCACCCGGCCCACCAGCACCTCACCTCCGGTGAGCGTCCGGCCCGCACTCCAGTCGGTTCCCGTTCCCCTGGAACTACCGGATGCGGCCTGCCCGCCGGGTGGCGCGCACGCGCGGATCACTCACTCATACGCCGCGAGCGGTGCGCCGCCTCCCCCGGCTTCTTCGGTACGTCGGTTCCGGCCCGGGGTCTGGTCTCTCAGTGCCGCGGAGGGCGCTGACGCCCCGGGGTGCTGTCAGGAGCGGCCGTCGCGTCTCGGATCGCCGTGTCTGCGCGCCGGGACGCGGGTGACCGATTGCCTCACCCGTCCGGGCTGGGTATTGCGTCACCCGTCTGGGCCGGGTCAGGAGTGCGGGCAGAACCCCGCGTCCGCGACCGCGCGGGCCGCCGCGCCCTGGAGCGCCAGATGGTCGGTGTTGAAGTACAGGGTCGTCCGGTGGAGGGTGTCGCGGGTGGGCGACCGAGAGGGCCTCGAATCCGTAACCGGCGCCGCGCTGGTGGCCCCACAGCTCGGTCCCGCACGAGGTGGTCATGCGGAAGAGACCCAGGCCGTGGGCGTCGGTGCCGACGGGGAGGGTGGTGGTCACCCTCCGCAGCTGTGCCCTGGGCAGCAGCCGGCCGGCGAGGAGAGCCTCGTAGAAGCGGTCGAGGTCGTAGGCCGTGCTGATCATCTCGCCGCTGGCGCGGAGGGGCGAGGGGTTGAACTCGGTGACGTTGACGCCCGGCAGGGGTGCCTGGATCTGGTCGGTGGAGTAGGCCCGTCCGGACGGGCGGGGCAGCGTCTCGCGGGTGCCGCGCAGCTGGAGGGTGGCGATGATGCGTCGGCGCAGCTCGCGCTCGTACGTGCTGCCGGTGATCTTCTCCACGATCAGCGCGGCCAGCAGGTAGTTGGGAGTGGTGTTGGAGTACACGAACCGCACGCTGGGGGCCGCCGGGGGCGGGTTCGACATCGCGACGGCCGGGAGTTCGGCCGGTGTCCAGGTCTGGTGCCGGTGCTCCAGCCAGGTCGGGCCGATCTGGTGCAGGGCCGGGTCGTTGAGGTGGTTGTAGACGCCGCTGGTGTGGTTCAGGAGCTGCCGGACGGTGATGCGGCGGCCGTCGTGGCCGTTGCCGCGGACCACCCCGGGCAGGCACGTCTCCACGGTGTCGTCGATGCTGAGTCGGCCTTCCGCCTCCAGTCGGAGCACGAGGGTGGCGGTGAACGTCTTGGTGATGCTGCCCACCCGGAAATGGTCCGCCGCAGAGCGCAGGCGTCGTCCCGTCGCGCGGTGCGCGAGCCCCGCCGTTCCCGCCCAGCGGTCCTCGCCTGCGGCCACGGTGACCAGGACTCCGGGCGCACCGTCCCGTACCGCCCGCTCCATCGCGGCCCGGGTCCGCGCGTGCGCGGCGTCACCCCTCGGCGTCGCGGCAGCCGAGAGGGAGGGCGGCACGGCTTCCTCCACTGACCAGACGCATCGACCCCGCTCACCTCCCTGTACGAGGGATCACCCGCGGCCAGTCAGACAGACCCGCCACGGCCCCGCACGCCGCGGTGCGGGGCGTGCGCGGCGCCGGGCAGGGACGGAAGGAAGCCCCGGTGGGGGACCGGCTGGTGCTGCCGAGGGCGGCCAGGGCGGGCGCTTGACGGTCTCGGCGGCAGAGTGGTGTGGGTTGATGCCTCTGGCGTCGAGGAGAGCGTGGGTGGCACCGTCCGGGTTGGGTCCGATGCTCGTTCTCGCTGGGGCGATGCCCCAATTCAGGGGCGGGTTCCCTGCTGGGTGTGGCCGGTCGTCGCGATCTCGGCGAGGTCCGCGGGGGCGTGGGTGATGTCGGGCAAGCCGAGTGTGGCGACGCGTCCTCGCGCCCGCCGGGGGCGCACCGGCAGCGGGGCCGCGTACGAAGGGGCGCGGTACAGCGGCCGGGAGGGGGTCAACTCGGTTCCGCGCGCGCTGCCCCGCAGGTGCGACAGTCGCCATCACCGGTCGGCGGCGCGGGTAGGGAGGGCCCTATGGGACACCGAGAGAACAAGGCCGTGGCCAGCCGGTTTCTGGAGGAGACGAACGAGCGCAACCGTCTGCCCGCCTACGACCAACTATGCACGCCGGGGTATCGCGAACATGATCCCGCCATGCCACAGGAGACCGTGGGACTGCCCGAGGCCCGGGACATCTACCAGCGGCTCTTCGTGGCCTTCGGGCTCCGGCACACGGCGGAGAGCATGGTCGCCGAGGACACGCTCGTGGCGGCGCGGTTCACGGTCCGGGGGCGTCATATCGGGGAGTACGAGGGATTCCCTCCCACCGGCAGAACCTTCGAGGTGGGCGGTCAGACCACCCTGAGGTTCGAGGACGGGAGGATCGCGGAAGCCTGGTTCAACTGGGACATGCAAGGGGCGCTCGAACAGCTCGGCGCGCCGCCGGGATCGGAAGGATAGGCCAGGTCAGGCCCGCTGAGGAGGGCGGGTGCGATCGGCTGGACTGGTAGAGGCCGACTGAGGCGGGTACCAATGGCCTGTAATCGCATCGAACAAGGAGGAGATCGTGCGGAATTCCGAACTCCGCGCCTGGGACACCGCTCACGCGGTCTGGCGTAGGTCGTCCTACAGCCTGGTGCACGGGGACTGCGTCGAAGTGGCGCAGTTGCCGGGCATCGCGGTCGCGATCCGCGATTCCAAGGATCCGCGTCTCACCCCGCTTCGCTTCTCGGAGGTCGGGTGGTCCGCGTTCCGTGGTGGGATCGAGGCGGGTGCACTCCGAGGCTGAGCTTCGCCGGACATGTCGGGGTCGTGGTCTGGTGCTCGTGCGCGGCGTGCTTGGGGTTGTTGGCGAGGGCGTTCCGGTCCAGGTTCACCACCCGGTTACGGGCGGGGTGGTGGTCCGCCTGCGCACGGCGGTCTCAGTGGCCACCCCGGCAGCCGCCCGGCACCGGCGTCCTGGCTCCGAGGCGGACCGTACCCGGTACGAGGGCGGGCGGCCGGCACCGCGCAGACCGGCGGTCGTTCGTCGGGTGGTGGCTGGTCGGGGTGCCGTGTACAGATGGGTGAGCCGCCCAGTAGAACTCGTCCGTGGGGCTCCATTCGTTGGACTCGCTTCAGCACCAGAACTGCGACAGCGGCGGCCGGACTGCGGGCCCATCACGGCGTCCGGATCGACGACGACTCGCACATGGGACGGGACCACCGGCTCCAGGACAGCGATGTCCTACTGGCAGACCTCGGCCGCATACCCCTCCACGACCGGCCGCGAGGCCCAGGCCCTCCGAAAGAACCCGCCCTCGGTGGGCCGCCTTCTCCTGCCCGCGTACACCTGCCCGAAAGCGCGCAGCTCTCCTCCTCGGCGGACCACGCCGCACGCAGCGCCACCACCACCACCAGAGTGGGCAGCTCCGGCTGAAAGCCTCCCAATGCCGACACCAATCACCGGGCGTTCACCCGAAGGGAACTGTGCGGGCGGCGCTATGCTCCTGTGCCATGCCGGAGACGCGTCTCGACACTGCTCGAATCCGGGCGGCTCGCCGGGTAATCGACCCGGTCTTCCTCGACACTCCGCTGTACCGCTGCGAGGCACTGGAGCCGGGCCTCGGGTGCACCGTGAGCATCAAGCTCGAAACGGCGAACCCGATCCGCAGCTTCAAAGCCCGTGGCACCGAACTGGTCGCGAGCCGGCTCGCCGACAGTGCTTCGCGAGCCGTGGTGTGTGCGAGCGCGGGCAACCTTGGGCAGGCTCTCGCATGGTCCGGTCGAGGCCGGGGTCTCGACGTCACCGTCGTGGCATCCCGCTTTGCGACTCGGGTCAAGCTTGATCGCATCCGCGCACTGGGCGCCCGGTTGGAACTGGTGGACGGCGACCACGAGATGGCGCGCGAGCGCGCGGCGGCCATTGCACGGTACGACGGCATCCGGCTGGTCGAGGACAGTCTGGACATCGAGACCTGCGAGGGAGCGGCGACCATCGGCCTGGAGTTGGTGGACACCGTGCCGTCTTTTGACACCGTCCTGATCGCTCTCGGCGGAGGGGCGCTGGCCACCGGTGTGGGTCATGTGATGAAGTCCCTGGTGCCCGGAGTCGAGGTGATCTGCGTCCAGCCCCTGGGGGCCCCGGCGTTGACGCTCTCGTGGCGGCAGCGCCGTGTCGTCACCACCGACTCGGCCGACACCATCGCCGACGGCGTCGCGGGCCGGTATCCCATCCCGGCCGTCCTGGACGACCTCCTTCTGGTCGCCGACGACGCCGTCCTCGTCCGTGAGGAGTCGATCGTCGCAGGGATGCGGCTGCTCCTCGACCACGCCGGCCTCGTCGTCGAACCGTCCGCCGCCCTCGGCATCGCGGCGATGCTCGAAGACCGCGACCGCTTCGTCGGCCGGCACGTCGTCACCATCGTGTGCGGCAGCAATGTCGACGTAGACACCTACCACCGATGGGTAGGTGCGGCTCCCCTCCACCACACACTCTGACCATAGCTTCTGTGTGCTCGGCCTGTACTCGCTCGCCATGACTGCTTGCCCGGCTCTTGCCGTCTGGCCCTCGTCCGGGCAAGCCGTCAGATCTCCGTGCCGGTTTCGATGATGGTGGCGTCGAAGGGGAGCCTGTAGACGATGGCCGCGCAGAACCGGGGGTCGGCGATGGCGAGGAACTCGGTGTCGGGGGCGGTTCCTTCGGCTGGGCCTTGCTGCCGGCCGGGGTCGGCTGCGCTGCGTCCCGTGTTCGGGCGGGTTCGGATTCCGGTCCGGTGCCGGTGGGATCGGGGCCGGTGCTGCCGGGCGACTTTGCGGACGGTGTCCGGCAGACCGTGGCCGTGGGGCGACCGGTCCGGGTGTCCGCCGGCTCTGCGGCGTCGTGGCCGGGATCGAGGATGCCTGCTGCCGTGGCCGTCACGAACACGACAACGGCAGCAACCGTGATGACCACGGCCGCCCGCCGCAGCCGGACACGGCGCGGCTCTGCCGTCGTCCCCACCGGAAGGGAGTCCGCCCCAGCAGGCACGGCAGGGGAGCCCTCCGCGGCCTCGTCGCCGGTGAGAACGTCCCGGTCGGCTCCTCCAGGCACCGGCTCCTCGGCCGAGACCGATACGCTCCCGCAGCGTCCTGGGCCCACTCGTCGTGACCCACCCTCCAGGCGTTCCCGGCCGTTCCAATGGTCCCGATCCAGATCCCGGTACCGGTCCTGGTGCCGGTATCGTCCGCCCCGCCGTGGCAGGCACCGCCCGGGGTCTCCTCCACCGCCCCGCCGTACCCGTCTGGCTGAGGCTCCAGTCCCGCCGACGGTGTGGTTTCCGGGGCGGAGTTCGCGGGGCAGCCGTTCTGCCTCCACGGCCAGACGCCTTCGTGCCGTGACCCAGACCTCGATCGTGGCCTCGTCGCCGCCGCAGGCCCGGACGAAGACGGCCAGTAACTCCTCCCGGGGCAGCTCCTGCCCGCTCAGCGCCGCGGAGAGCGTGGCACGAGGCAGCACGTCCCCCACCGCACCCGCGCGGCGCACCAGCTCCCGCTAGCTCAGGTCCGCCCACTGCCGTAACTGACGCATCACCGCCACGAACCCGGCGAAATCCCTGAAGTCACGCGGCTCCAGCATTCCCCCGTCCATGCCAGCCACCCCGTTCTTCGCTTGTCGGAGATCAGTCATCCACCGGCAGCCCTGGGGCAGCAGGACGACCCGACCCGCACTTCAGCGAACCCGAGTCACCGTCCGCGCATCGGGACGCCACGCAGATGCTGAAGTCGGACAAACCAGGCCCCTGGCACCGCCGTTCGGCTGGAAGCCGGAGCCGAGACCCCCGCAGGGGAGGCGACCGACCGGCCACTTCCCGGACCTGCGGTCGGCTGCCTCTCCCTGCGCCCGTTCCTCGCAACCGCGTCGCGTCGCCGACGGCCCCGCGGTCCGGCTCCGGGGCCGTCGAGCAGAGCGCGGCCCAGGCCGGTTTCGCCCCCGACCACGGATCGATCCGGCCGCCGGATGTTCCAGCGGCGTTCCTGCGTGACTCTCTCGGCTCCGGACAGTCGGCGCACCCGTGGCCGCCCCATCCCGACCGGACCCCACTGGCCGGACGATGCCACACCTGCCCACCGTCTGCTCCCAGGGCGAGCGGCGACCAACGGCGGTCCAACTGCCAGGAACGCCGGACCCACGTCGGCAACTACACCGGCCGGCGTCGGAGTCCTCAACCACACACCCTCGAAGAAGCCGCACAGCTGACCCCACCCAGCACACCGCGCCCGCGTCCCCCTCCCGCGCGGAGCCTCATTCCGCGCGGGAGTCGGGTACCCGCCTCAGCACGGCGAGATCCCGGCCGGTACGCCGTCACCTGCCCCTTGGGTCCCCGCGCCCTGCGTCCACCGGGCGCGTCGGTACAAGCCCAGGACCTTGCTCCGAGCGGACCTCTCCGCCGCAGCCAGGCGGGTCGCGAGGGAGGAGGTGGCTGGGGAGGGACTGATCGTGCGGCCCCCTCTTGGATGTTGCTTCAGCACAGGGGGCCGCACGGAGTGCGGCGTCGAACGGCGCCAGTCCCCTTCATGATGCAGGAACCCCAACCGATGGTGGGCAGAAGTGCTGTTTCTACCCCAAAGTGCTGAACCTGTGGCCCGTACGGCCCGGTGCGGTGCGGGGGAGGCAGCGCCGGGGTGGCACGGGCGTTGATTTTTCCGTGATTCGGCGATCACGTGGCGTGGCGAGGGGGATGGGGGTCATTCTGGCGATCCCTTCCCGGTGCCGCTTCAGCACCGGTGCCGGGAAGGGCTGTTGCTTCTTCGCTCACAGAAACCGAGTGCGATGTCGCGTAAGAGATTGTGGGCCGTCTCCGTCCTGGTGGCGGTCTTCCTGTGGAGCACGTTGATGGTCGTGCTCGGGCATGCGGCCGCAGCCGCGATCCTGTTGCCCCCGCTGGTCCTGCTCGTCCAGCAGTTCGTCCCCTCCCTGACCACCCCCGACCCCTCCCCGCTGGCCGGGCATTCCAGATCCTGTCCGGGTGAGGGTCAGGAGGCGCCACAGTGATGCCCTCCCCGGGGCCGGCCAAGCCCCCGCCCGTGACCGGGCCGAAACGCGGCCGGCCGCCGGCCCCGATCGACCGGAACGCAGGGCCCGCACACCGGGCCCTGCTCGAACCCGTACGCACCGTCCTCTTCTCCCAGGGCACCACCCTCGACGACGTCGTGGAGCGTTCCGGCTACTCGCGAACCCGGATCAGCGAACTCCTGCGAGGCGTCGGCTATTTCCCGGCCTGGGAGATGGTCTTCAGCGTCGTACGCTCCCTTCAACTGCCCATCCCACCCCTGCGCCGACTGTGGATCGCAGCCGCCCGCGAGGCGGGCAGGGCAGAGCACTGGATCCGCAACGGCCTGGACCAGGTCGCCCACCCCGGCGAGCCGCCCCCGCCGGCCCATGCGGGGTTCACCCTCCAGGTCGAAGCCGCCTACGCCGACTACGCGCGCGCCTTCCTGCTGACCGACAGCAGGACGAACTACGTCGTCAGCGAGAGCTTCGACATGCTCTGGGTCCTGTGGGACGACGCCACCACGAACGAGAACCTCCACCGCTACGCCTGGGAACTGTTCCGCTCCCGTGTCATGACCCGCGCCCCCCGCCACCACGACGGCCGGCTCGACCTCAGAGCCGCGGTCTTCTCCACCCGCGAACTCCACGATCACGCCGCCACCCCCGGCCATCTCGTCGACCTGACCGAACTCATCGACCTGTTCGACGCGATCACCAGGCTGTCCGACAGCCACATGGACGTCGCTGTCCTGCACCACCTGTGCGGCCTGCCCCAGGAGAGGATCGCCCAGGTCCTCGGCCGCACCCCCGCCTACACGCACTCCGTCGACCACCATGCCCGCTTCGTCGTGGAGACCTTCCTGACCCCACCGACCCCGGAGTGACCCTCACCCCCATGACTGCCATCGACCAGCTCCTCGCCCGCGCCCGCCTGCGCCCACGCCCCCAGATCCCCGACGACCCCCACCCCTACGACACCGCCCCCTACCCCGACGACGACCTGGCCCCGCCCGTCCGCCCCGTCCCCGTAACCCACCCCCCCTCCAACGCCGGTCCCGGTCCCGGCCACGGCAGAACCGCCGAAACCCCGCGCCGCCGGACCGCCCCGACCGGCGACACCAGCCGCTCCCAGGAACTGCTGGTCCTGTGCACCACCGCCCTCGACACCGTCCGCAGCGACACCCTGGACTTCCTCACCGACCAGATGCCCGACCTGCACTCCGCCTGGCTCCTGGGCTGTGCCCTGCACATCGCCGGCATCGAGGACGGCGCCCGCTTCTGGTGGCAGTACGCCGCCGGCGACGGCCACCCGCCCGCCTGCCACACCCTCTCCCTCTACCACAGCTCCCGCGGCGAGACACACGCCGCCGATTTCTACCACCGCCAGGCCCGACAGAACACCGAGGCCACCGAGCCCGGCACCGACGCCCTCACCGTCGTCGGCACCAGCCCACCCGAATGCGTCTCCTTCGACGCCAGCCTCCCCACCGTGCTGCGCACCCTCAGCCGCCTCACCACTGCCTTCGGATCCCGCCCGATGCGGCACAGCATCAACGCCCTGACCCACTACGTCGCCGAGAACGCCACCCGGCACTACGCCCGCCACCCCGGCGTCGAGATCCCCGTCCCCGAACCCCACTTCGCCGAGCAGGTCGAATGGCTCCTCACCGCCACCCTCCCCTGGCCCTGCCGCAACCACCCCCGGCCGACAGCACCCCCCCTCGCCCGCCGGGCAGGAACCTCCAGCGGGGACGGTTCAGGCGTTCTTCACCAGAAGGTCTAGCCGAACGGCTCGTCGTGGCCACCGATCTCGCCCCCCAGTCGCCCACGCCCGGAACAGCACCGCACCCCGCCGGACAGTCACCGTCGCGTAATCGAGGCACACCAGCAGGCTGCGGCGACCGAGGTCCGCCGCACTGCGCAGGGCCCGCGGCGAACGGTCGGCGAGGACCTCGGGCCAGGGGCCTCGACGGTGCAACGGTCGGCGTGATGGTGCGCTGAACGAAAACCCTGACGATCGCCGACAAGAGCCCAGCTCACCAAGCCGCAGGCCCCGTGCTGCGGGGGTGTTCCGGGCGGGCATCTACAACCACGACGACGAGCAGGTCGGCTCACGGTGCCTGCCGACCGGCTTCGCCCCGTGAGCCGGAGCATTGCACCGGACCAGCCAACAACCTCTGTGTGCCGATGCGCCGGGCGGGCGACCGACCTGTCCGCACCCCTGACTGTGCCGGCCGCACCAATCGCACAAGACCTGACCGGGCCAGCCCGCGCCGATCGCGGGCACTAAGAACTCCTTGCTGAATAGCGCCTATATCCTTGGAATGCGTGAGTCTGGCGGCCTTTTGGCCGGTGTGCGAGGAAGGGTGAGGGGCATCCGTGGGTTGCGTCGGATGAGTTGTGGGCGCGGGTCGAGTCGTTGCTTGCGATGGTGCTGTTCCGGGCGGTCACCCCAGGCGCAGGCGTCTGGACGGCAGTAGAGTGCTGTCGGGCATCCTGTTCGTGCTTTACACCGGTACCCCGTGGGAGTTCCTGTCCCGTGAACTGGGCTGGCTTCGGTTCGGGTATGACCTGCTGGAGGCGTCTGCGGCCCTGGAACGACGCGAGTGTCTGGCAGTGCCTGAATGAATCACTGTGGCGGAACTGCATGGCGCCGGTGGTCTGGACTGCTCGCGGGCGGTGATCGTCGGCTCCCGCGTGCGGGCCCGTGAAAGGCGGCCCGAACTGGACCGGGCCCGGTCCTCCGTACCCGGAATAGGCTCCGAGCACCATCTGATCACCGAAGTGCACGCAATCCCCTCGCGGTATCACTGGCCGGCGGCAACCGCAACGACGTCAGTCGGCTCATGCCCTTGATCCAGGCAGGTCCGCTGGTGCGCGACGGCGCGGACGGCCCCCGACAGCAGCCGGACACGATCTACGCCGACCGGGACTACGACCACGACAAGTTCCGCAACCAGGTCCGGGCCGCCGGGATTACCCGGTCATTGCGCGGTGCGGCACCGAACACGGATCAGGACTGGGAGTGCACCGGGTGGGTCATCGAGCAGAGCTTCGCGTTGCTGCACTGGTTCCGCCGACCCGGCATCGGCTGGGAGATCCGCGATGACATCCACGAAGCCTGCCTCAGCCTCGCCTGCAGCATCACCTGCCGACGAGGCTGAGGGCACTCACACTTTGATAGGAGTTCTAAGATGTCCAGGAACTGTGCACGCCACTCCGGAGGATCCAGAGGATCTGGCGGCACCCACCGGACGGGAGCAGGCTAGTCATGGACGGAGCCCACCGCCAGCCGGGAGCCGCTCCCGGGAAGCAGATCTGACCTCGCCAAACCACCGACCAGCTACCCGACGTGACCATTACCCGAGGAAGGGTTACGGTTTTGATCTCCCGAGTGGGCGCGTCCCGGTTGTCTGGTTGAGGGTGCGGCCCCGGACGGGGGAACATCGAGGTGGGATTGGGTTGTTCGTACGGTGCTGGGTCCGGACGGAGCGGGGTCCAGCTGACCTTCGAGCAGGTGCGCGCCTACGAGTTGTCGGCCGCCGTGGCGAGCAGGGCGATTGCGGTGGCCCGGCTTGGCCGGCCGTTACGGCTCTGACCTCGCACGGCCCGGTGCAGTGAGTGGAGGCCCTGGACCCGGCTGAACCGTGCGCCTGAGCCTCGCCGCCGTCGTTGCGGTGGGCGGAGACGGACCTTCGTAGCGCTGTGGGTGGGCACTGTTCCGGCGGTGGGCTCATGCCTGACCTAGAGGTGGGTGACACAGGTAAGACCCTCTTCCCCGCCCGTTCGCCGTGTCTGGTTCGATCGTTCCCCCGGCCGGGCACGGGTCAAGGGCGCGGTCCGGCAGCAACGGGGGCCTGGCCTGACTCTGACGTCTGTCCGGGTGGGCCGACTGGTGTGTCCGTCCGGGGGTCTGCAGAGCTGGGGGGTTTGGGGAGTTGGGGGTCGGTCCCGGGCGTGACGGTGGCGCGGCCGTCCGGGGGAGTACCGGCGTAGCGTTGTAAGGGCGCCCGCAGACTCAAGCGAGTGTAGGCGCGGGTGCCGGACGCAGCACCGCGGGCGGAGAGCGCCGGTCGTTCTCCACCGCGCAACTGCTTCCAGCCAGGCCTCGAGCTCAGGCCCCGGCTGGTGCCGAAGCGGACCTCGATCGACTGCGGGGAGCGGACCCAGCCGAGCCGGACCATCTGGTCGCGGTCGGCACGGCGCACCCCCAACCGGACGGCTGCCTGCTCAGGCCCGAGCGGGATGTCGGCGGCGACCATGTCCGCCAGATCCTCTCGGAGGCAGACCTCCGCTACCTGGCCGGGGTGGTGCTGCGTTCCGTCCGGGTTCGCGCTCGGGTCGGCCAGCAGGCCGCGGTCGACGAACCGGCGCACCACGAAGGCTCGCCCGCTCGCCGTACGCGGTCGGATTCGGGGTGGCGAGCGCTCGGAGATCCGGTCGGCCGCCGCTTCGCCGGAGATCGGCGGGGAAGGGCATCGCAGCCCGGATGGCGTCGGCGTCCAGCGCCTCCACGGCGGCCCGGGACCACCGGCAGCGCGACGCGTCCGGGGTTGGGATCAGGCCGGTGTGCAGGGCCCACCGGAAGACGACTGCGGGCACCTTCAGGCGCTTGGCGACCTGTCGCGCAGCGTACTCAGTTCGTCGCATGACATTACCTTTCGCTCGTTCACTGGAAGTGGCGGACAAGGTATGGCGGAATACATGAAAAGCTGTCAAATATTTTGAAAAGCAGGCAAAGCGTCTCGAGCTGAGTGCAACGGAAGTGAGCGCAACGGTCATGGACCGTGTGGGTGACGCCCTCCACCGGGTCCGCCCCGGCGCGCAGGGTGTCCTCGAACACCCGCCCGAGAGCCTCCGGGGTGAAGGAGTCGCCGCCGGGCTCCGGGCCGATGCCGCGCATCACCCGGCCCGGCTCCGGGAAGGACTGGTCGAGATACCTGATGCCGAGCGGCCGGCAACTCTGCTCCCGCTCTCAGGAAGCTAAGGGGGGACCACGCGTTGCCCGGCGGCACCCGACGGGCCGGCAGCGCCCGGTTCCTGAACTCTCCGTACGCGCCCGAAGTGAAGGAGTCAGGATGACCACCGCAGGGGAAACGTCCTTACCGGCGGCGTACCGCGCGACAGACGAGGAGCGTGTCGAGGTGGACGCCGTCGTTCTCGGCGCCGGCATCGCCGGGCTCCACCAGCTGCACCTTCTGCGCCGGCTGGGACTGCGTGTGCTGGTTTTCGACAAGGCCGGTGACGTGGGCGGGACATGGTGGTGGAACCGCTATCCCGGTGCGCGCTTCGACAGCGAGTCCCACGTCTACCAGTACATGTTCGACGAGGAGCTCTACAAGGGCTGGAGCTGGACCGAGAGGTTCCCCGGTCAGCCCGAGATCCAGCGCTGGACCCGGTACGTCGCGGACCGGCTGGACCTCCGGGGCGACATACGGTTCTCGACGACGATCACCAGCGCGGTGTTCGACGAGGACCGCGGCCGCTGGACGGTGCGCACGGACCGCGGTGACACGGTCGACGCGCAGTTCTTCGTCAGCTGCGCCGGACCGCTCTCCGCACCCCTGGAGAATGTCTTCGAGGGGCAGGACAGCTTCTCCGGCGACATCCTGCACACCGCGAAATGGCCGGCCGGGGACGCCGACATGACCGGCAAACGCATCGGAGTCGTCGGCATCGGTGCCACCGGTATCCAGGTGATCCAGACGATCGCCGGAAGGGGCCGGCACCTCACCGTCTTCGCACGTACGCCGCAGTACGTACTCCCGATGAGGAACCGCGTCTACGGCGAGGTGGAGCAGTCCGCCTACAAGGCCCGCTTCGGTGAAGTCAGCTCGGCCGTGCCGCACACCTTCGCCGGATTCGATTTCGACTTCGCGCACGTCTGGGCCGAGTACACCCCGCAGCGGCGCCGTGAGGTGATGGAGGAGCTCTACGCGGACGGCTCGCTCAGGCTCTGGGTGGGCGGATTCGCCGACCTCTTCTTCGAGCGCGAGGTCAACGACGAGATCTCGGAGTTCGTCCGGAGCAAGATGCGCGCCCGCCTCGGAGACAATCGGCTCGCCGGCATCCTGGTGCCCTCCGATTACGGCTTCGGTACCCGCCGGGTCCCTCTCGACGACAACTACCTCGAGGTCTACCGCCGCCCGGACGTCGAGTTGGTCGGTGTCCGGGACAACCCGATCGCGCGTATCGTCCCGGAGGGCATCGTCCTCAGTGACGGCACCGTCCACGAACTCGACGTCATCGTGCTGGCAACGGGCTTCGACGCCGGTACCGGCTCGCTGGCCCGCGTCGATGTGCGGGGGCGCGGCAACCGCAGTCTCGCCGAGGAGTGGAGCCGTGACATCCGCACACTGATGGGCCTCGGCATACACGGCTACCCCAACCTGTTCACCATCGGAGCCCCCCTGGCACCGTCAGCCGCGCTGTGCAACATGACCACCTGTGCACAGCAGCAGGCCGAATGGATCAGCGGCGCCATCACGTACGTCAGAGCCCAGGGCGCCACCACGATCGAGGCCACCAGGGAAGCCGAGGACGCCTGGGTCGAGCATCACGAGCAGACCGTCGCCGCAACACTGCTCCCCGGCACCGACAGCTGGTACACCGGATCCAACGTGTCCGGCAAGCCACGACGTTTCCTCTCCTACACCGGTGGTGTGGGGGCCTACCGGCAGAAGTGCGACGAGGTCGCCACCAGCGGCTACCCCGGGTTCGCCATCACCTGACCGGCAGCCAAGGCACCGGAACCCGCTCATCCGCCGTCCGTCTGGGTGCGCTCCCCGCCCGGACGGACGGCCCTCGTCATCGCGGCCGGGCGCCGCTCCTCCATCGAGGCCGCGTTGGTGGTCGTTGCTGGGTGTGCGGCTGAGCGTTTGTCCGTACCGAAGTGATGTGTCCGATGCCCGCTGAGCCTTGCTCGAGCCGGTCTTCGCCGTCTGGCGGGCCGGGCGGACGGGTCCTGGCACGGTGGCCTGGGTACACGGTCTGCGGGAGATCGTCAACGCGATCCTGTACGTCAACCCCACCGGCATCACGTGGGAGTACCTGCCGCACGGCTTCCCGCCGTACAAGACGGTGTGCGACTACTACGCGAAGTGGGAGACGGACGGGACGACCGAGCAGGTCCACGACCTGCTGCGGGACAAGGCCCGTCCGTCGAAGCTGGCGGGAATGGCCCGGACAGGCCCGGTGGGCAGTTCGCCGGGACGGGCGAGAGAAGTGACGAGCCGGTACAGCGTGGCCTGGGACGGCGTGGGCACCGTGCCGGGGCCGTGCCGGTCTTCCAGGATGTTGTTGATCAGGGGGAACAGGCCGTTGATGGTGCCCTTGGAGCGGCCGCGCCGCCGACGCAGCGCCTTGCGGACGGCGGCGACGACCCGTTCGTCGGCCCGCCCGGTCGGGCTCGCGGCGCGAGTGCTGCGGTGGTCCAGGAGCCCCCACAGGCCGTGTTTGCGGTAGGCGAGGCGCATGCGCTGGACCGTGGTGCGTGAGACGCGGCCGAAGCCGAGCGCGGTCAGCTCCATAGCCTTGGCCTGCTCCCGCTGGGCCAGCGTGTGCTGGGCGGGGTCGTACTGCGGCCGCACTAGCCCGTCACTGCCCAGCCCGCCGGCAAGGCCGCATTCGACTTCCCTGACGTGCCGCTGCCAGGCCAGTGCCTTCTCGCGCGCCGCGGCGGGGGCGGTCTCGAACAGCCCCCACTGCGGGGCCGCCTGGGGCACGTCGGCCCCGATGACGTGAAACCGGGGTCGGCGAACAGGTGCCCGGCGAGCACCGCTTGACCGCCCCCGTCCGGGCCGATGAGGTGGATGTCCTGCCCGGCCAGGGCGACCACCTGCCACTTCACGCCGCGGAAGCGGACGTGAGCCCCGACCCTGAGCGCCGGCCGGGCGTTGCGCCGGGCGCTCACCTGCGGCCTCCCGTCCTGTCCAGGCTGTTTCGGCTCTGGGCCGGGCCGACCAGGACCTGCTTGTGCAGGGGGCGGTCCAGGTCGGTTGTCAGCTGTCTGCGCCACAGGGCATGGAAGAGGGCAGGGAGAACCTCGATCGGGTCGCCGGCCGCTTGTGCGCCTTGGAGCAGGGGCCGGGGCTGGGCGAATGCGTCGAGGACGGCGCGCATGAGGCCGGGGCGGCCGGCGTTGCGGGGGTGACGGTACCCGGCCAGCCATTTCAGATTGGCGGCGAGGATGTCGTCGAGCGGGGCGAGGCGCCGGTAGGTCCAGCCGAGGTGCGCGCAGGCTTCCGCTACTGCCTCCGCGGCGTTCAGGGCGCGTTCGCCGCCGGAGTCGGGGTGGCTGGGGCAGTCGGCGAGCAGGGCGGTGCCGTCGGTATAGCGGGCGAACAGCTGCGGAACCCAGGAGCGGACCTGTCCGCGGTGGTTGCGCCACAGCAGCCGCACCGGCCGGCCCGCCAGGGCGGTCACCTCCGGGGCGCGGTCCAGGACCATCAGCTGCAGGCGCATCGCGTTCGACCCGGCCGCCACGTGCCGTCCGGTCGTGGCCGACCACCACAGGCCCGGTCCCCACCGCCGCCCCGGGATCGCCGGGAACGCGGAGACGGGCGGCAGGTCCTCGAAGGCCACTGCCAGGGTCGCGTCCGCCCATCGCTGCTGGACCATCTGCCCGAGAGGGTCGAGGAAGACCGCCTCGAAGCCGCTTCCGCACGGTGCGGCCCGCTCTGGCCGGCCTCCGGGCCGGGTTTCTGCTGCGCTGATCACTCGCGCCAGCCAACTCCTGCCCGGCCGCGCGCCCGCGTTTTCAGTATTTCTGCCACCGACGAGTGTTGTTATCGGCCAACAGCCAACGCGCCCGCTACGAACACGATTCTCAGCCGCCGTCTTCCTAGCCGGCCGCGAGCATGGTCATCAAGGCGTCGGGAGACATTGGGCGACTTCTTCCAGGGGCATCCCGGCGTTCACCGCGGCCAGGGCGGTCCGCTTCCAGGCGTTGTCGATCAGGGCGGCGCTGTGGCGGAGGTTGCGCAGAAGCTGTTGGGCGATGTCGGCGGTCGGTCCAGTCTGCACCCCGCGCAACTGGAGCAGCTGTTCCTCGGCGCTCTCGATGGTGCTGGTGATCAGCGCACGCTGTTCGGCGGGCACCGTCGCGCGCCACATCCTTCCCGAGCCGGGCGCGTTCTTCTCCTTGCCCAGCACCCGCAACTGCCCGGTTATGTCGTCTCAGTCGGGTTGAAGTTTGGGCCGAGCTTTCAATTCGCTGGCCTGCAGGCCTTCACTGACTGAGAAGCTGATCTTGATCGTTGATGGCCGCTCTATGGCGGCTTCCAAGGCTCTGACCTGCGAAGCTTGAAAGTCTGAGGCTCCGCTTCAATCTCATTGAGACGCTCTTGCGGGAGCGGTGAGTTTGGGGCCACAGGGATCGTATCGCGTTGTGATCTCCGCAGGTTTCGGTACCGCTCCCCACCGGCTTCAGGTTCCTCGCTGCCTGTTGACGGGGGTGGTTTACCCCTTCTCAGGGGGCGTTGTCAGTGGCGGTGTCTACGCTGGCTGGCAGCTGCCCGATGCCTCCCGGACACGGACGAAGCCTGCCCCACCAGGCGGCCGAATTCGGTGTGGAACCAGGGCTGGACACGCGAGATCGAGGAGGCATCGTGCGGATCGACGAGGCGTTCGATGACTTCCAGAGAAGCGTCAACGAGGACGTGGGCCAGACCAGGCTCGCCCGGGACCGGCGTGATCTGTTCAAAAGGGCGCTGATCAGCGAGCCCGATGTCACCGAGGCGTTCGGCTCGGGCTCGCTGCGCCGCAGTACCCAGCTCAAGCCCATCAACGACGTCGACATCATCGCCGTCTACGACGCTTCCCAGCACCCCGACTGGGGCAGCGCCGGCCTCAGCTCCGAGCATGCCCTGGACCACGCCCGCAGCCAGGTCAACCGGCTGCTGGGCAAGACCAACGGCAGCCACGGCAACGAAGTCCGGCTGGCACTGCCGAGGAACCACGCGGTCAAGTGCTTCCTGGACGACCCCGACGACGAGAACGCGTTCACCGTCGACGTGATGCCGGCCCTGCGGCAGGCCGACGACACTCTCCTCATCCCCGAGAAGCTCACCCAGACCTGGGTGCCCGCCGACCCCGAGCACCTGATCAACCTCGTGGCCGACGGCCAGCGAGACTGGGAGCACTTCCGCCCCCTGGTCCGCGTCCTGAAGCAGTGGCGTCACGACGCCGCGGTCACAGGACGGATCAAGTCGCTTGTCATCGAGGTCCTCGCTCTCGACTGCATGCCCACGTCCGGTAACCGCCCCAACGGACTGCGCACCTTCTTCACCGCCGCGGCAGCACGCGTCAACGAGGGCGTGAGGGACCCGGCAGGCCTGTGCGGTGAGATCCAGCCCGACCTTGACTACGATGGTCTGCAGATCGCGCTCGCCGAAGCCGCCGAGCTTGCCGACCGGGCCTGCGCCGCGGCCGCGGCCGGTCACACCGACCAGGCCCTGCGCCTGTGGCAGGAGATCCTGGGCAACTCCTTCCCCGCCCCGCCGAAGCCCGCAAACCCCGTCGGAGCACCGGCCCTGATCACCGGTGCGCCCGCCCTCATCACCCCCCGGCCGATCAAGGACGCACCTCAGGGATGACGGCCACCACCGATCCTCACAGGTCCGCGGCGCAGCCGGCCCCCCTCACATGGTGGGCCGCCGAGCCACGCCGTTTCGAACGGGACCAGCGCGAGATCACCGGCGCCTTCCCCGACCTCGTCTACGACGCGGAAGGCGCCGGGAGCTGGCACGGCATCCTGCCGCTGTGGCCGTTCGACCGGCCCCAGCCCGCACACCTCACGGACTGGACAGGAACCACGGGGCTCCACGTCCTGATGGTCTACCGGCAGGCCTATCCCATGGTGCCGCCGCACATCTTCCCTCTCGACCCGGTTCCCGAGCCGGCCGAGTGGACGCAGTCACGCTGGCATGTCAACGGCGACCGCACCCTGTGTCTCCTGCGCGCCGACTCGTTGTGGACCGGCCGGGAGTCCGTGGTCGATCTGCTCCTGAAGGCCGCGGCATGGAAAGTGGAGTACGCGCTGATGAAGCACGAGGCCATCACACAGATGTCCGACCGCGGCATTGTCGAGGACGACCGCTTCGACCACTTCCTCACCCACCCGCCCGTCAAGAAGCCCACGCCCAGCAGCCCGGCGACTCCGCCTGACACGGCACGGGATCATCAAGACCCCGGGAGTGAGCCCTCGTGCTGATCCTCGTTCCCCATCGCGCCGCAGCCACCATCCGCCAGGCAGGCCCCTGGGGTCTGATGACCCTGCGCGGCAACCACGAGGACCTGGCCGTCATCCGAGGCATCTCCGCTTCCGACGGCGTGATCCTCCCCGTCGACGCCTCACCGGGCCCGACCCTGCTCGCAGCCGGCGGCGATGTCAGCCTGTCCGGCTGCTGGTACCGCGTGGCTCCCGTGCTCCATCTCTACTGGCGCCAGCTGAGCGGCAGACTCGGCACGGGCATACCCCTGTCGGTGTTCCAGGAGCACCTCACCGGCGGCTACAAGAACCCCGGCGTCAATCCGTACATCGCCCTGACCTACGCACCGGATGCGAAGGAATCCTTTCCCGAGCACGAGGTGTCCGACATCGTCGCCTGGCGCATCGGACGCGACGGCGCGTACCCGCGCGGTTCCCTCGTCGAGCCGCCGATCACCGGCATCGGTCAACTCCAGGACCACTGGCCCGTCCGGGACCTTCACACCACACGCGTCATGCTCGTCGGCACCGGCAGCATCGGATCCGCCGCCGCGCACGCTCTCGCCGGCTACGGCATCGGACACCTCACCCTGGTCGACCCCGACCGCCTTTCCTGGCACAACCTCGTACGCCACACCACCGGCCGCCGTCACGTCGGCCGCCCCAAAGCCACCGCCCTCGCCGAAGAACTCGCCTCCCTGCGCCCCGACACCACAGTCGTCCCTCTGGTCCTCGATGTCATCGACGACGCCGACCGCATCAGACCGCTGCTCCAGGAAAGCGACCTTGTCGTCTGCACCGCCGACGGTGTCGCCGCCCGCCGTGTGATGAATCTGCCGACGATCACTAGATTGGTGGGTTGTCTGAGCTGGTGTTCTAGTGATCGTTTCGGGACTGATTCAGGTACTTCTGGGATGGCCTACGAGAAGTGTTGATGGGCTCTGAAGTACTGGTTTAGTAGCTGCCTCGGAATGTAGTGATCAGTACGGGATTTTCTTTGTGCTGCGGAGGCGTGCGGATCGATTTCCCCTGGTCGGAGCCGGTGTGACGGTGAGCGCCGAAGTCGGTCCGACGGTGTACCGCAGCCCTGTATGGCGGCTGGAGAGGGTGCGATGCGACGCCGTGGGCGGGACTTCGAGCCAGGAGGGCGGGACTGCGAGGTCTTTGCAACGCGATGACGCCGAGGGGCGGCCGTGAGATGTCCGCCTTGTCAGCGGGACCGTCGGGGCCGAAACTGGCTGATAGGCCCGATTCGACGAACTGCCTTGTAGCCAGAACCGCCCCGGTGCCCCTCAGAACCGTGCGTAGGCGTTGCCGGTGCAGTCGCTGCACAATCCGATGTCGAGTGCAAAATCAGCCCCACGCTGACAGTCGCCGCACACTCCCTCGACGGGGTGCACGCCCCACAGGCATATCAGCACCTGCCCGTCAGGCTCATCGGCTGTCGGTACTGGCACGACGCATGCCTGCCCAGTGGAGCATTCGGAGCACTCGTAAGCCGGCGGCTCCCCGCCTTGTGTGATGGCTTCGTAGAAGCTCCCGACGCCATAAGCCTCGACTGCGTCCGGAATGTCGTCATAAGCCTTCCCGCACAGCAGGCATCCCACAGGACGCTCATCGTCGCCGGTCACGAGCGCCGCGAAGTGGCCGCAGGACAGGCACCGCAGCGTATGACCGCCGGCGGGCCCGAGTTTCTCGCCCAGAGGGCCCAGGCGGTGGTTCACCAGCCCGTGGATCCGGCCGACGAGCGGTCTGATGCTCTCCATCAGCTCCCAGGCCTCTGCGGCCGCATCGCTGTTGTCGTGGGGCAGCAGCTCCTCGTTGATGAACGTCAGCAGCAGGTCAAGGACAGGGATGGCTCGCGCCTCCACGGCAACGGCGGTGTCGGTGGCCCCGAAGTGGGTGAGACGGTTACGCAGATCGACCAAGGCCTTCAAGGCCGCATGGTCCGGGTCGATCGGGTCCGCGATCTTCGCTCTGTCACGTAGTCGTTCAAGCGCATCCTTCGTCCCGACGCTCTTGAAGTCGCCTTGACGGTGCAGCCGTTCGTCGAACTTCTCCGGCTTCACCCACACGAGGGCCGGATCGTGCTGCTCCAGACGTGCCTTGAACAGAGTCTCGGCCGCGAACTGCAGGTGCAGCACGGTGTACTTCAATGCGCGGCCCTCCGGCTCGTCCGCCAGCGAACTGACCGAGCTGTGCAGGTAGTCGAGCCCGTTGATGATGACCGGGAAATGCATGTCACCACGACTGCTCATAGGTCCCTCCCACGTGGTTGCGGTTTTGCAGGTAGTCGGTGCTCTCATCGTCCTGGGACCTGACTGAGCCGTGTGCACCCGGGGCATGCCTCACGGGTGTAGCAACGCAGCCGCCAGGCTCGGGGCGGTCAGGAGCAGGCCCAGCCCAGAGCGTCGCACAGTTCCTCAGCCGCCTGTCGGGACTCAGGACCGAGATGTGGTGAGAGCCCGACACCCACACCAATAACGGCAGGACTCTCCAGCCTCTGCTGGAAGACACCGATGCCGGCAAATGGGTAGTCGGCCGTCACCTCCTCAGAGGCGGCCAGAGAACCCGCCCAGACCCAGTCGGACCGCATCCACGCCGCTCCGTAGCGGGAGAGGTCGACCAACAGGAGTACGGGCACGCCGTCGAGGGACCTTCCCTGCGCGGCCTTGGCCGGGTTGCGCCCGGCTGCGACCGCGGCGTAGAGGGCGGAGGACATAGGGCCGGTGAGTTCAGCGCCTGCGACTTCCCACCCCAGCCACTCCTCGCTCTCCCGTACGTGAACAGTGACGGTCAGCGGTCCGGCGTTGATCACGACGTCACCGACATTAATCACCACCGGTTCCGGGCTTCCGCTGGCAGCCACGGTCGATGCCTGGTCATGGACTGCGGCGATCACCTCATCCGCGACTGCGGGCCTCAGCCTGCTGGGGTAGTGGCTGAAGACCATATGGACGCCAAGGCCGCTGTGCGGCTGGAGCTCTTCCTCAATGCGCTCGGACAGCTCGTTGATCCCTGGAGGAGACGCGGACGTCACCTCCACGCCCGCGACCGGACTGGCGCCGCCCTTGGTCGGCAAGATGAGGAAGTCGGGATTGGGCTCGCCTGGTTTCCCCAGGTCATACCCGATACCGGCGGACGCCAGAGCACATGCGACGGCGAACTCACTCCGCATCTCCAGGAACTGTCCCATGGACATGAGGCTGGCGAACTCCCGGCGCTTCGCTGCCCACCTGGCGTCACCGCCATCAGCCGAGTCCAGAGCGTCCAGCATTCCCTCCAGAACATCAAGGTTCACCGGGAAGATCGGCGCGTCCGGCCGGGCAAGCCACATGCGCACGGGATGCTTTTCGCTGGCGCCTCTCAGCCACCGGTCCAGAGCAGGCCTGTACGTCTCCTCGACGTCCTTCTCGTCCGCGCCGGGAAAGACGCCGAAGGGGCCACGCTCGCCCGGCGCCGCCGCACCGAGTTCGGCAGCACCGCCCTTGCGCCGGTGGAACTGGGGAAACACGCAGCAGCCTCACAAAGATGGGGGACAGAGCGAGATTGTCTCAACCCCTCCGGCCAGCGCGGTATCGATACCCCCACAAAGCGGTGGCCGCCAAGAACCGCCAGGCGGCTCATGGCGGTGACCAGCCGGAAACCTACTCGTACCGCAAAAGCCAAGCGGCAGTGGTACCCGACCGGTGGCAGGCCCTCAGCGTCTGCAGGAGCGTCGCCGTGCGGCTCAGCCGAGCTGTGCTGTCGCGGCGTCGATCTCCTTCATGGTGATGTTCTCGCTGCCGCTTTGGATTGCGAGGACGGCGGCGGTGGAGATGACGTAGGTGAGGGCTTTGAAGTAGCCGCTGGTGCGCCGGTGGAGTTCGGCGGCGTGCTGACTCAGGGCGTTCTCCTCCAGCCGGTACAGGCTCAAATCTGCCTCGAAGCTCGTCAGCACGCGTGTCAACGGACTTCTTGAACTCCCCGGTGGCGGACACGATCAGTCGCCCGCTGGCGGACACTAAATCTCCCCGCGGACAGGGAAACTCCCCACTC